>NZ_JBGQKW010000004.1:0-59704 GCF_041499725.1 Sulfuricaulis sp.
ACCGGGCCGACGCATCTTGCCGGCGCGCTTGGCGTCCCCATGGTCGCTCTGTACCATTGCCGTCATCGCAGCCGGCGCTTTGCGCCCGTCAGGCATCCGAAGCTTCGCGTCGTGGAACATCCGCGCCCCGATAACCGCTGCGATGAGACGGTGCCCATGGCCGAAATCGGCGTCACCCAGGTCTGGTCTGCTGTGCGCGAGTTGCTGGAGCGCGCGGAACCGGTTGCCGAGGCATGAAGTAAGCGCCATGCGCCTGTTGTACGTTTTTCCAGAACCATTGCCATTGCCGCGCGCCCGCGGGATCCAGGTGGCGCACACGGTGGCCGCGCTCGCGCGCGCCGATATCAGCGTGCATCTGGCTTACGTACCCGCCGCTGACAACGCCGATCCTTTGTCGGCGTATGGCGTGGAACGGCCGGACGCGGTGGCGCTGGTTCCGCTTTCGCGCGGCCTGTCCGCGCCGCTTTCCTGGCTGCCGCTGCGTTCGAACCGGCTGTTCTTCCGGCGCTTGCGCGGCTGGATCGAGAACGAATCGGGACACCACCGTCGGCCGGCGCTGATTATGGCGCGGCATCTCAAGATCGCGCACGCCTTGCTCGATGCATTCCCCGATATTCCACTGTTGTACGAGGCGCATGAAGTTTTCGCCGAGGTTGCTCCGCCGGATAAGCGCGAGCGCCTCGCCCGGATTGAAGAGTCCGTGCTGCGCCGCGCCGCCGCGCTGGTCGCCGTCACCCATGGCGTGGCCGATGATTTGAAAAAACGTTATCGCCTCGATAGGGATATTCATGTGTTGCCGGATGCGGTGTCCTGGCCGGCGCACATACCGGAAAAGCCCTGGCGCGATGCCGGCCGACACATCGTTTACGCCGGCAGCTTCTTTCCGTGGAAGGGCGCGCAGGATCTGGTGGCGGCGGCGGAGTGGTTGCCCGGCTGCCGGATCGAACTCATCGGCGGTTCGCCGGAACGCATTCGCGAATATCAGAGGCAGGTTCCGGCCCATGGCGCCGAGGTGGTGTTTTCCGGCCACCTTCGCCACACCGAAACGCTCAAGGCATTGAGCGAGGCCTGCATCGCTGTGCTGCCGAACCGCGCCGAGCCCAACAGCCTGTGGAGTTCTCCGCTCAAACTTTTTGAATACATGGCCGCGGGCTGCGCCGTGGTGGCCGCCGATCTGCCATCCGTGCGTGAAGTGCTGGCCGAAGACGAGGCCGTGTGGGCGCCGCCAGGCGATCCGGAGGCGCTCGCGGCCGGTATCCGCCGGCTGGTGGATAATCCCGAACAGGCGCGGCGACTGGGCGAAGGCCTGCGCGAACGGGCTAAGCGCTACACCTGGGAAGCGCGGGCCAGGCAGCTCGTCGCGATCATGCGTGCTGGTTTGAGCTAGCGCGTGTTTTTTTAGACCCGCCGCCGGGCGTAGGTTATTCTTGCGTGCACCAATCCCCGGCCAAGACGGAACAAGCTCCCCGGACAGTTAAATAATGATCGTGAAAAGACGGCAAAGATGAAGGTGGTATCCTACGTTCCGCATGGGTCGATCCCGGATATCCGGGGCTTTGCACCGGCGCTGATCGCCTACAACCTCACGAAGCACATGAGGTTCACCACGACCTATACCATCTGCAATCTTGAACACTACCGGCAGCGCGTCGATTACGACGGCCGCATCGGTGATATCTTCCGGCTCCACGAGGGCCGGATTTACCGGAGATTGTTTCGCAAGATTACGCGACTCGATCCTTATCCGTTGCACCGGCGGGCAGCCAGAATTGTCAACCGGATCTCAGCGGATGTATTTCATGCCCATCAAATTGAATTTCCGGTGGAGGATTTTCTTCGGGCATTGAAGAAGCCGATGCCCGTTCTGATTCATGTCAACGCCATCCGCCAGTTCCGCCCTGAAATGGGCCTGGCGACCAAATATATTTCCGCCAGCCACTATACCAAAACCAAGATGATCGAGGCCGGCTATCCGCAGGAGCGCATCGAGGTCATCTATAACGGCGTCGATACGGAACATTTTTCCCCGGCCTCCGCGGATGAGAAAACCAGCCTGAGAGCCATTTTGGGCATTCCTTCCGATGCCGTGGTGCTGACCTATGTCGGCCGAAAGCAGGAAACCAAGGGATTTCATACCTTCCTTCAGGTCGTGTGGAAACTCAGCCAAGAGCACCGTGACATTTTTGCGGTAGCGGTGGGATCGGCCTTGTATCATCGGGATAACGACCGCGAAGCCATCGCGAAGCTGCTGGAAGAACTCAAACGCCGCGGCGTTTTGCTGGACCTTCCGCCGATATCTCATGCCCGGTTGCCGGCGATCTATAAAATCAGCGATATCGTGTTGCTACCCACGCAGCACGCGGGGGAGCAGCATCCCGCGGTGGTCATCGAGGCGCAGTCGTCGGGCTGTCTTATCCTCGCGACGAGTCTGGCGGGAATCAAGGAGTCCATCGAGGACGGAGCCACGGGGTTCTTTTTACACGAGCCGGGTAACGTGGAGGCGGTGGCGGCGAAAACGTCGGAGGTCATCGAGAGCCGTGGCAAGCTGCAACCCGTTCGCGAGGCGGCCAGGCGTCACGCCATCGAGACTTTTGACTGGAAGAAGTTGTCGCAAAGACTGGAAACTCTGTATTTCGAGCTGGCCGCAGAAAGTTAAATCGTTGATTTGGGAATAACCATCATTGACATGAAAATTCTCGTATGCGGTGGCGCCGGTTATATCGGTGCCCATATGTGCAAGATGTTAAAGGCGGCCGGCCATGAGGTCACGGTGTTCGATAACTTATCGACCGGCCACGAGGAAGCCGTACGCTGGGGCAGGCTGGTCAAGGGCGATCTTTTGGAACGCGCCGACCTGGATGCCGCATTCAGGAATGGCCCATACACCGCCGTCATGCATTTTGCGGCCAATTGCCTGGTCGAGGAGTCGGTGAGACATCCCGATCTTTACTTCCGCAATAACGTGGTGGGCACGCTTAATCTGCTCGAAGCGATGGCCAGGCACAAGGTGACGAACCTGGTGTTTTCCTCCTCTTGCTCCGTCTATGGCATGGCGCAATACACGCCTATCGATGAGCTTCACCCCAAGAACCCCGTGAATCCTTATGGCAGCACTAAACGGATGGCCGAGGAAATGTTTCCGTATTTTGATTCGGCTTATGGGATACGCAGCGTATCGCTGCGGTATTTCAACGCCGCCGGCGCGGACCCGGAGGGCGAGCTGGGCGAGGATCATGAACCGGAAACGCATTTGATTCCGAACGTATTGCGCTCGGTGCTGAAGGGCGCGAGTCATCCCTTGAATGTTTATGGCAATGACTACGACACTCCCGATGGAACCTGCGTGAGAGATTACATTCACGTGGTGGATTTGTGCGACGCGCATCTCAAGGCGCTGCGTTATCTCGTCGACGGGAACAAGACCGACGTGTTCAATCTGGGGAACGGCCGGGGTCATTCCATTCTTGAGGTGATTCAATCCGTGCGCCAGGTGACCGGCCACGAGGTGACCTATTCCGTGGCGGCACGCCGCCCGGGAGACCCCGCGATTCTCGTGGCGTCGGCGGAGAAGGCGAACCGGATACTTCGCTGGAAACCCGGCTACACGAGTCTCGACCGGATAATTGAAACCGCGTGGCGCTGGCACCATCAACACCACTGACCCATGACTGATATTTCCAGCATCCTTGCGCCAGCCGTTCACCGGCACCGGGTAACCGCCACAGCCGCGCCCTATGGAAAATAATTTCCGATGGCTGGAGAAAACGGGCCTGGTCATTTTGGTCCTGCTTTTCTTCATATGGCCCATTCCCCGCACGATATCCTTGCGCGACCTGTTGCTGGTCTTCACCCTGTGTGTCTTCGGTTATCTCGCTTGGCGCCGGGGCGAGGTGGGTCGGGCGATTCGCGACATCGCTCCGCCCATCGGTATTCTCATGGCGCTGACGATATGGATGTATGTTGTCGCGTTTTTCATATCTCCCGAAACTTCCTGGGCGCTCGATGAAATCCAAAGCCAATGGCTGCGCGGACTGGCGTCGTTGGCGGCCGGGATACTGATTGCCGCGGCAGCGAAACCGCGCGCCGATCTCGGACGGCAGGTGTTGCTGGCGGTGTTCATCGCCCTGCTCGTGCACGTGGTGTACGTCGATGCGATGGCGCTGTACCAGTGGCCGCAAGACTGGAGGCAGGGTGGAGACTTCACCCGCATCACCGGTTTCGCCGGCGGGTCCGATAAAAGCAACTACGTGACGAACACGCTGTTCTGTTTTGTGTTCGCCGATCTGCTTATTCGGCGCCTGCGCGGAAAGAATCTTATGCCCGTCGGCAACGGAGTATTGTGGGCGGCGCTTGTCCTGACGCTGTTTTCCATGTTCGCCGAGCGCATGCGCAACGGCGTGACGGTGTTCGTGCTGTTGCTCGTGGCGACGGCGTTGTTTTACCTGCTCGGCCGGAAAAGCCGGATAAGCAAGACGGCGTCGATGATGAGCGCCGCCGCCATGCTCGTTATCGCGCTCGGTGGTTTCGCGCTCGCCGTTTTCATCAAGCCGACGCAAAACACCATCAGCGTGAGGAACCTGCTCGACACCACCGCCATTGCTTGGGACACGGAGAACCACAAGGCATGGCAGGACGAGAAAAAGTACGGCCTGCCGACGCTGCCGAGCGGAGAGACGGTGGACCCGTCGCTTTACCAGCGCGTCGCCTGGTTCAAGCAAGGACTGTTGCTTGTCGCCGAGCACCCGCTCGGCGTCGGTTTCGGCCGCAACGCTTTCGGGCACGGCCTGAAGGCCAAGTACGGCGAAGGCGGCGGTCACAGCCACAGCGGCATGCTCGATTTCACCATCGGCACCGGCGTGCCGGGAACGCTGCTATGGTTGGCGTTCTTGGCGAGTCTTGCGGTGCCGGCCTACCGGCGCTACCGCGCGGCGCATGACGCCGTCGCCGCGCTGCTGCTTTTACTATTGCTCGATTTCGGCGCGCGCATGTTTTTAGACAGCGTTATTCGCGACCACATGCTGCAGCAATTCATGCTGCTCGTGGGCTTTGCCTCGGTCATAATGACGCGCGGGACCCAGGAAAAGGAGCGATCGTCCGCATGAAGCAAACGACCGCTTCCGCGCCGAGCTTTCTCGTCATCCGCCGCGACAACATCGGCGATCTGGTGTGCACCACGCCGCTGATCCACGCGTTGCGCGAACATTTTCCGAAGGCGCGCGTCAGCGTGCTGGTCAACAGCTACAACCGCCCGGTGGTGGAGAACAATCCCGACATCGACACGGTGTACGCCTACATGAAGACCAAGCACCGCGAAGCGGGCCAAGGCGTGCTCGGCGTGCTCTGGAAACGGTTGCTTCTCATGCGCGAGTTGCGTCGCCAGCGATTCGACTACGCCATCATCGCCGGGGCGCATTTTCTTCCACGCGCCCTGCGTCTCGCGCGCGCGATCAAGCCCAGGCATATCATCGGTTTCACCGAGCCGGGCAAGAGCGGAGTCGAGTACATCGACACCGGCGTGCCGTACACGCTGCCGCGGCCGCTGCACGAGGCACAGGATATCTTCCGCCTGCTGGCGCCGCTCGGCATCCACGACGAGCCGCCGGCGATGCGCGTGTTTCCGTCAACGGCGGTGTCGGCACAGGCGCAACAGGCATTGCGCGAGAAACGGCTGGCCGCGGATAACGTCATCGGCGTGCACATCAGCGCGCGCAAACCCCTCAACCGCTGGCCGGCGGAAAATTTTGCCGACCTCATCCGCCGCCTGCGCCAGGCGCACGGCGCCGGCTTCATGTTGTTCTGGTCGCCGGGTTCGGCCTCCAATCCGCGCCACCCCGGCGATGACGAGAAAGCGCAGCAGATCATGGACGACCTGAAAGACGTTCCCATCCTGGCCTATCCCACCGACCGGCTGGATCAGCTGATCGCCGGGCTGGCGCTGTGCCGCGCGGTGGTGTGCAGCGACGGCGGCGCGATGCACATCGCCGCGGCGCTCGGCAAACCGATCCTGTGTTTCTTCGGCAAGTCCGACAAGACCCGCTGGTACCCGTGGAAGGCGCCGCATGTGCTGCTGCAGCCGCCGAGCCTGAACGTGGCCGACATCGGCGTAGACGAGGCGGTCCGCGCCTTCGGTCAATTGCTCGCCCGGCCCACGCGGCGAAACGCCGACGCCGGGGTGAATCAGGAATAGTGGACACGACCGCCGCCTCGTTGCGCGACATCGCCATCGTCCGGCTCTCGGCGCTGGGCGACGTCACGCTGCTGCTGCCCGTGATCGAGACCCTGAAGCGGGCGGCGCCGCAGGCGCGGATCACCTGGATCACGGGATCACTTGCCTACCAGCTGCTCGAGGGTTATCCGGGCGTGGAATTCATCGTCTTCGACAAGCGCCGGGGATTGCGCGCGTATCTCGATCTGCGCCGGCAACTCCAAGGCCGGCGTTTCGACACACTGCTCGCGATGCAGGCAAGCTGGCGCGCGAACTTCATTTATCCGTTGATTTCTGCCCCTGTCAGAATCGGATTCGACCGCGTGCGCGCCCGCGACGGTCAGTGGCTGTTCACGAATCGACGCATTCCGTTTGCGCGCCAGCACCTGCTCGACAGCTTCTTCGCCTTCCTCGAGGCCCTCGGTATCCGTGAACGGGTGATGAAATGGAATCTGCCGATCACCGGGGACGAACGCGCCTGGGCCGCGGCGCGCGTGCCGCGCGAGCGCGCACCGCTGTTGGCGGTCAATCCCGGCGCGAGCAAGGCCGAGCGCGAATGGCCGGTCGAACGCCTGATCGAGGTAATCCGCGCGGCACAGAGCCGCTGGGGCGCGCACGTAATATTGACGGGTGGCCCAAGCGCGCACGAGCAGTCGGCCGGCGCAACAATCATGGCCGCGGTGTCCACCGGCATCACCAATCTCATCGGTGCGACATCGCCCCGGCAGCTGGCGGCGGTGCTGGCGCGCACGGACTGCCTGCTCGCGCCCGACACCGGGCCGGTGCATCTCGCCGGCGCGGTCGGCACGCCGGTCGTGGGCTTGTACGCGGTCGCGCCGCCGCAGCTCTCGGGCCCGTATCTTTATCCCGAGCTGGTGGTGAACCGTTATCCGGAGGCGGTGCGCACGATCCTCGGGCAGGACCCGCAGACGGTGAACTGGACCACGCGCGTGCATCGCGGTGAACCGATGCGGCTGATCGAAGTCGCCGACGTGCTCCCCAAACTCGCGCAGGTTTTTGAAAAAATGGATCACAAGGCTCGCTCATGACAATTTTGCCGGGAGAAAAATTGGACGCGCTGCAGCGCGCTCCACGGGGATAGCACACATGAAAGACACGCCTCTTACACTGCTGCGCAAGAGCCTGCTGTACTTCGGTCTGGCGCTGGCGCTGTTCTCGCTGTTCCGGGTCGCGCTGTTCGTCGTGTACCGCGATTATTTCGGCCAATTGTCCGCGGGCGAGACGCTGTGGGCGTTCGTGCACGGCGTGCGCTTCGACGCCGCCACCCTGGCGGTGTTTTTCTTCATACCGTTGCTGTTGATGAACCTGCCGCTGAAATTCGCCGTCAGCCGCTGGTGGCACCAGCCGCTCGCCTGGATTCTGTGGGCGATGACGGTGGTGATGGGCGTGGTGTTGGCCGCCGACCTGGTGTATTTCGGCTTCGTCAACCGCCACATCGCCACCGAGCTGATCGCGGTCGGCAACGACATGGGTCCGATGCTGCACATCGCGTTCACCGGCTACCTAGGCGCGGTTCTGGCTTATCTCGCGCTGTGCGCCGGGCTCGCACTGCTGTGGTGGCGCATCGCCGCGCGTGAGACGGTCGCCTCCCACCAGAGCGTCATGCGATTTGCCGTGCTGTTCATCGTCCTGATCCTCGCCGGACGCGGCTGGACGTTCTACGGCAAGCCGATCAACGTGGTCCACGCTTTCACGAGCGGCAGCACGGCGGCCGGTAACCTCACGCTGAACGGCGTGTACAGCGCGGCGCAGACCAGTTATTCCTCGCGCGTCGTCAACCACCGGTTTTTCGACGCGGCCGAGGCGCGGCGGCTGACGGCCGAGGCCTATCCGCTGGCGGACGGCGAGTACCCAATGCAGCGCCGCTACGCACCGCAGCCGAAACATTCCAACCTGGTGATCGTGCTGCTGGAGAGCTGGAGCTTTCATTACGTGGACGCGCTCGCCGGGGGCCATTTCGGCGCGACGCCGAATTTCGACGCCCTGGTGCTGCAGAGCCTGTGTTTCACGCGCGCCTACTCCGAGGGGCAGCGCTCCATCGAGGGCGTGCAGGCGACTCTCACCGGCATCCCGCTGCTCATCGGCATGCCGTATCTCGGCAAGGGGCTGGAGGTGACCAACGTGTCGCGCCTCGGCGCGATCGCCCAGCGCCACGGTTATCGCACGATCTTCGTGCAGAGCTCGCACCGCGGCTCGTTCCGCATGGACGCCATCGCGCGCGCCGCGGGTTTCGAGGAGTACTACGGCATGGAGGATATCCCGGTCGTGCTCGATTATCCCGATGCCAACGCTTCGCCCTTCGGCTGGGATTACGACACGTTCATGTTTCTGTCCGGCAAGCTCGCGCAAACCCAGGGGCCGTTCCTCGCCTACGTCTACACCGGCACCACCCACGAGCCGTTCACGCGCCTGCCGGCGCGCTTCGAGAAGCGTCCGCACGGGGAACTGACCGAGGACGGCTTTCTCAACACGCTTTACTACGCCGACTGGAGCCTGGGCGAGTTCATGAAAAAGGCGGCGCAGGCCGACTGGTTCAAGGACACCGTTTTCGTTTTCGTCGCAGACCACCCGATCGGCAAGTTCGGGGTGAGCAAGGTCCTCGACCGCTTTCACATCCCGATACTCATTTACGCCCCCGGCCGGGTCAAGCCGGGGACCAACGACGTGGTGGCGTCGCAGCTCGATCTGTTTCCCACCGTGATCGACTTGCTCGGCTTCGACGACCCGGTCAGCGCGCTCGGCGACTCGCTGCTGCGCAAGCGCGACGGCTACGCCTTCGTGAGCGCCGGCAACGTCGTCGGCATGATCGGCAAGGAGGGATTCCTCACCCACAGCCTGAAGAACCGCCTCGACAGCGGCGTCACCGCCGGCGCGCCGCCGGCGTATCTCGACGCGCTGGAGAAGAAACTGCTGGCGACCGATCAGGTGGTGTACGAGTTGTTACAGAGCAACCGCTGGGCGCCGCCGTGAGATTCAAGAAATAAAATTAAGGAAGCTCTGATCAATTGTGCCGTTCGCCCTGAGCCCTTCGACTCGCCGTTCGGTCTGAGCTTGTCGAAGACCGAACGACTCGCTCAGGACAGGCCTGTCGAAGGGTGAATGGCAAATATCTGAAAGTATGAGGAACCTATCCGTTCGTGGTTCGACAAGCTCACCACGAACGGGAATTAATCAGAGGTTCCTTAACTCTTCCTGTTTCCGGCGCGCGCAAGCTGCATCAGCTTGGCGTACTTCGTGAAGCTGTTGAAGCAGCCGATGGCGATGTGCACCAGCCCCGGCACGCCGTCGAGAAACCCCCGCCGCAGAAAATAGAACTTGATGAACCGCCCGAGCGGCGACAGCACCAGCCGTGCGGCGGTGACGCGCTTGCCCTGCGTGTGCATCCGTTCCGCCTGCAGCGTGGTGTAGCGGTTCTGCTTATCGAGATAATCGGCGAGGCTGACGGCACTGTCGTGCAGCAGGTCGCCGTCGAGCCGGCCGACCGGTTCGGTGGTGACGACGTGTTCGTGGATCGGGTCGTCGCTCCAGTGCGCATGGCCGCGGTGAAACAGCCGCAGGTTCGGGTCGGGATAGCCCTCGCCGTGGCGCAGCCAGCGGCCCATGAAGCGGTTGCAGCGCGGCATGTCGTAGGCGAAGAAGGCCGGGGCGCGCAGGGCTTCCTGAATGCGATGCGCCAGTTCCGGGCTCACGCGCTCATCGGCGTCGAGACACAGCACCCAGTCGTTGACGGCGCGTTCCATGGCGAACTGCTTCTGTTTGCCGTAGCCGAGCCAGTCCTGGTGCAGGAAGCGCGCGCCGTGGCGCTTGGCGATCTCGCGCGTGGCGTCCTGGCTGCCGGAGTCCACGATCAGGATTTCATCCGCGAAACGAACGCTTTCGAGACATTCGGGAAGCAGATCGGCCGCGTCGCGGGTGATGATCACGGCGGACAGGCGCTCGGGCATGGGCTATTCTATGCTGAAAAATCGCCGGGATGCACGCGCACCGCGCATGCGATAATTTCCAACATCCGCCACCGGGCCTGTCACATGCACGCCGCCTATAACTGGTTCCTGCGACTGCTGTTCCCCTACGTGCTGCTGCGCCTGCTGTGGCGCGGGCTGCGCAACCCGGATTACTGGCGCCGCATCCCCGAACGTTTCGGCTTCATCGACCCGCTTCCGCCGCCGCGCGTGATCTGGATCCACGCGGTGTCGGTCGGCGAGGTGCGCGCCGCCTTGCCGCTGGTACACGAGCTCACCGTGCGCTATCCCGAATACCCGTTGCTCATCACCACCATGACGCCGACCGGCTCGGTGCAGGTGCGCGAGCTTTTCAACGGCAGGGTGGCGCACTGCTACGCGCCCTACGATTACCCGTCCGCGGTCCGGCGTTTTCTCGACCGCACGCGGCCCGTGATGGCGATCGTCATGGAGACCGAGCTGTGGCCGAACATTTTTCACCAGTGCCGCGCGCGTTCGATTCCGGTGTTCGTCACCAACGTGCGCATGTCGGAATCCTCGATGCGCAAGTACCAGCGCTTTGCGTCGCTGGCGCGTGCCACCCTGCGACAAGTGAACCGCTTCGCGGCGCAGTCACCGGCGGACGCGAACCGGCTGCTCACGCTCGGCGCCGGTCCGGAATCAGTCACGGTCACGGGCAGCATCAAGTTCGAACTCAACGCCGGCGCCAGCCTGCGCGAGTCCGCCGAGGTGCTGCGCATCGCCTGGGGCCAGGACCGGCCGGTGTGGCTCGCGGCCAGCACCCACGAGGGCGAGGAGGAGACGGTACTCACGGCGCTGGCGCGGCTCAAACAGCATAAGCGTTTCGCCAACATGCTGCTGGTGCTGGTGCCGCGTCATCCCGAGCGGTTTGCCGCGGTGGCGCGCTTGTGCCGCAAGCAGGGGTTTCACGTCGCGCAGCGCAGCGAAAACCGCGGCGCGCTCGATGCCGCGGTGGAGATCCTGGTGGGCGATACCATGGGCGAGCTGCAACTGTTCTATGGCGCGGCCGACGTCGCCTTCATCGGCGGCAGCCTGGTGCCGACCGGCGGGCACAACCTGCTCGAGGCGTCGGCGGTGGGCAAGCCGGTGGTGTTCGGCCCGCACATGTTCAACTTCCAGGAGATCAGCCAGATGACGCTCGAGCGCGGCGCCGGCGTGCAGATCCAGGCGCCGTCGGAGCTCGCGGCCGCGGTGTCGGATTTTCTCGGCAACGCCAACCGCCGTGACAGCGCCGGCGAGGCCGGGCGCAAGATGGTCGAGGAGAACCGCGGCGCGCTCGCGGCCAACATGCGCATTCTCGAGCAACTGCTCGGAAACTGAATCCCGGTATTTTTTTCGGTGTGCTTCGCTGGTGCTCAACGCGTAGGGCGCAATAGCGCAGCGTATTGCGCCGGATGAGAACCGTGTGCCTCAAGTATCATCCGGCGGGTTACGGCGCTGCGCGCCTAACATTCCGGCCCGGGGTGCAACAAAACCCGTTGCACCCGCTCGGCGGCGTGAACACACGTTAAGTGTGTTCACGACAATTTCGCCAGGAGCGAAATTGGACGCGCTTTAGCGCGCCCCGCAGGGGTGCGCGCCAGGGATGGCGCGCATCAAAACTCCGCCTCGCCCTACATGAAAGATGTAGGGCGCGTACCACGCGCCATTTTGTCGATCGGTGCGCTTCGCTGACGCTCAGCACACCCTACCCATCCCCGCTGAATGCACGAGCGCTCTTCGTTGTAGGGTGTGCAAAAGCGAAGCGTTGCGCACCGGAAATCTCTGAGCAAGTGCCAAAAAAGAACTTCCCTTCCCCCTCGAAGGGGGGGTGAGGCGGAAAAGGCAAAAGGTCCGGTGGACCTTTTGCCCGCCGAGCGGGTGCGCGCGTCTTTCACGCACCCTGGGCAGAAACGACAGGATGGGGGTGAACAGCATCAAGAGATTACGCCTTTGCACCCCCACCCCAGCCCTCCCCCTTCAAGGGGGAGGGGGACTTTAATCAGAGGTTCCCCTGGTAATTTGTTTGGTGCGCTTCGCCGACGCTCAGCACACCCTACGCTCAGAATCAGTGCAGCGTCTTGGACTCGGCCTTGGGGGGCGGTGAGGCGGGCGATGCGTGGTGCATGATCATGCGCCAACCGGCCTCGGTCAGGCGATAGATGTTGGTGACCTGCATCGGCGCGGACGGCGGTTCGCCCTTGGTGCGGATGTGTTCCTCCACGATGTGCACCGCGATCTCGCCGTTCTGGGTGCGCGAGCGCTCGGTGATCATGAACTGCATGTCCGGCGAATTGCGGAAGATCGATTCCCATGATTCGCGCACCGCCACGCGCCCCGTCACGATCTGACCGAGCGGATGCACGCAGCTGATACTGTCGCTTTCCGCCCATACCTCCATCATCGCGTCGATGTCGCGCTTGATGAACGCGGCGTAGAACGCGGTCTCGGCCTCGCGCGGCGTGTGGAAGCGTTTTTCGGTTATGGTAGCCATGCGTTGATCCGGGCCAGGTCGTTTTCGCTCAGGGTGCCGGCTGCCTGTTTCAGGCGCAGCGGGTTCGACGGGTAATCATACCGCGCCGAGGCCGGATCGTGCGCGGGAGAATGCCCCTCGTGCAGGTCCAGCGACAAGGGCGTCGGGGTGTTTCAGTAGGTCGGCATTTTCGGGTCGATCTCGCGCGCCCAGGCGTTGATGCCGCCAACCAGATTGTTGAGCTTGTCGAAGCCCATGTGCTCGAGGTAATTCGCCACCTGCTGGCTGCGCACACCGTGATGGCAGACCACAACAATCTCCTTGTCTTTGGGCAGTTCCAGGTAACGCGCCGGGACCGCACGCATGGGGACGGAGATGGCGCCCGGCATGGAACAGATATTCAGTTCCCACGGCTCGCGCACGTCGAGCAGCGTGAAATCCTTGTTTCCCTGGTCGAGTCGCGCTTTCAGTTCAAGCACGGTGAGTTGCCGGATCATGTATGAGAATTTTTAGGCCGCGAAAACAGAATCGTAGGGTGAGGCGGAGTTTTGATGCGCGCCATCCCTGGCGCGCACCCCTGCGGGGCGCGCTGAAGCGCGTCCAATTTCGCTCCCGGCGAAATTGTCGCCAATGTCCAGTGGACATTGGCGCCGCTGAACGGGTGCAACGTGTTTTGTTGCACCCCGGGCTGCAAGCTGAGCGCCAGCGAAGCGCGCCGAATAAGCTTCATCTTCCCGTACCCTCAAAAAACGAACCGGGCAGGCTCGATGGCGTTGCGCAGCGGTGGCAGGTCGGTTTCGAACAGCGAGTCTTCGTTGAAGACTTGGGCATCGAGACGCCGGATGCGTTTGACTTCCATCGCCGGCGCTTGGCCCACGATGGCGATCATCCGCCCGCCGGGCGCGAGGCTGTCGCGGAACGCCTCGGGCAGGATCGGCAGCGAACCGGTGATGAAGATGACGTCGTACGGCTGCTGGCGGTCCCAGCCGCGCGCGCCGTCGCCCACTTCGAGCGTGATGTTGCGCACGCCGTGATGCGCGAGTTTGATCGCCGCCTCCGCCGTGAATTCCGGGCGGATCTCGACGCTCACTACGTGCCGGCCGAGGGCGGCGAGCAGCGCGGTCATGTAGCCGCTGCCGGTGCCGATCTCGAGAATCTTGTCCTTGGGGTCGATTTCCAGTTCCTGGACCAAGCGTGCCTCGCTCTTCGGCGTCATCATCACTTCGCCGTGCCCGAGCGCGATGTTCATGTCCACGTAGGCGAGGTTGCGGCTGGCCGCGGGCACGTAGTCCTGGCGCGGCATGCGCGCGATGAGGTCGATCACGCGCTCGTTGTGAACGTACCAGGTACGTATCTGGCTCTGGATCATGGTTTGACGCGCGACGTCAAAATTCAGCGAAATCATATTTTACGCACACGGTATAGGGGTAAACGGCCGACAAGGGTAAGCAGTTTGGCCGGGGCGCGCAAGTCGATAGCCTTTATGAGGGTATTTAGGGAAGCTCTGATTTAAGTCTCCCGTTCGCCCTGAGCTTGTCGAAGGGTGAACGGGAAATCCCGCAAATAGGAGGCGATTCTTCCGTTCATGGTTTGACAGGCCTGTCCTGAGCACGTTCGTACTTCGACAAGCTCAGCACGAACGGACTAAATCTAAGAGAGTCTCTATGTTTCCTGTCATCCCCGCGAAGGCGGGGATCCAGGATTTGCATGGTATCGCGCGCTTCGCGCGCGATTACATAAACGGCACTGGATTCCCGCCTTCGCGGGAATGACAGCATAAAAAACCTACTGGACTCGTAAGGTTGCAATCCCCCGGGGAATCCTTTAGCTTGAAACCATACTGTGTGAGCTAGGGGTGCCGGCCGGTGGCCGGCTGAGATACACCCTTCGAACCTGAACCGGTTAGTCCCGGCGTAGGAAAGCTATCTGAAGCTTCTTCAGTTTCACCCCGCCGCTCATACCCCGATTGGTTTTAACGAGGTAGTCCCATGAGCGCCCACCCCAAAGATTTTCTGCAACCGACCTCGACGCTTTCGGCCGAGGCCATCCGCCCGTTCCCGGCCTCGCGCAAGATTTTCGTGACCGGCGTGCGCCCGGACATCCGCGTCGGCATGCGCGAGGTCACGCAGACGCCCACGCCCTCGAGCCACGGCGCCGAGGAGAATCCGCCGGTCACGGTGTATGACACCTCCGGGCCGTACACCGACCCGACCGCGCACATCGACCTGCGTGCCGGCCTCTCGCCGCTACGCGAGAAGTGGATTCTGGAGCGTAACGACACCGTGCAGCTCGACGGCCCCAGCTCCGAATACGGCCGGTCGCGGGCGCGCGACCCGAAGCTTGCCAGCCTGCGCTTCGAGCACATCCGCACGCCGCGCCGCGCCAAAGCCGGCGCGAACGTCTCGCAGATGCACTATGCGCGCAAGGGCATCATCACGCACGAGATGGAATACATCGCCATCCGCGAGACCCTGCGGCTCAATGAGCTGCGCCAGGACCCGCGCTACGCCATGCTCCTGAGGCAACACAAAGGCCAAAGCTTCGGCGCCGCCATGCCGGACGAGATCACCCCCGAGTTCGTGCGCGCGGAAGTCGCGCGCGGGCGCGCCATCATCCCCAACAACATCAACCACCCGGAATCCGAGCCGATGATCATCGGCCGCAATTTCCTGGTGAAGATCAACACCAATATCGGCAACTCGGCCGTGACCTCGAGCATCGAGGAAGAAGTCGAGAAAATGGTGTGGTCGGTGCGCTGGGGCGGCGACACGCTCATGGACCTGTCCACCGGCAAGAACATCCACGAGACGCGCGAGTGGATCATCCGCAACTGCCCGGTGCCGGTCGGCACGGTGCCGATCTACCAGGCGCTGGAAAAGGTGGACGGCAAGGCCGAGGAACTCACCTGGGAAATGTTCAAGGACACGCTCATCGAGCAGGCCGAGCAGGGCGTGGATTACTTTACGGTCCATGCCGGCGTGCGCCTGCCGTGGATCCCGCTCACCGCCGAGCGCGTCACCGGCATCGTCTCGCGCGGCGGCTCGATCATGGCCAAGTGGTGCCTCGCGCATCACCAGGAAAGTTTCCTCTACACCCACTTCGAGGACATCTGCGAGATCATGAAGGCCTACGACGTCGCGTTCTCGCTCGGCGACGGCCTGCGCCCCGGCTGCATCGCCGACGCCAACGACCGTGCCCAGTTCGCCGAGCTGGAGACGCTGGGCGAACTCACCAAGATCGCGTGGCAGCACGACGTGCAGGTGATGATCGAAGGCCCGGGCCACATCCCGATGCAGCTCATTAAAGAAAACATGGACAAGGAACTCGAAGACTGCTTCGAGGCGCCGTTCTACACGCTCGGCCCGCTGACCACCGACATCGCGCCCGGCTACGACCATATTACGTCCGCCATCGGCGCGGCCCAGATCGGCTGGTACGGCACCGCGATGCTGTGTTACGTCACGCCGAAGGAACACTTGGGACTGCCCGACAAGCAGGACGTGCGCGATGGCATCATCGCCTACAAGATCGCGGCGCACGCCGCCGACCTCGCCAAGGGTCACCCCGGCGCGCAGTTGCGCGACAACGCGCTAAGCAAGGCGCGCTTCGAGTTCCGCTGGGCCGATCAGTTCAACCTCGGCCTCGATCCCGAGAAGGCGCAGGAATTCCACGACGAAACGCTGCCGCAGGAAGGCGCCAAGCTCGCGCACTTCTGCTCCATGTGCGGCCCACACTTCTGTTCGATGAAGATCACGCAGGAGGTTCGGGATTACGCCGCCAGCCAGAAGCTGTCGGAAGCGGAGGCGCTGAAGAAAGGCATGGAAGCCAAGGCGGTGGAGTTTGTGAAGCAGGGGGCGGAGATTTATAAGAAGGCCTGAGGTATGTCAGCTTTCACCAATAAAGGCCCGGGCATGGAAGTGTTCGGGCTTTTTTGTTTAGGTGGGGGTAATATTTGCTTTAACTCAAATGTAAAAAGAAGAATTGGCTCTTAGTTTTTTTTTCACAAATTTTATGGATAACGAAGCTAAAGAAACGATAAAAAATAAAATTGCACCGTTGGTTCAATCTGGTCAACTTGGTTTGTTTCTTGGTGCCGGATTCAGCTATCAAACGCCTGCAAAAAATGGTCAAGTAATCCCCTCGACCAACATGCTTATTGAACGCATTCTCATTGCAGCTGGCTATAGAACAGAAGATGCGAAAGACGCAGATTTAGCAACAGCCTTTTCGATTGGTCAGGATGAAATTGAAAATTTTTCGCAATTTCTGGTTGACACCTTTAGTTGTCGTGAGGTCTTGAGTTGGCAAGTTGACCTATTACAACACTGGTGGCGCCGTATATACACAACAAACATTGATAATGTAATTCAAACAGCTGTTAAGGTGCTTCACAAACAGCGAGGTAAGTTTCCAGATTATAGATTTTACAATTACCGTGATCGACAACCGACAAAGATTAACCCCTTGGAAACACCCGTAGTTCATTTACATGGCTCAATCGAGAATTTAGAGGCAGGTTTTGTCTTTGATAATACTAGCTATGCAGATTATGCAGTACGCGGGGGTGATTGGCTTTATGATGCTGCGTTACAGATTAGCCATGGAAATTGCGTTTTAATTGGATCTCGTTTTAAAGAAAGTGATCTTGAGGTCGCGCTTCGCGAACGCTTGCTGTGGGATAAAACCGAACAATTTTCAAATCCAAACTGGATTGTTTTGAAATCATTTAAATCGATTGAGCGCAAGACATATGAGAAGCGAGGTATTGTTCCGATCGAAGCTACTGCAGAGGATTTTATTACCTACTTAAACGCGAACCTTTCAATTTTAACTCCAGCCAAGTTCATTAAACGAATTTTCCCGCATCTTAAGCAAGAAATAGTTAACAGCAAATCGCTTGGCTGGTTTGGCTATTCGTTTGGCCATGTTGCAACTGAACTTGTACGCACCAAAACCCAGAAAGGACTTTTGTCACGTTTTTTCTTAGGAGATATTCCCGATTGGTTCTATATATCGAATGATGTACCAGCTCAGTTCAATTATATTGATGATTTGATAGTTGATATTAATCAGTTTTTAACTACAACCAAATTACCAAATATTCGATTAATTGCTGTCACTGGTTCAATTGGTGTAGGAAAAACTACCGGATGCATGATTCTTCTAAAAGAATTATCTCGATTCTATGAGAGTGTTTACATTTATACCTCTACAGGTGGAATAGATATTGAGCAGTTCTGGGTAGCGATCAGAGACCTTAAAGGATCTTTGATTTTGTTTTTTGATCGTTCATCTGAAAATTTTTACGCAATAAGTGAAATTGCAAAACGGATAGTTGACCGCCTCCCAAATTTGAGGACAGTATTTATTATTGAAGAACGTGAAAACGCATTTAATAAAAACCAACACCACTTGGCGACATTCACTGAGGGTTTAATAAATAGTTTTATCGTTCCACAGCTATCCAGCGAAAATGCTCTTTTGCTTGCTAACAAACTTGAAAAGTTTGGAATGCTTTCTGGTGAGTTAAGGAAACTTTCGAGAGATAAAGCAGCGAATCATATTATCGACCGAGAGCGAGGATATAATGGTGATTTACTTGCAACTATGTGTGATATTTCATCAGCCCATTCGTTTAGAGAACAGCTAACTGACGAATACGCAGAAATTCAAGATGTGGAAGCTAAAAATATTTTTCAGCTGGTCTCGATCGTAACTGCAGCTAGGATGGTAATACCATTGACATACCTAGCTGAGGTTCTAAATAAAAATGTTAGCGGAATTATTAAGATTCTTAACGAGAAATTAGCGGGTAAGATTTATTTTTATAAAGATGCCCAAAATGTTTCTGCGCGCCATCCAATTATTGCCGCTTATCATTTAGAGCACTTTTTCCTTGATGACGAAAAAGAAACCCTGATCCGCGAACTTATGCGTACTGTGTCAAAGAAGTTCGAGATCTCAGATATTAGAGAACATCCATTAGCTTATAGAATTTATAAGTCTATCCTCTCGCATCACTTTCTGATGGAACAGGCATTTCCGGGTAAACCAGAGAGAATCGACAACGTTTATTCAGCTTGCCAAACATTTTTTGCTAAAGATGGGATTTTTTGGCTCCAGTACGGAAAATTTCTTCATGACCAAGATCGATTGGATGATGCAGAACACTGTTTCCGAAAAGGATTACCGTTGTACGATTCGTTCCATTTAAGACATGCGTTAGGACATGTGCTAATGGACCAATATGTAGCGAGTAACCTACATAATATTGAGATATACAATGAAGGATCAAGCTTACTATTTGGCTTAATCGAAGAGCGTGGAATATCTGATCCATATCCATACACCACACTTGGTCATTGCTATATGAACATCCTTGATCGTCGAGTTGATCCAGATAAGTTGACTAGTTTAAAGAACATTGTGAACCAAGGAATGAGAGTACACAGAATGAACTCGGGATTTCAAAGAATGGTTAAGCGCTATTTTTCTAGACCATATAGCGCCACTTAGAAAGAAGCTCCGATAAATATAATTCGAAAATCGGGGTCAGATCACAGTTCCCGCTAATACACCTGTTCAGCTTTCACTTCACTTCAATCACGGCCCCCGTTTCCAGATAAGCAACCCGGTCATTGCGACGCGAGGTCGGCCACTCCGCTAATGAAGCGGGAGTTCATTTTCTGATTGTTTACTTGCCGTCCCGTCGCCTTCAGTCTGCTCACCATCGTCTTCCACATTGTCCTCTTCGTCTTCCCAGGAGAATTTCTTTTCCGGCGGGGCGGGGTCGTAGTTTTTGAACATGATTGCCAAGACGACGCCGATAACCGCACCAAATAAATGTGATTCATAGGAAATCTGAGGGTCGCCGGGAAAGATTCCCCAGATCGTGCCGCCATAAAGGAAAGACACGATGAGCGCGAGCGCGATGGCGCGTTTATCCCAACGCAGTACACCGATAGTGAATACAAAGAGCATCATGCCCAGGGTCAGGCCACTGGCGCCGATATGATAGGAACTGCGGGCGAATAGCCAGACGCCAACGCCCGTACCTAAATAGATGACGGGGATGACGATTTTTGCCGATCGCGGATAACCGTACAGCAACGCTGTGCCAAGAATGATAATCGGCAAGGTGTTGGCAAATACGTGGGACAGCGAACCATGAATCAGCGGCGCCCAAAGAATGCCCCAAAGCCCGCTGGCCCTCAGCGGATTGACACCGTACGGAGTGAGATTTAGATCAAATGTGATTTCGACGAGCTTGATCAGCCACAGGACTGTCGCAAAGGATGCCGCGATGAAAAAGCATCTGCGAAGCCGCCGCGCGTCATTCTCTGAGGTTGTCCCGGAATCCGTCATGCGAACGGTTGCCTGCCTGTCCATTGCCGCTGTGGGGTATCAGAATACGTGTCACCCGTGACAAAATGAAATGGACAGGATTAACCACGAAAACCGAGCAAATAAATGGGGTCAGATCAAAGATTTTGCCTAATATAGCTTTGTGTTTTCTCTTCACTTCTATCACGGCCCGTTTCCGGATCAGCCACCCGCTCGTCGAGTCGCGCACTTCACATTTTGCAGGTATGTCAGTGGCGTTGGGTGAAATACCATAATTTATGAAGGGGAAAGGCCTTGAGATCTTGTTTGATCCGTCTCGTTAAATCTTATTAAATTCGTTTTATCCATGACGATGTGAACCGTGAGTTTAAATTCAGTATTGACGATGGACCGGACGTGATGGCAAAAGGCAAGATCCATGGATATATCAGTCACGTGCGCGTATTCCCGGTGACCGCCGGCGATCTCGCTGCCACATCTGCAGTCGCCGAGGCTTAGGCAGAAAATGCGCGTGGCGTCCGCGAAGACGGACAACACAAACCATAACGGAGGAGAAAATGAATCATGTAGAAGCGAAGCAGAGCCAGCACAAGAGCTGGACCATGGTCGCCCCGGGTTGGGGCAAGTACGATCCGCTGATGCGCACCTGGGCGGCGCCGGTGACCGAGCGCATGATCGCGCTGGCGGCCATTCGCGAGGGGTCGCGCGTGCTCGACATCGCCTGCGGCGCGGGCGAACCGGCGCTGACCATCGCCGAACGGATCGGACCTGAAGGCTCGGTGCTCGCCACCGACTTCGTCGAGGAGATGATCGGCTACGCGCGCTCAAAAGCACAGGCGCGTTCTCTCTCAAATGTTGAGTTCCGTTGTGTCGACGGCGAAGTCATCGACGCGATGAAAGGCTCATTCGATGCCGTGACCATGCGCTGGGGCCTCATGTTCATGCCCGATCCGGTCAAGTGCATGCATTGCGCAAACTCCGCGCTCAAGCCGGGCGGAAAAGCGGTGATCAGCGTCTGGACCGAGGCGGCGAATAACCCCTTCGTCACGGTGCCGCTCGGCGTGCTCAAGCGGCATATGGATGTTCCCACCCCGCCCACGGGCGCGCCCGGCATCTTCGCGCTCGCCGACCCCGACCGGCTGCGTGCCGTCTTTGCCGAAGCGGGTTTCAGCGACGTGACGATTGAACAGGTATCGATCCCGATGGCCGATTTTTCCACCGGCGCCGAGTATGACGTGTTCATTCGCGAGCTCGCGGGACCCGTGGCGAGCCTGTTTACCCAGCTGCCGGCGGATACGCAGGCGATCGTGAAGCAAGAGATTGCGCGCGAGGCCGAGGCCCGCAGCTCAAAGCCCGGGCGCGTTTATCTCCACGGCATTACCCACGTCGTCGTCGGCACCAAACCGCGTAACCAGGCATAACAAGGGACGGAGAAATTAATTATTCGGCAATCTTTATAACTCGGTCAGGCCACAGTTCCCGCTGACACCTGTTCAGCTTTCATTTCAGTTCCACCACGGCCCCGTTTCCAGATCAGCAACCCGGTCGTCGAGACGCGTACTTCATTATTGTGCAGGACCGTCGGCGGCGGTGGAAGGTGGCCTAGCCGTATTCGGCATCGAGCAGCGGCCTCTGCAGGGGTTGTTGAAAAGCCGGGCGTGTGAGTAAATGCCAGCGGTAGTTCTGAAGCGGAAGGTTTCTGACCTCTCGACCGCAGGGCTCGATCATGCGCATCAAACTACATATTGTTCCCTACCCGTGCCGGTAGCCTTCTGGCTGCTGCGCCTGGCAATTCGCCTGCTGGGCTTGGTCTCGCCGGCACTGGCCGGGCGCTGGGTGTATCGCCTGTGGTTTCAACCGCTGCGTTATCCTGAACCGCCGCAGGAGCAGGAATGGCGCCGCACGGCCCAGCCGCTGGCCGTGGTCCATCGCGGCCAGGCACTGGCGGTCGATTCTTGGGGCACGGGGCCAGTGGTGCTGATGGTGCACGGCTGGAACGGTCGCGGCGCGCAACTCGGCGCGTTCGCACCAATGCTGGTCCGCGCCGGCTTCCGGGTGGTGACGTTCGATACGCCGGCACACGGCCGCTCGCCGGGGCGCGCCACCAACCTGCCGGAAATCAGCGAGGCCATCCACGCCGTGGCCCGGGCCTGCGGGCCGGTGCACGCGGTTATCGGGCATTCCTTCGGAGTCGCCTGCGCGATCTACGCCGTGCAGCACGGGCTCAAGGTGAACCGCATCGTTGCCATCAGCCCGCCGGACAGCTTGCGCGGTCTCACGCGGAAATTTTTCACCGCGCTGGATGTCGCGCCTCCGGTGCAGGAAGTATTCAACCGGACAATCGAGACGCACTACGGCGCCGATCTTTGGCAGCGCTTTTCCACCGAAGTTCTGGCACGCCAGCTCGACGTGCCGGGCCTGGTGATCCACGATCAGAACGACCGTGATGTTCCCATCGAGGAAGGTGTCGCGGTGGCGCGGGCCTGGCCCGGCGCACAATTCGTCCGCACCATCGGCCTCGGCCATCGCCGCATCTTGCGCGACCCGGACGTGATCGCGCGCGTGGCGGCGTTTATCGCGTCCTAGGGCGGCGAAGGTCCCGCCCACGCCGATCCGGCGCACTACCCGCAGGGGCATGAGTGAAAGGGATCGAAGGGATAGTTTCCTAGGCAGTTTGCATGCGTTAACCTTCTCCCGTGAGGGGCATGGCGTCTGACCAGCGGCGCTTTGATATTCTCGATTTGAAAAAATCACGTACACCGATTTAAATACAAGCCAATAAGGAGGACCCAGCCATGGCAAGATTTCTTATTGAAGTTCCGCACGAGCCAGATGTGATAGCGTGTGCTCACGTCGTTGAGATCTTCCTCAAGACCGGCTCCCATTTCCTCGCGAATGCGGACTGGGGATGCAAGGACGGGGATCACAAGGCATGGTTCATTGCGGATGTGGACAACAAAGATCAGGCCCGATCCATCGTCCCCCCCACATACCGCTCGCAGGCCAGAATCGTGCAACTGAACAAATGGTCCATGGACGAAATCGACGAAATCAAGCGTTATCACAAAGTGAAGTAGATTCGGTTCGTCAGCCCAATTCTCCGATAGTTTATGGACGAACCCGCCGCGCTGAACAAGCCCGTCATTCTGATCGCGGATGATGAGCCGGTGCCGCTCGCTGCGATGTCCAACGCCCTCACCCGCCGGTATGGCGAGGACTACCGGATCGTCGCGCACTCGAGTCCGCGCGCCGCACTTGACGTTCTCGAGCGCCTGAAGGGCGAGGGCGAGCAAGTCGCTCTCCTCATTGCCGACCAGTGGATGGCCGAGATGACCGGCGCGGAGTTTTAGGAGAAGGCGCAGAATTCCACGACGAAACCCTGCCGCAGGAAGGCGCCAAACTCGCCCATTTCTGTGCTGCACAGGGGTGAGCCGCAAAGCGGCGAACGGGCGGACAGGATGTCCGCTCTGGGCTTTGTCGCGAAGCAGGACAGCGAGCGACAAAGTGCGAATGTCGCGAGAGGGCAGGAAGCCCGGAGCGACCTCGATGAAGATTACCCAGGAAGTCCGCGACTACGCCGCCAGCCAGAAACTGTCGGAAGCGGAGGCTCTTAAGAAAGGCATGGAAGCCAAGGTGGTGGAGTTCGTCGAAGCAGGAGGGGGTGGAGATAAATAACAAGGCCCGTGTGCTATGGACTTTGCTGGCCTATGTTCCTGGTAAGCGGATGAAACGGCGGCCAGCGCAGGTTTTATACGGGAAACCTTAGCTCTTGCAGGGTTTCAGGCCAGTACCCCATAAATGACGGCACCCCGTAGCCTATCTATACTCAAATGACGCCGTTGCCGGTTTACATTGAGGGGGTTAGACATGAATTTCCAGCCATATTCCCGCAAGAAACACGTGATTCGTTTTATGTCGGTCATCGCCTGTTCCCTGCTGTTCGGTTTGCTCCAGGTTGCGCAGGCCGGTCCGCTGGACGAAGCCAAGGCCAAGGCGCACCTGCAAGCGGTGGCCTCTGGCGATATGGATGCGTTGATGCGCGATTACACAGCTGATACCTATATGGATTGGGTAGGCGGCCCGCTCGATGGCCGCTACCGCGGCAAGGAAGCGATCGGCGAAGTGTGGAAAAAGTTTATCGCCAACAACGGCGGCAAGCCGCGCCCGGCCAAGTTGGGCAAAATGGAGTCCTACAGCAATCCGAAGGGGACCTCCTTCGCGGTTTCGGCAGAATACGGAGGTGAGAAACCGGTCAAGGTCTGGCACGCGCTGATCTATCGCGACGGCCAACTGATGACCGAGATCTGGCAGATTGCTCCCGCGATTCAACTTGCCCCTTAATGTTCTCACGCGCAGTCTGCATCACGGCGCTCCTGCTGGCCGGCGCGAGCACGCATGCCGGCGACATCGAGGCGACGGCCACCACGGTGGCGGGCCAACCGCTGGCCGACGTGGCCGTGGTTCTCGAACCGGTGGCGGGCTACCCACGCGGGCCGATGCCGACAGTCACCATCGCGCAGCGTGACCGCGAACTGATTCCCTACATGACGGTCGTGCAGGTTGGCACGGCGATCGAGTTTCCCAACCAGGACCCCTTCAAGCATCATCTGTATTCTTTTTCGCCGCCCAAGAACTTCGAGATCAAGCTCTACGCCGGCAAGCCGGAAAAGCCCATCGTGTTCGACAAGCCCGGCGAGGTCGCCCTCGGGTGCAACATCCACGACTGGATGGAAGCCTATGTTCTGGTCGTCGCTACGCCGTACTTCGCCAAGACCGACGCCCACGGGCGGGCGCGCATTGCCCATGTCCCGCCGGGGTCGTACCGGCTGCGCTGGTGGCATCCGCGCCAGAAACGCGAGCTGCCGGCGCGCGCCATCAAGATCGGCGCTGCGCCGACGCGGCTGACGCAGGCGCTGGATGTGCCCCCGCGCATCATCAAGCCGAAACCGCCGCTCGACAAAGATTCGTATTAACGATGATTTTCCGTTCGCTCCAGCACCGCATCGTCATCGTCTTCGTCGGCCTGCTGTTGCTGGTGATGGCGCTGGTGCTGGCGCTCGTAACCCACAGCAATTCGCGCATCGTCGGCGCCGAGATCGAGCGCGAGCTGGCGGCGGGCGCGCAGGTGTTCTCGCTGCTGATGGAACAGAACCGGCGCCAGCTGGAGACTGCTGCCACGGTGCTGGCCGCGGACTTCGCGTTCCGCGAGGCCATCGCCACCCAGGACCGGCCCACGATTCAGTCCGTCATCCGCAATCACGGTTTGCGCATCGGCGCGCAAGTGATGATGGTCATCCATCCGGACGGACACTTGATCGCTGACACCCAGAACATCGCCCCGGCGAACCGTGCCGTTCCGTTTCCGGACCTATTGTCCGACGCCGAGTCCGCGGGCAGGAGTTACGGCTACCGCCAGATGCAGGACGGACGGATGTATCAGGTCGTGATGGTTCCGATCCTCGCGCCGCAGCGGATCGCCTGGGTGGCGATGGGTTTTCTGGTCGACGACCGCTGGGCGCAAGATCTCTCCGGCATCACCGGCCTGGCCGTCAGCGTGATACGCCGCGACCAAACCGGCGTGACGGTGCTCGCTTCTTCGCTGGAGCAGTCGAAGCGCGCCGTGTTGCCGGCCGCCGTGGCCGGTGTCGTGGGCGGCATGCCCGGGGAGTTGCCTATCGGCGCTGAGCACTACCGGACCGTGTACGTGCCGCTGGGCAAAGATACCAGCGTGGCGCTGCAGCGCTCGGTCGAGCAGGCCAAGGCGCCATTTCAGGCGCTGCAGACCGTCCTGTGGACCATCGTGCTCGCCGGAGTGATCGTCTTCTCCTTCGGCAGCGTCATGCTCGCGCGGCGCATTGTGCGGCCGGTGAACGTGCTCGCCGGCGCGGCGCGCCGCATCGAAGCCGGCGACTATGCCGAGCCGGTGCCGCGGCTGATGTCCGATGAAATCGGCCAGTTGGCGGCGAGCTTCGATCACATGCGCGAACGCGTGGCCAACCGCGAACAGAAAATCCTGAAGCTCGCGTACGAAGACAACCTCACCGGCCTGCCCAACCGCACGCGCTTCATCGAGGAGTTCAACAGCCTGCCGCCGGAGAGCCGCGGCGCGGTGGTAGTCATGAACCTCGACCGCTTCGCGCCGATCAACAGCGCCCTGGGGCATCCCGTCGGCGACCGACTGCTGAGCGAGATCGGCCGGCGCCTGAGTTTGTTCCAGTCCGCCGCTATCCTGGTCAGCCGCTTCTGGGGCGATGAATTCGTGTTTCTGTTGCGCGCGGCGGACCGCGAGGCCGCCGGCGGTTTTGCCGAATCGCTGATCGCGGACTTGCGCCATCCGTTCACGCTAGACGGTCATCGGCTCGACGTCGACGCCAGTCTCGGGGTTGCGTTGTTTCCCGACGACGGCCGTGACGCCGTCACGCTGCACCGACGTGCCGAGCTCGCCATGTATACCGCCAAGCGCCAGCGCAGCGGCGTCGCTTTCGCGGCCGAGGCGGGCGATGAACCCTTGCCGGAACAACTGTCGCTGATCTGGGAAATGCGTGAGGCCATGGCGCGCGGGGAATTCCTGCTCTACTACCAGCCGAAGCTCGACCTCGCCGGCGGGCATGTCACGGAGGTCGAAGCGCTACTGCGCTGGCAGCACCCGCAGCGCGGCCTGGTGTTGCCGGATCACTTCATTCCGTTCGCGGAGCAAACCGGATTCATCCGCGAGCTGACGCCCTGGGTGCTCGAAGCGGCGGTCGCGCAGGTCGCGCATTGGCGCCGGATCGGAATCCACCTCGTGCCCGCGGTCAATCTTTCCGCGCTCGATATCCTGAATCCCAAACTGATCGACCACCTGCGGCGACTGGTCGAGCAGCACGGCCTCGCCGCCAAGGCCTTGTGCGTCGAGATCACCGAGAGCGCACTGATGGAAGACCCGGAGCTGGCGCTGACCCATCTCAACGAACTGGCGAAGCTGGGGCTGAAGCTCGCGATCGACGATTACGGCGTCGGCCGCGCCTCGCTCGCCTACCTCCAGACGCTGCCGGTGCACGAACTCAAGATCGACGGCAGCTTCATCCGCGCCGTGGCCGAAACGCCCAAGAACGCCGCCATCGTCAAATCAACGATCATGCTGTGTCACGCGCTCGGCCTGCACGTCGTCGGCGAGGGGGCGGAAACGGCTGACGACCTGGCCTGGCTCCGCGCGAATGAATGTGACGTCGCCCAGGGCTACGGCATTGCCAAGCCCATGCCCGCGGAGGAACTGCCAGCGTGGTTGACGGGTTTCAGCGTTCGCCGCTGGAAGCAGGCGTAACGCCACTCACGACTGTCACTTGAGAATGGTATGGAAGCCAAAGCGGTGGAGTTCGTGAAGCAGGAATAATAATAGGGGACAGACCACGTTTTCCGCTGATTCACCTGTTCAGTTTTCACTTCACTTCAATCACGGGGCCAGTTTCGGATCAGCAACCCGGTCTTCGAAACGCACACTTCGTTTTGCGCAGGACCGTCGGCGTCGGAGAATCAAGTGGTCAGAGGAGTTGATAAGTAAAGTTACCACTCCATTTCAATTACACTGATGCCTTAATCTGCCTGACCGCGGTTTTCCGCCGTCGCGAGGAGGCTGTGCATGAGCCGCAAAGTGTTCTGTCCGGCGCTGTGGACTGGACAGGAAACCTGCCATGACGCGCAAGGCCGCGTTATGGATTGCGCCGGCAGCGGCCAGGATGCCGAAGGCCGGCGTGGTCGCGGCTGGCCGGCGCCGCGCTTCGAAGCCAGCGGCGATACGGTGCAGGATCTGTTGACGGAATTGATGTGGACCCGTGACGCCAATCCGGCCGAGTTTCCCTTAAGCTGGCAGGAGGCCTTGGACTTCGTTGCCGAGTTCAACCGGCGCACGTCGTTCGGCTTTTCCGACTGGCGCCTGCCCAACCGGCGCGAGCTTCGCAGCCTGATCTCGCATCAGACCCGTCGCCCGGCGCTGCCCGCCGGCCATCCCTTCGTCAACGTCTTTGCCGGCTGGTACTGGAGCTCGACCACGGCCGCCATCAGTCCCGGCCATGCCTGGTACGTGGACATCGATGGCGGGCGCATGTTCTACGGCGGCAAGGACCAGTCGTTCATGCTGTGGCCGGTGCGCGGAACATCCACGATGTTGGCCGTCACCGGCCAGCGACAATGTTTCGACGGACTGGGGCGAGAGGTGGAATGTTCGGGCTCCGGCCAGGACGGGGAATTCCGTTTCGGTGTCGCGTGGCCCGAGCCGCGTTTCGAGCCGGGCGGCGTGGCGACTTACGATCGTCTCACGGGACTGTATTGGCGCACCGACGCGGAACTCGGCGGCGCGGTTACCTGGCAGGAAGCCCTGGACCGGGTGCGGGCGCTCAATCTGCAATCCCCGGCCGCGCCATGGAGATTGCCCACCATCACCGAGCTCGAATCGCTGACCGACTGCTCGATGCACAGCCCGGCGCTGCCGCGACCGCATACTTTCAAAAACCTGCGCGACGTCTATTGGTCTTCGACCACCAGTCTCTATGAACCCGACTGGGCCTGGGCGCTGTATCTCGACAAGGGCGCGGTCGGTGTGGGGCAGAAGCAGCAGGCGCGCTTTCACGTCTGGGCCGTGTGCGAGGAGGCGCCAGGGTAAACGTTAAGGATACGGCCGACTGGAAGAAGATCACGGGGCTCTCCATGGGCGCCACCGCGAAGGTCCTCGAGCGCCCGGCCGACACCAAGCGCGCACTCGCGCTGCTGTCGCGCAAGTTCAAGGACATGAAGGGCCTCAGCGCGGAGGACCTGGCGGAGACGGCGTTCGTGCGCGTGCAACCGAAGGTCGTCTCGATGCTCGACTACCGTCGCGGTTTTGGCTGGACGAAGCTGGTGCGGGTCTAGCGGACCGCCTCGCTAAGGTGTTGAGAAATATCAATATCCCGGGGAGAGCGTGACTTAACTCGATTCCGTAAGTGACAATAGCGCGAAATCGTCGCGTTCAATAATAACGAGGAGGGGTGGCGATGCGCGTTCTCAGCCTGCAACTACTCCGGTTTGCATCCGTTGCGTCGTGTTTGATTCTCGCTGCCTGCAATGGCGGCGGAGGCGGCGGCGGGGGAGGCGGCAGTGGCGGCAGTACTAATGGTCTCAGTTTATCCACGAATGCCATTTCGTTTAATGCTCCGAATACGAGTTCGACTCCTGCGTCGCAAATAATTACCGCGACTGTCACCGGAGTTACCAGCGGGACGCTTTATATCAAGATCGTTTCTACCGGTCCGGCCGTTGCTTCAATAACGAATATAACGGTCACAAGCTCGACAACCGGTCAGGGAACTATCAATCCCGCACCAGCCAATATCCTGGGCGCAGGTGTACATACAAGTACCGTAACTGTTTACGCCTGCACGACGGATCCCAATTGTTCTTCCGGGCAACTCGCGGGTAGCCCACAGACCGTCAGCGTGACCTACACAGTCACCGGCGTTGCCGCCTCGCCCTCATCGCTGAACTACACAATCGTTAACTCACCGGTCACCGGCGACTTAAGCCGTCAGTTCACCGTTACCGGTTACCCGAATCAGAACAACTGGAATGCCGGTAGCAATGTCCCCTGGCTGTCAGTTTTGCCTGCGAGCGGCAATACGGGTAACGCAATACAAGTAACAGCATCGCTGGTGCAGGCACAACTCGATGGGATGTTTAACGGAACGTATGCCGGTTCGATCACGATAACCTCATCGTCCGGTTCGACGGTTTCAATACCGGTCACCCTGACGATTTCACGGACTCAGGTCAATTACGTCGCGCCCTATATTGCTACTTCCGGTGTCGCGGAAGAGGTGATCATCCGCGGTGAAAACTTCAATCAAGTTGCGGTTCAGAACGTAAAGTTTGGCGGAACCAACGCCACGACGTTTAATGTCATAAGCGATACCGAAATTCGAGCGACACACCTAGCGCTATCAGCTGGCAGCTATCCGGTTCAACTGCAGAACAATCTGGGAATTAATCGGTCTCGTGCAGATTTGGTGGTGGTGGATGCACAGGGCTTATCGGGAAACCTGTCTTATGGTCCCCTACCACCGATTCCGCCGGGTGGGGTACCCATCACGCGGCGAGTCATTGGCTTGGGTTATGATGCCGAACGAAAGACGGTCGTTGTAGGGTTTTCGTACTCTCCGTCAGGGGTGTGGTCCAATCAAATAATGTACTTCGTGTATACGACGCAATGGAGCGTCGGCACGGCCCAGAGTATCCCGAATCTTACTTCGATTACGCTATCAATTGACGGCAAGCAATGGCTTGCCGGGACCGATACCGGAATAACACAAATTGATGCAGCGAATTTTAGCTCTGGCATTACGACCAACCACAACATTAACCCCAGCCTTGGAGCCTATGTAAAGAATCTGTCGCCGGCAAACGATGGCAATGTTCCAGTCGTATTCGATGTCAGTGCCAACTTTGGCCTTGAAGCGTACCGCTATAACGTGCGCAATCCTGCGTTCAGCGATTTGGGAATCGCGACGTATCACGGAGATTCAGCCGTCAGCGGAGACGGTTCACGCGTGGTAATCGGCAGCGACGCGGGGCAGATGGTCTATCAGTACAATGCGTCGTCGGGCACGACGACCTTCACCGGCCTGTCGCTTCCAGTTTTGTCTACGCCGGTGCTGAATCGCACCGGGTCGCGTATCGTGTTTAACGGGACACTGGTATACGACGGCAGCTATTCCTATCTCGGTGCGCTGCCAAACAATATGGTTCCTTACTACCCGCCCGTGGTGCTGTCACCGAATGGAACGCGTGCTTATGTAGCCGAGGGCAGCACCTTGCGTACCTACGATCTGAGCGCTCCCTTGGTCGGCGGGTATTTCCCGCAGATTGCTGTAATCACGTTTTCGTCTGATGTGGGCACAGATGTGAAGATGATCATCAGTCCAGACGGTAAAACATTGTTTCTTGCAGGTAAAAACGAAGTCGTAGTATATCCGGTACCTTAAATCATTATATTTATTGTCTGAATTAAATGAACGAAGTGAATTAAAGGGGCCAGGCACTATATTTTTTGCAGTGCGATTTCTGTAACAACAACAGGGGACAGACCACGGTTTCTTGCACTTATCCCGTGGCTCGGACCTGGGGTGGCGCGGCGGCCGGTTGGATTTTGGCGAAGGGACTCAGCGCCAGCCACGAGTCTAGCTGGCGCGTGAGTTGACTCGGTCCTTGCACATCGATCAGTTCTTGCTTGACGGCATCGCGCAGGCTGATATCGCCGATCCAGACGGCGGCTAATGTCTTCAGCCGCGTGGTAATGGTTACGTCCACGTCGTAGCCCGGACGTTTCAGGCACACGTCCACCTCGTCGCGCTGGATGACCAGCCACCAGAAGCGCTTCACGGTGTGCACGTCACGAAATTCAAACTGCAACACCGTGCGCTGCGCCGGCAGATTCTCGGTGTTGAGCCGCCGATGCATGTCCCACATCAGCAGAGCCGGATCGAGGTCTTCGCGCTTGAGTTCGCTGCGCGCCCAGCGCTGCCCCCAGTTGCCGAGCATCATCACCACCGGCATCAGTTCGTGGCCGGCGGCGGTGAGATGGTAGGCCACGCCCTGTTTGTTGCGCCGGTCAGGTTCATGCTCGACGATGCCGGCGCGCTCGAGCTGCTTGAGGCGCAGCGACAGGAGCGTCGGCGACATCAGCGGCACGCCGCGCCGCAGGTCGTTGAAGTGCCGGCTGCCGCACAGCAGTTCACGCACCACCAGCAGCGTCCAGCGTTCACCCAGGACTTCGACGGCCTTGGCCACCGGGCAGAATTGTCCGTAACCTTTCATGAAAATGAGTTTCCTGTTCGTCTCGCGACCCGGTACAGATGTTGTACTTGTTTAAACCACTCCACCGTACCATCCTGTACGGGCATTGAAAACTTATACCCGTACAGTCATTGGGAGATAAACATGAATTCACCGGTCATTACGCAACGCGACGGCAGGCATGGAACATTAGCGGTATCTGATATTGATGGAGGTACGTTATGAATAGCGGGAAAGCCTACAAAGGCAGTTGTTTTTGCGGCGCGGTTCAGTTCACGGTCAGCGGCGAGCCAGCCGGAATGGGCTATTGCCATTGCGACTCGTGCCGAAGCTGGTCGGCAGGGCCCGTTAACGCCTTCACTTTATGGAAACCCGACGCGGTAAAGATTACGCGCGGAGCCGACAAGATCGGCACCTACAACAAGACGCCGCACAGTTTTCGCAAATGGTGCAAGATATGTGGCGGCCACCTCTTCACGGAGCATCCCGGCATGGGACTCACCGACGTGTATGCCGCGGTCATTCCGGATTTCCCGTACCATGCCGGCGTCCATGTCAACTATCAGGAAACGAAGCTGCGTATCAAGGACGGGCTGCCGAAGATGAAAGACTTCCCGAAGGAAATGGGTGGCTCGGGCGTTAGCGTCGCGGAGTAACACTGTCAGCTCTTCAAGCTTCATACCCAGCAAGCGCCCGGTGATGGAGCGTCACGCCGTCGAGACCGGGACGGCGATTTAATGATTACCCGGCGCCGCACCCAACGCTCTACCCGGTCAACAAGAGTAAGGAGACACCATGCTCGATACCGTCGAATCGAATACCGATTACATCTCTGTCTGGAACGACATTCTCGCGCCGAAGTTCAACCGCTTTTGCAGAATCCTGATGGAAGGCCTGAGCTTTCACAGCCAGGTCGCGCTGAAGCAGATCGCACTGCCCGCAGGCGCCCGCGTGCTCGACGTCGGTTGCGGCTGGGGCGATACCGCGCTGCAGTTGGCGCGCAAGGTGGGACCGCGCGGCAGCGTCATGGGACTGGACTGTTGCGACAGTTTTTTGCAAAAGGGCCGCGAGGACGCGAAAGCCGCGGGCCTGAAACACCTTGAGTTCCTGTGTGCCGATGTCCAGACCTATCCCTTTAAACCGGAATACGATCTGTGTTTTTCGCGCTTCGGCATGATGTTCTTCGCGAGTCCCGTCGTCGCCATGCGCAATGTCCGCAAGGCGTTGAAACCCGGCGCCGAACTGATGTTCATCGTATGGCGCCGCATCGAGGACAATCCCTGGCTCGGCGTCCCCAAGCAGATCGCGCTCAATTTTCTCCCGCCGCCGGGCGAAGACGCCAAGACCTGCGGGCCCGGCCCGTTCTCCATGGCCAGCCAGGACGTCGTCACCGCCCAGCTCAAGGTCGCGGGGTACACGGATATCAGGTTCGATCGCGTGGACGGGCCGGTAATGGTGGGCAAGAACGCCGAGGAGGCGATGCAGTTCCAGCTCGCTCTCGGGCCCGCCGGCGAGATCTTTCGCGAGGCCGGCGAACTCGCCGAGCGCAAACGCGGCGAGATCGAAGAGGCGCTGCGCCGGGAACTCGCGCGCTTCGAGAAGAACGGAGAGATCATCATGGATTCGAGTTCGTGGACGATCCGGGCGCGGAACCCCTAGCGAAAGAAAACGGGAGTCAGATCACGGTTCTCGCTAACGCACCCGCTGGATCAAGGGTTCAGAGTAAAAGCAAAGCTAGCTTTCGAATTCACACACTGACCAATTGATCCACTCAGCCGGTGCTCCAGACGCGCGGGCGCTGCATGCCGGCGATCTTGCAGGCCTGTTTCACGTAGCCGTAGGGAAACAGCTTGTAGAGGTAAGTCTTCGCGCCCTTCTTGTCGAAACCATGCTGGCTCACCAGGAACTCCATCACGTGGCGCACGTCCGGCGCGATGCGGTTGGTGTTCCAGCGCTCGCGCATGAAGCGCAGCACCGGCCAGTGGGCCTCGCCCAGTTCGATGCCTTCTTCCGTGGCCAGCTGGCAGGCGATGGATTCGTCCCAATCCACCGGGTCGATCAGATAGCCCTCGGGGTCGCGTGCGATCTGAAACTCGGGGCTAAGCTTGTGCAGGGCGTTGTTCATGGTGCGTCTCCTCTCCGGAATGCCTTATAACTGTTTCAATATTAGGTTTCGTTTATGTAACGATCAAACGATATTATTTTCTATATAATATCGATATCTTCGATATATAGGCTTTCCCCGATGGACATAGACCAGGCCCGGACCTTTCTCGCCATCACCGCGAACGGGAGTTTTCTCGAAGCGGCCAAGCAGCTGCACCTGACCCAATCAACCGTCAGTGCGCGGATCCAGCGGCTGGAAGACGAACTCGGCACCCGGCTGTTCGTCCGCAACCGCGCCGGTACCAGTCTGACGCCCGCAGGCCGGCGCTTTTTCGAATACGCCAAGCGGCTGGTGCTGACCGCCGACCAGGCGCGCGACGACGCCGGCTTGCCGGAACGCTACCGCGCCAGCCTCCGCATCGGCGGACGCATCGCCTTGTGGGAGGGATTTCTGCCGCAGTGGGTCGGATGGATGCGACGCCGCGCGAACGATGTCGTGATCCGCAGCGAGATCGGTTTCGAGGAAGACCTCATGCGCCGGCTGATCGAAGGCTCGCTCGACATCGGCCTGATGTACACGCCGAGCCACAGCCCCGGGCTGATCGTCGAACATCTGTTCGACGAAACCCTGGTGCTGGTCAGCTCGCGCCCGGACGACAAAGGCCCGGGCGAGGACTACATCTATGTCGAATGGGGGCCGGGCTTTTATGCGCAGCATGCGCAGAGCTATCCCGATATCGAAGGGCCGGCGCAGCTCGTCGACATCGGCTGGCTCGGCATTCAGCTCGTGCTCACCAACGGCGGGAGTTGTTTTCTGCCCGCGCGCATGGCCGCGTCCTTTATCGCCGCTGGCCGTTTGTTTCGTGTCGCGGGCTCGCCTGAGTACGTTCTTCCCGCTTACGTGGTTTTCCCGCGAACCACCGACAGCCCAGTGCTGGAACAAGCGCTGCAAGGGCTGCGCGAATTGGCGGGACAGGAACGCGAGCGCGCCGCGAGCGGGTGATTGATAGTCAGGAAAATCGAGGCCAGATCACGCATGACCCCGGCCGTTCCTCCGTCGCGTTGACCCGCAACCGGTTGATGGTCGGATAGAAGCAGGAAGGGGCGTTGAATTTACTATCCTGCCGATATCACTAATACGGTTGCCACAGCGGTGTCGCGCCAGGCACCCGCTATCAACCCGCGGGTTAGCTCACTCCGACCCCGAACTCCTCTAAAAAAACAACGCGACCGAAAGCAACAGGCTGTGCAGCAATGCCGCCGCGATGGTACAGCGAATCGCCGCCGTGAGCGCGCGCGGCTGGGCCGCGTAGCGGAACAAATCTACCGCGGCTTGAGCACTGGGTATCGCGGCGACGAGTGCAATCAGTGCCAGCTTTGGTAGCGCGCCGGTGAACACCGCGCCGATCAACCAGGCGTTGGCGACCACCGCGAGCATGACGTAGCCCCAACGCGCCTGTTCCGGCGCAAGGCGCACCACCCAATGGCGTTTGTCGGCGGCGGCATCGGCCTTGCGGTCGGGAAACTGATTGATATAGAGAATGTTGGTAACGAGCAACGCGTACGATACGGAAGCGAATACCGGCGCCAGTGCGAACGCATGTCGCTGCACATAATCGGTGCCCATCACGATCAGGGCGAACCCGACCATGACACAAAGCTCCCCTGCTCCGCGGCTGTTGAGCTTGAGCGGCGAGGCCGAGTAGCCCCAGCCGATCACGAGCCCCGCCACGCCGATGACAAGCAGTCCGCTTCCAGAAGCCGCCGTCAGCCAAGCTCCGGCGATCATGACTGCCGCGAACAATGTCACCCCGAAGCGCGCGGTCTGCTCCAGCGTGAGTACGCCGTTCTGGATGAAACGGCTGCCGCCGGTGTATGGAAACACACGTTCGGTATTAATTTCATCCGTGCCATTCAAAGCGTCGTAATAGTCATTCAGGACGTTCACCCCCGCGTGTGCCAGCAGGGCGAAGACCATGGTCACGAACGCCGTCGGCCAGGCAATCTGAACGCCGCTGGCCTGTGCGGTTCCAAGGCCGATCAGTGAGCCGAACAATGTGACACTCAGAAACGCCGGACGGGTTGCCAGGAAGTAGCGTTGCACCGGATTGGGCAGGGCCGCTAAAGTGGGTTCGGCTGGTTGCATCGTTCAGGTCTCTGTTTTCGTGCCTATCCGGAAATTACGCGCTTCTCAGGCACAATAACGGGTTCAGAGTGAGGTGTGCCTGATTTTACGCATACCCAGATAGGCACATAATGCCTGAAGGAGGTATCGAATGGGAAAGCCGGGAGCGGCTCCAGCATGAACCCGCATCCGACATTCGCCGCCAAGGCGCGCGCCTGGCTGGCGCGGCTGGCCGGTAGCGGTCAATCCGCCACCGCGCCACGTTGCGATCCGGCGCTGCTGCGTCGGGCGATCGAGCAGGTGGTCGACGGCGTCGATCCGCGCTTGCATGCGGTCCTCGACTACGTCCGCAAACTGACGCCGGCGGTCGAGCGGACCATCGCCTACTTCATCGACTGCGGCCAATGGCTGGCGGCGCCGGTCGATTTCAGCGCCCGCCGCTGGGCCGTCGACTCGCTGGTGCGCACCCTGTTTGCGACCGCCGCGGATCTGCAGCGGTTCTTCAGCGACGACCCCGGAGTGCGCGCGTACTTCCACGACCATCCGCTGGCGGATGAGGCCTACATCGGGCTGGGCGTGACTCGCCACGAGCGGCGCGCCTTCGGCGTGGCGATGAGCGGCGAGGTAATGCAGCGCGAGGTGTCGCAGATCGTGATCAGCTTCTCCGACTACCGGCTGTTCGGCGCCTGCGACAACGAGCAGCAGCTGCGCCAGAACATCGAGCAGCGCGGCTTCGGGTTCCTGATCGGCGAGGCACTCGAGCGGATCGTCGAGCACCAGGGCAGCGCGCACGGCCGCGAGCACGAGAAGCAATTTCTGGAGCTGCGACTGCGCGGCCTGATGCAGAAGCGGCTTGCGATGGACTCGCTGTATTACGAATCGAACGCGGGGCTTGACGACGAGATCGCCGCGCTTCGCACCCGTCTCATGCACGAGCAGGAGGCGCTCGCCCTGAGTCACGGCGAGACCACGGTGCTCGACGACTATATCGCCGGCATCAGCGCGGTGCTCGCCGACCCCGAACGCTACGTGAAGCGCGCGACCGTCCGGCTGCGCATCAATCGCATGAACATCAAGGTCGAATCGCCCGACCAACCGGCCGACGAGCTGGCGTTCTCGGAGGTCACGATCGGCGGCCGGCCGCCGCGGGTGGTGGTCCTGACACGATTCCCGCGCAGCGACCTGCTGGTTAAAGGAGCCGGCGTGATTTGATTTTCAGCACCCACGCATCTCATCGAGCTGCTAAACACCCAAGGCCCGGCCAAGCCGGGCTTTTTATTTGGCCTCACGCCCCGCGCCGCCTCACACAATCCCACACAAATTTCGTCCCTAACGGAATTTCAATGTGACGACAGAGACTTCGTTTGGCTTCTTGACAAAGTTTCCGCCGAGGTGTATTTAACCATTAAGTTAAATACGGAAACAAGTTACCCAATGTCATCCGATCGCTTAAATGCCACCTTCGCCGCCCTCGCCGATCCGACACGCCGCGCAATCCTGGCACGCCTGGCCTCGGGCGAGGTATCGGTCACGGAACTCGCCGAGCCGTTCGAGATGAGTCTTCCCGCCGTGACCAAACACCTCAATGTGCTGGAGCGCGCCGGCCTGATCCGGCGCGGCCGCGACGCGCAGTGGCGACCCTGCCGGCTCGAAGCGACGCCGCTGCGGGAAGTGTCCGACTGGGTGGAGCACTACCGGCGCTTCTGGGAGCAGAGCCTCGATCGCCTGGACGACTACCTGAAAAAACTGCAAAGCAAGGAGAAGAAACATGGACGCAAAAAGAAATAGTTCTATCGAGGAAACAGCGGATCGCGAAATCGTCATCACGCGCGTCTTCGATGCGCCGCGCGAGCTGGTGTGGGAAGCATGGACCGATCCCAAGCACGTGGTGAACTGGTGGGGGCCGAGAGGTTTCACGACCACCATTGAAAAGATGGACGTGCGGCCGGGCGGCGTGTGGAAGCATGTCATGCACGGGCCCGACGGCACCGACTATCCCAACAGCAGCGTTTTCAAAGAGGTCGTGAAGCCCGAGCGCATCGTTTATTCCCATGGCGGTGGCAAGAAGGGCGGTCGCGGCGTGCATTTCGTGGCGACATGGACCTTCGAGGCGCTGGGCGACAAGACCAAGGTGACCATGCACGCGATCTTCCCCTCGGCGGCGGACCGCGACTTTGTGGTCAAGGAATACGGCGCCATCGAAGGCGGCAAGCAGACTCTTGAACGCCTCGGGGAGTATCTGCCGAAAATTCGTTAAACCCCAATGGGAGATCGTGCATGAAATCTCGAATTACTATGATTACCATCGGCGTTGATGACTTGGAACGGGCACTTCAGTTCTATCGCGATGGTCTTGGCTTGAAGACGGAAGGCATTATCGGCAAGGAGTTCGAATATGGGGCGGTAGCCTTTTTTGACTTGCAGGCTGGACTGAAGCTGGCAATCTGGCCGCGCAAGAGTATTTCCCGTGATTCAGGTCTTACTCTAAGCAGCCCTAGTCCCACGGAGTTCACGCTCGGGCATAACGTCTCGTCCAAGGCTGAAGTCGATGCGGTTATGAAGCAAGCGAAGAACGCTGGCGCCGTAATCGTAAAGCCGGCTCAGGAAACCTTCTGGGGCGGTTACGCGGGCTACTTTCAAGATCCTGATCGGCATCTGTGGGAGGTCGTATGGAACCCGCAGCTTGTACCTCAGGATTGAGGCATACAAGTCGCTGCCGCGGACGGCCCTGACGGGCCCAACGAAAGGAGGAGAAACATGGACGCAAAGAGAAACAGTTCTGTCACGGAACCCCAGACGAAGGAGTTCGTCATCTCGCGCACCTTCGATGTGCCGCGCGAGTTCATGTTCAAGCTGTGGACCGACCCGGAGCACATGCAGCGCTGGTGGGGACCGAAAGGTTTCAAGGTGGTTCACAGCAAGATGGACCTGCGCCCGGGCGGCAGCTATCACTACGGCATGCGATCCCCCGACGGCCACGATATGTGGGGCAAGTTTGTTTTTCGCGAAATTGTGAAACCCGAACGGCTCGTCTTCGTCAATTCCTTTTCCGATGAAAAAGGCAATGTCACCCGGCACCCGATGCATCTCGCCTGGCCGCTGGAAATGCTGAGTACGATTACCTTCACCGAACAGGCCGGTCGGACGACCGTCACCGTGCGCTGGCTCCCCCTGAACGCGACGGCGGAAGAGTGCAAGACCTTCGAGGACGGGTTCGACTCGATGCAGCAGGGCTGGGGCGGAACCTTTGAGCAGCTCGCTGAATATCTGGCGAAGGCCGGTTAGCTTAGGTACGCTTTGTGAACGGTGGAGCGCGCTATACCGGGATGGCTATCTCGCTGCATTGGCTCATCGCCTTGCTGATCTTCGCCGGTTGGGGCTTGGGCTTCTATATGCATGATCTGCCTCTGTCTCCGGCAAAACTGCGGTACTACAGTTGGCACAAGTGGATGGGAGTGACGACTTTCATTCTGGCCTTCCTCCGGGCGGGGTGGCTGGCTACGCATCCCGCGCCGCGTCTGCCGCGCGTTATCCCGCCCTGGCAGACGCGGACCGCGCGGATCACCCATTTTGTGCTGTACCTGCTTATGTTTCTAATTCCTCTGAGCGGGTGGTTGATGAGTTCGGCCAAGGGCGTCCCGACGGTCTACTTCGGCGTCTTGCCGCTACCGGACCTCATCGGAAAAGACAAAGCCCTCGGCGATTTCCTGGTTCAGGTGCACAAATGGCTGGCCTTTGGTCTCGCCGCGCTGGTAGGCCTGCACATCGCCGCGGCGATGAAGCATCACTTCATGGATCGCGACGGCCTGATGGGGCGCATGGTCCCTTTTCTCAAATCGCCACGACTGTAATATGTAAGGTCGAAACATGAACGCTCGTGTCGCCGGATCATTGTCCCGTTGGTTCGCCACGCTTCTCGCCGCCGCGACGCTGACGGCGGTCGCGGTGGCGAGCGGTATCGATGCGACCAAGAGCGAGATAGCGGCGACCTTTCGCCAGATGAACGTGCCCGTCGAAGGCCGCTTCAAGATTTTCCACGGCGTCGTCAACTTCGATCCCGTGAACCTCACGGCGGCTCGTGCACGAATTGAAATAGACACGGCCAGTTTTGACCTGGGGGCGCCGGAATACGAAGAAGAACTCCGCGGGAAGGAGTGGTTTGATACGTCGGCTTACCCGAAGGCCAGCTTCATTTCATCCGGCGTGGTCGCCGTGGGGCCAAACCGGTTCGAGGCCAAGGGCAAGTTCACGCTCAAAGGCAAAACTCAGGAGATCAAGGTTCCTTTTACGCGGCGGTCCGACGGTGGCGTGCAGGTCTACGAAGGCGAGTTGCCCATTTCCCGCAAGGCGTACGCGATCGGCAGCGCCGAATGGGACGACACGCTTGAAGATAAAGTCATTGTCAAATTTCGAATAACCGCCGCCAAGTAATCGTCAACTCATCACTTCAGGAGAAGCCTCATGTCTAGCAAGAAATGGATGCTCACTGCACTCATCGCCGCTATCACGGTTCCGGCCCTGGCCGTCGCCGACAATTTCACCGTTGATCCCGAACACACCTACCCGAGCCTGGAGTTCTCCCACATGGGACTCTCCGTCTGGCGCGGGAAATTCAACAAAACCACCGGAAAAATCACGCTCGACCGCGCCGCCAAAACCGGCAGCGCCGAAATCCAGGTCGACGCCGCCAGCATCGACTTCGGCCACGACAAGATGAACGCACACGCGCTCACCGCGGATTGGCTCAACGTCGGGAAGTTTCCGACGATGACGTACAAGGGCGACATCAAGTTCAAAGGCGACGTGCCGGCGTCGGTCGACGGACAGCTGACGCTGCGCGGCATCACCAAGCCGGTGAAACTCACCATCAACAGCTTCATGTGCATGCCGCATCCCTTATTCAAGAAATTAGTTTGCGGCGCCGACGCGGAAGGCGATTTGAACCGCGCCGACTTCGGCATGACGCTGTACAGCGAAGGTGAGGCCGGGAAGATCCACCTGCGAATCCAGGTCGAAGCGCTCAAGGACTGACCTCTGCGCGAACTTCAGGAACTGGAGCATCGAATCAGAAGTGATAGGGACGGAGAGATTGTTTCAAAGGCAGTCTGCTTGAGATAACCTATTCGCACCGTCAAGCTCTCAGCGGACATGCCATGACACAACCGATCTTTCGCGGAAGCTGTCTCTGCGGTTCCGTGCAGTACGAAATCAGCGGCGAGCCGAAGAAGTTTTACCATTGCCACTGCAGGCGCTGTCGCAAGGCCTCGGGCACGGGGCATGCATCGAACCTGCTCATTAAGCCCGGCACGATCAAATGGATCAAAGGCGAAGACCTGATCCGTGCCTACAAAATCCCAGAGGCGAAACGTTTTACCAGCCGGTTCTGCACGGTGTGCGGCAGCCAGGTGCCGCGCTATGTGAAGGAGACGGACATGATCGTCATCCCGGCCGGCTCGCTCGATAGCGATCCTACGATCCAACCGCAGGCGCGCATCTTCTGGGACTCGCGCGCGAGCTGGTCATGCAGCGGCGACGATCTTCCGGTTCATTCGGAATACCTAACCGACAACAGCAGGTGAAACCCATGCGACTCGGTTTTATAGGCCTTGGAAACATGGGCAGCGAGCTGGCACGGCATCTGCTCGCCGCCGGGCACACACTTACCACTTATGCGCGCGGCGAGCGCTCGCGCGCCCACGCCAGCCGCTTGGGATTAAATTTGGCGGCCTCGCCCGCCGCGGTCGCGCAAGCGAGCGAGGTGGTGTTCACCATGGTCACCGCCGGGAGCGATGTCGAGTCGGTCGCGCTCGGGCCGGACGGGATTGTTCATGGCGCGTCGTCCGGCTTGATCCACGTGGACATGAGCACGATCTCGCCTGCGATCGCGCGGGACGTTGCCAGGCGCTTAAGTGAACGCGGCATCGCGATGCTGGATGCGCCGGTTTCGGGCGGCGTGGCGGGAGCCAAGACGGCCTCGCTCACGTTCTTTGTCGGCGGAGAAAAGACCATTTTCGAGCGCACGCGGCCGCTGTTGGAATGCATGGGCAAGACGATTTTTTACATGGGTTCGCCGGGAACGGGACAGGTGACCAAGCTGGCCAATCAGATCTGCCAGCTCGCCTGTTTGCAAGGCGCCGCCGAGGCACTGCTGTTTGCGCGCGAGCAGGGCGCGGAAGCGGCCAAGGTGCGCGAGGCGGTCATGACCGGGCTGGGCGCGAGCCGCATGCTCGACGTACTGGGCAAGAAGATGGTCGAGCGCGATTTCGCGGCCGGCATTGTGGCCGCGTTGCACCACAAGGACATCGGTGTGGCGCTCGATCTCGCGCACGATGCCGGGTTGCCGCTTCCGGTTACCGCGCAGGTGATGCAGCAGCTCAACGCGCTCATGGGCAGCGGCCTCGGCGAGCAGGATACGAGCTCGCTGTTGCTCGTGTTGGAGCAGATGATGGGGCGAAGAGACAGTTAGCAGTTAAATGGATCAGAACTGATTCTCACATGGACTCCGAAATAAAAACGGCCCCTTGCGGGGCCGTTTTTAGTTAGTTTGCGTTGAACCTGGATTACTCCGTCTTGGCTCGCGTGGACTTGCCGATGGCTTCCACTACCGCTTCGAAATTTTGGAACAGCGCCCACACCAACCACACCGCGGCGGCCAGGATGCCGAGGATGAACGTCCAGTCGAGCATGGTTTTGACGCCATGGCCGAGAAACGGCGTGCTGAAATTGATGAGCACCACGTAGGCGCTGGCCGTGACGATTAACGTAATGAGCGCCAGCACCGGATCGGCGAGCCGGGCCGTGCCGCCGCCCGTGGCCCGGAGTTGCTGCGCGAGCCGCTGGCCGAGCATCAACAGCAGGACCAGTGCACCGGTGTGGGCGAAGAACCGCACCAGCGAACCTGCGGTGACTTTCGGAGTGCCAAGCGTGGTGCTTTTGAACAGCTCAAGGCTGCCAAGAACTTCGCCGAGTACCAGCGCGGCGGCGATGACGATGAGAAATTTTCCTATCCAGATCCAGTTTGTGTTCATGTATCACCTGATTGTTCGAGGGGCTGCCTTAGAGTGTAGCCAAGTCTAAGGTGGCGTCCGGGCGCCTGCCAGGACTATCGGTCAGCGCCAGTACGGCATCGCCTCAAGAGCAGGCGCGATTGCCGGGACAGGGCCGGAAGCGCCGAAACAGCTGACGTTACTTGGCCGACGTCAGCAGCGCCTTGTGCAGGGGATACCTCGCCCCGAATTTCTTTTTGAACTCGGCGTTGGCGTGATCGTAGTCGTCGACGATCGTGACTTTCGTGACTTCGAAAAACTCGTTGCGGTGGTATTGAACCGTACCGACATAGACCGCCTTGTCCCCCGGTTTGATGGAAACCTTCAACCCGCCGGGAAAATACGCTCGGTTCATCTCCCGGCCGCCGAGGTCCAGATACAGCATGCCGCCGAGGATGAAAAACGGCTTGGTGTGGCTGCGTACGCAGAAGTTCTTCCCGAGTATCGCCTCGATGCGCCCGGCGTAGTCGGCCATCCCCGGTTCCTCCGTCAACACCCGATAATGCTCATCCGCGAACAGAAAGACTTTGTTCTCGAAGCTGCCGGAGTTGAGCCCCTTGAGTTTCTGCTCTTCCTTGCGCAGCGGCGGGACGAGCTCGATGCGCCCGACGACGACCGTCTCGTCGCCGCCGAGGCCGGAGAGACTGTCCACCGGTTCGCGCGCCGCGCCGACGCAGGCGCCGAGCAGTAACAGATTCGCCACCGCGAGATGGGCGCGGGCGAGTGTCAGGCGGCGGGGCATCATGACTTAAGCTGCGTCAGACGCGCGCGAATCTTGTTACCCCAGGCGGAGCCCTTGATTTCGCTGTCCTCGTCGAGGATGCGCTTCAGCAGTTCGGCTTCCGTCGGCTTGCTCATTTTCTCGATCGAGAATTTGCCCGGCTCGAACATGCCGCTCTTCGCCTTTTTGTATTTATAGGAGCCGAGGAAATAGATTCCGGGTTTGGCGATGCGCAGCGCGGTCTGGTTGCCCTGCCGGGGGAAGCTGTACTCGTGCTGGCCGGCGAAGAAGCCCGAACCGCCCAGCTTGGACAGCTGATACGAGCCGGGAGGCAGATAGGAGTTGTAGAACAGGCCTTTTGAGATACCGAGACCCCAGTACGGCGTGTCGGACGGCGGGGCAACCTGCGTAATCCAGGCGGAACTGACGCCCGTCGGCGCATCGGCCATGTCGACGTAACCGAAGACCAGTGAATTGGTCGGGTCGTTGATGTCGCGCTGTGGTCCGCTGCTGGCACAGCCGGTCAATAGCCCCAGCGCGATCAGCCCGAGGACGAGCGATATCCGGTATTTCATGTTGCCTCCCTGTGCAGATGTGTTGCTGATAAATAGGAGTATAGACAACCGAAATGTCGAGACGCGGGGCCGGGCCTTGCAAGGACTCGCGGCGGTCGTCAGGGAGAGACAGCCTGCGCATTAAGACCAGTAGCGGATTTACTTTTTATAACAGGGGTGTGGAGTTAAATAGGTCGAAGCGATTTACGTTTACGTCTGATCGATTATTTCAATCGTATCACCCACAGCAAGTTTGCCGCCGCCGACGACGCGGAGACACACACCGCTATTGTGGCTCAAGGCACGGCACATGCCCTTGCCGGTAATCTTGTCCAGGTAAGCGCAAGGCGGGCGAGGTTTGTCGTAACGGAAGATGGCAGTGCCGATGCGAAACTTTCGTCCTTCCAGATTTTTCGTTTTTATCCCCGCGATGACCAGGTTGCGCCGATGGCTACCGTTATCGAGGGCTTGCTGGAACTTGGCCTCGGTTCCTTTTTTCGCCTGTGTCAGATCATGTTCGGTGATGAGCGTGACCTGGCAACCGTCAATCGATTTCCAGTGGCCTCTGTCTTCGCTGTAGCGATCGCCTTGCAGGCCTCGATTGCTGATGGTCTCGGTCGCATTCACCGACCGCATGGGTTCCCCCGCCGAGGTGGCGACAAAGATGGCCTTGAGCGTGGGCGCTTGACGCTTGTGTCGCTTGAAACCGAGCCAGTTAAAAAGCATGGGGAGAAGTAATACTACAGCTTCCGCACGGACTGAAGCACCTTCTTGGCAAATAGCGGAGGTGAAGCTGGCAGCGGAACTAGACGAAGCCGAGATTGACGGTCGGGAACCGCGACAGGTTGGGAAGAACGCTGGCAAGGCCGGCCGGCGACACCCCGAACCAGGTCGCAAGCGTCGCCGCGTATTGATCCACCGCCGTGGTCGGAATCCAGCGGCCTTCGTTGCTGGTGTCGTCCGGCCCGCCCAGGGCCAGGGCCGGTGGCGTGCCATAAAAGCGTTGCCCGTGCACCGCGCCGCCGATGATGAAATGGTTGTTGCCCCAGGCATGATCGCTGCCGCCGCCGGTGTTCGGCTTGAACGTGCGCGAAAAATCGGAGAGCGTGAACGTGGTCACGTTGGCGTTCTCGCCGATCGCCACCATCGCGTCGTAAAACGCCTTGACCGCAGGACCGAGCTGACCGAAGAGGTTCGCCTGGGTATTGAGCTCGTTGGTGTGGGTATCGAAGCTGCCCAGCGAGGCGAGAAATATCTGGCGTGTCGCGTTGAGCGTGGTGCGCGCCTCGATGATCTTGGCGATAGCGAGCAACTGCTTCGAGATGCCGGAGGTCAATGTCGCGAACGGCGCTGCCGCCGGGGTCGTGTTGCTGGCGAGAAGGGGGCCGAGCGTCGCGGAATAGTTCAAGGCGTTGGTGACGATGTCCTGCGCCGCGTCGACGAGTTGCGCGTCTTTGTCGACACCGAGTAGCTGCGTAAACGCATTGGTGCGCGCCAGGTTCGCGCCGCTGGTACCGGTGCCGCTCAGCCCGAACGAGCCGGAGACCGGAACGGCGAGTGCGCGCGAGGCCTGTCCGGTGACGAAAAGATTGTTGCCCGTGGCCGTGATCATCGTCGGCACGCTGGAAGCGGCATTCGCGGCGGCGAGCTGGTCGGCGATCCGACCGCCCCAGCCGGTGCTGCTCGCGGCGTCCGATATCGCGGCCTGCCACTGATGTTGCTGGTCGATATGCGAAAAAAGATTGAGCGGCCTGATGCTGGTCGAAGCCTGATACTGGGCCAGCGTCAGCGGCTGTAGCAGCGTGCCCGCGTTGAGCAGCACCGCCATCTGTCCGGCGTTCCAGATCGCCTGCCAGTCGGTCAGTCCCGGGTGCAGCCCGAAACGCAGCGCGCCGCCTACTTCCGGCAGCGGCACCAGATTTGCCTGCGGCAGCGCGAGCGGACCCCGGATAGCGGAGTAGTTGGCATAACCCGTGGTGTCGATGGGGACGATCGTGTTGTTGCCGTCGTTGCCCCCGGTGAGAAAAATGCACACCAGCGCCTTGTAATCCCCGGGTGCGGCCAGGGCGCGGCCGCCCAGCAGCCCGAGCTGCGCCAGCGCGGCACCGGCCCCGATGCCGCCCATGTGGCGAAGAAAGTCGCGTCGATTCATGTCAGCGCTCCACCTGGTATTGTTGCGAGCTTGCCAGCAGGTAAACCGCCATGCGCACGCGGTTGGGTGCATCGGTTGCCGCCACGGCATTGACCGCCTGCGCGATCGTCGCGCCGGCGACCGGCGACAGCGTGCCGTGCATCATCCGTTGGTTCAGTTGCTGGACCAGCGTATCCGCATTCGCGGCGCTGGACTGATATGAAGACAGGTCGAGGCTGGTTCCGGTGCTTCCGGCGACGTTGCCGTCCGGCAACACACCATTACCACCGTTACCGTAGACCAGCTGATAGACGAAGTTGGCGCGATTCAGCGCGCTTGTCGTGTCCTGAATGCCAAACTCCGGTCCCAGCGACGTTGTGCCCGGAATCGCGTAGCTCGGGGGGAAATAATTGAACACCGAGGGTGGCGTGAAAATATTCTGTTGCATGCCGTTCGCCTGCGCGCGCAAATAGACACCGTCCGACTGCCCGCCGAGATTGCGCAGGATCGAGGTCATGAACAGCGCGGGTTCATGCAGGTGGCCGTAGTTCGGATCGGTTTTGGCGTCGCCACGTGCCTCGGGGTCGAGCAGGATGGCGCGGATCACCGCGCGCATGTCGCCGCGCACGCCCTGGCCGTTGTCGTTGAACACCGCGGCCACGCGGGTAATGTACTGCGGCGAGGGGTTACTGGTGACGAGATGCTGTATGAGCTGTTTGCCGATGAACGGACCGACGTTGGGGTGATTGAAGACCGCATCGAGGCCATCGGCGAGATCCTGTTCCGGCGTCTGGCCGCCGGGCAGCGCACGACCCTGGAGAATGAGCTTCGATCCGGTATCGTGATGGCTCGCGAACGACGCCATCGTGCCCTCGTAATTGATCGGGTTGGTCCACTGCGACGCGGCGCCGGGTCGCGGCGGGTAGGTCCAGCCGGTGAACAGGTAGGCATAGCCTTCGATCACGTCCTCGTTATAGGCCGGGATCGGACGGCCTTGCGCATCGGTCTGCACCGAACCGTCGATATTGAGCATGTTGACGCCGATCGAGAACAGCTGCAGCAGCTCGCGCGCGTAGTTTTCGTTCGGAGTCGTGCCGCGGGCCGGATTGGCCTTGTCGTTGTTGACCATGTCCAGGAAATTACCCATGACCGGACTCAGAGTCACGTCGTTCAGCAGGTCGCGAAAATTACCGAACGCGTCCCGCAGCAGCATGTTCTGGTAGGCGGCCATGCCGTAGGCCTCGTAGATCTCGGTGCCGGAGACCACGACAATCTGCGATAACGCGAACGCGACGCGCTGGCGCAGTTGGTCGGAGCCGCTCAGGGCGTTTTGAAAAAAGCGTCGTTGCACCTGGAACAGGCTGTAGTTGTCGCGCGCGCACAGGCTCGCCGGGCTGGTTGCCGTGCCGTCGTTCTGGCAGCTGGTGGGCGCCGAGTGCGTGACGTAGGCGAAGCCGGAATAACCGGCCGGCGAGGCGGCAAACTGCTCGTTAAGGTATGCGTCGAACCCGACGTTTTGCAGATGTGCGATGTCCTGCGCCGTGGAGCCGAAGCTGGATTGGTCCAGCATCCGGGCGGCGTCCGCCTGGGAGACGACGATTTGAGTGGAGGCAGTGCCGGAACCGTTCGAGGAACTGGAGTCGCTGCCGCCACTGCACGCCACCAGCGCTAGTGCCGCGATCGCGATCGACGCGCCCTGCCAGACATTCCGTGCCCGGTTTCCGGCGGTCCCGCGATGTATTTTTATTTTTACCGCCACGATTTTTTTCCTCCAACGGTGTCCGCTGTGTGCGGCATCCCCGGGGTTTCCCGGCCGCGACAGAATCCTGAACTCCGATCCGCCATTAACGCCGCGACCTGGAAGATGTTGACCCTGGCTCCAATTCAGTCACGCTGCGAAGGCGTTGCATCCGCAAGGCATCCTACCGGTACCGGAGTTGGCCGCCTATGGACGAATCGGCAGAATAACGCACATCCGACGATCGGACGAATCCTGCGGACAAACGCCGATTGAGCATGCGTTATGACATCGGCGGTAAACAGGCCTGCGCGGAAATCCGGCAACATGCGGAATACCGCCCGATGGGGTGGCGGTGTTTCGCCGCCGCGCTGGATCAGATCAGTGCGCTGGCACCGAACCGGGGCAACTTTAAGATTTAATTCATGTCCCGAACCGCACTCCATAAATCGGCGGGAGATGCGTGGAAAGGTTCTGCCAGGAATCGCCCGAGTCTTCCGAGAACCACAAACCGCCCGTGGTCGAGCCGAACACCAGTTGTTCGCCTGTCGAGTCGATATCCAATCCGTGCCGGTAAACGAGGTCGTAGGCGTGCTCCTGCGGCAGGCCGTTGCGCAACACCTCGAAGTGTTTGCCGCCGTCGCGCGTGCGCGTCACCACCAGCTTGCCGTCCACCGGCACGCGGCATTCGTCCTTGACCGCCGGGACGAACCACGCGGTGTCGGGATCGCGCGGATGCACGGCCACGGCAAAACCGAAGACGGATGGTTTCACATCCGTGATCTCGTGCCAGCTCGTGGCGCCGTCGGTCGATCGGAAGATGCCGTTGTGATGCTGCACCCAGTACACATCCGGGTGGGATGGGCACTGCACCATCCGGTGCGCGTCTTGGGCGTTAGGCTCGTAGGCCAGCTCCGGCGGCATGTAAGCGGCGCGCATGCCCTGTGCACGGCAGTTCCAGCTCACGCCCGCGTCCGTCGTGACCCACACTCCGCCGGTGGACACGGCGACCGCCACTCGCCGCGGGTCGCGCGGGTCGACGCAGATCGAATGGATGCCCGGCTGATCGTAACCGCCGCCGCCCCATTCCTTGCGTTTCGGGTGATTCCACAGCGATTCGACCAGCGACCAGGAATCGCCGCCGTCGCGCGTATGAAACAGCCCGCCGGGAATGGTGCCGGCCCATAGCGTGCCCGCTTCGTTACGCCCGCCGGATTCGAGCGCCCAGATCTGTTTCACCGAATCCGATTTTTTATCCTCTTGTTCCGCGGCGGCCGGGTAGGCAGGCGGAGCGCATTCCTCCCAGGTCTTGCCGTCGCGCGTGCGGTGCAGCTTCGCGCCGAAGTGGCCGAGATTGAGCGCGGCATACACGCTGCCGTCGCGCGTGTCCGGCAGCACCATCGTTACCGGGTCGCCGAGGAAGTCGGTCTGTGCGATACGGAAATGTTTATCCTTGCCGCGCGCGTACGTGATCAGTCCTTTGCGGGTAGCGACGTAGATTCGGTCGGCCATAATTTCCTCCTTGGGAAATCTCCAAATTAAGTCAGTTCGTGGTGAGCCTGTCGAACCATGAATGGATGAATTACCAGCGATCCTCCGTTCACCCTTCGACAGGCTCAGGGCGAACGGAAGATTTAATCAGAGCTTCTTCAGCCTCCGGACAGCGCCTGCACGACAAAGACCTCGCTCGCTTCGCGTACCGGATCGGTCAGACGCGCGCGATCGTTTATCTGACGGCCGTCCACGAAGATCGCCACGTGCTGGCGCAGTTGTCCCTGGTCGTCGAGCACGTAGCCGCGCAGGACCGGATTGTCGGCGAACACTTCCTGCAGCGCCGCCGCGACGGTGCGTCCGGCCACCGCGCGCGGCGGGCAGGCGAGATGACGCTGGAGATTGGGTGTGAACACGACCTGGGGCATATCCCTACCTTGGTGAGTCCGAGAGCGTCAGCGTATTCTCTGCAGCGTCCGGAAATCAAGCTCTCGGCATCAGCGGCGGTGATGCTTAATAAAATCAGGTCCTGTTGCCATTCACGCGGCAAGAATTATTAACCGGAGCGCCGCTGGCGCACTCGAAATATCCCGCCCATCCTTTTGTTATTTGTAATATCCTGCGGACAGGCATTAGTATTCTCCCCCCTGACCGGCCCGGATTCAGCCGGGGCGCGGAAATGCCGAAACCCATATGTTATCGTTCCGATTCTTGAAGAGGAGTTGCTGATGAAACAAATATTACGTGTTGTTCTGGTGACCGGCGTGTTCCTGACCGGCTGTGTGTCGACCTCGACCTTCGACGGGAAACAGGCCGAACTCGCGGCCTGCCAAAAGCAGGCGAAGAGCGATCTCGACGCCTGCAACAGCGCGCGCAGCGAACTCGATACTAAGCTCGCGGCGGCTAACCAGGAGCTCGGCGTGTTCCGCCAGGCGGCGGAGGCCAGGCAGAGCAAACTCGACGCGTTGCAGAATCAGGAGAAGCAGTTGCGCGAGCGGCTCAGCAAGGAGTTGACGGACAAGAACGTCGAGATCGAACAGCTCCGCGGGCAGCTGTCGGTGCGCATGCTCGACAAGATCGTATTTAAGTCCGGCAGCGCCGATATTCTTCCCCAGGGCGCGGAAGTGCTCGACAAACTGGCGGACGCCATCAAGGACAGCACCGACACCATCCGCGTCGAGGGCCACACCGACGACACGCCGATCAGCGACAAGCTCAAGGTGAAATATCCCTCGAACTGGGAACTGTCGGCCGCGCGCGCGTCCGCCGTCGCGCGTTACTTCGAAACCAAGCACTTCATCAATCCGAAACGGCTCGAGTCCCTGGGTTTTTCGATGTACCACCCGGTGGCACCCAACGACTCGGATGAGAACAAGCAGCGCAACCGCCGGGTCGAGATCGTGCTGAAGCCGGTGGCCGAGCTGGAACCCGCGAAGGAGCCCGCCGCCGCGGCACCTGCCCCGACGACGCCCGCCGCGCCTGCGACGAAACCGTAAGCTTTGCCTGCCGCCTCAGGCGGCAGGCCTTTTTTCAGGGCGCAAAGATTCCTGGCAAGGCGTAAAATAACCGCGTAAACCGGATTAACCTTCAAGAGGGCGCCACCTTGGCCAAACCGAACTATCAGTTTCAGAAGCGCCAGAAAGAGCTGCAAAAGAAGAAAAAGATGGAAGAGAAGCGCCAGCGCAAGCTGGCGAAAGGCGCTGATCAGCCCGGTGAAAATCCCGAGCAGTCCCCGGAGCAGAGCGAGACCGTCGCGAAGGACGAGTAGCCCGGGCGATACGACGCCATCGCGGCGTCAGCCGCGCGCACAGTCGAATGTTCTAATGCAATACTCGATTAACTGAGAGGTCTGCAAAACTTATGACAAATTTGAAATGCTTTAGTGGACTTCGGACGCTGTGGATGGCAAGTTTCCTCGTCGGCGCGTGCAGCTTCGGCCCTGCCTTGGCTGACGATACCAGCCTTGATGACAATGCCAAAAAGGTCGGAAATAATTTCGGCGAGTTGCTCAAGGGCATGGGCCAAGAAGTGAAAAAGGTCGGTGGATCGCTCAGCAAGTCGGAAAAAAAAGACGACAAGAAAGAAAAGAAAAGTTCGGAGGATGAACCGGATAAGAACAAGGAAAACCCCAAGTAGTCCCCGGCGCACGGCATGTTTGTTCGCCGCCTGACGTAAAGCCGTTCCGCCTATCTGTCGCGGCACCCGGCGAAGCATGCCGCCAATCCTCAGTTGCACCCCGGCGCGCAGCGCGCGATGATTCGGGTGCTCCACGCCGTACCCGGCATTTCGCGCTACCCTGATGAACGAGCCAAGGGAAAGGGAGAGGGCCCATGATCCAGGCCTACGCCGTCCACAAGCCCAAAGGCCGCCTCAAGCGCATCGAGTTCGATCCCGGCGCGCTCGCCGCCGATCAGGTCGAGATCGCCGTCATCGCCTGCGGCCTGTGCCACTCCGACCTGTCCATGATCAACAACGAATGGGGCGACAGCGAGTACCCGCTGGTCCCCGGCCATGAGGTCGTTGGCACGATCGCGAAGCTCGGCGCGAACGTCACACATCTCAAGGTTGGCGACGCGGTCGGGCTCGGCTGGTTCAGCGGCAGCTGCATGACCTGTGACCAGTGCCTGAGCGGGAACCACAACCTGTGCGCGGACGGCGAGCAGACCATCGTCGGCCGTCACGGCGGATTCGCCGACAAGGTGCGCTGTCAGGCCGAGTGGGCCACGCCCCTGCCCGCGGGGCTCGACATGAAGAAGGCGGGGCCGCTGTTCTGCGGCGGCGTTACGGTGTTCAATCCCCTCGTGCAGTTCGACATTCGACCCACGCAGCGCGTCGGCGTGATCGGCATCGGTGGCCTCGGTCATCTGGCATTGCAGTTCCTCAACAAGTGGGGGTGCGAGGTTACCGCGTTCACGTCCACCGACGCCAAGCGCGACGAGGCCAAGCAAATGGGCGCGCACCATGTCGTCAACTCGCGCGATCCGTCGCAACTGAAAAAGATCGCCGGCTCGCTCGATTTCATTATCTCCACCGTCGCCGTGGCGCTGGATTGGGACGCCTACCTCGCCGCGCTCGCGCCCAAGGGCCGCCTGCACATCGTGGGCGCCGTTCTCGCGCCCCTGTCCGTGCCCGCGTTTGCGCTGATCGGCGGGCAGCACAGCCTTTCCGGCTCGCCGACGGGCGCGCCCGCCACGCTGCGCACGATGCTCGACTTCTGCGCCCGCCACCGCATCGAACCCGTGGTTGAAACCTTCCCGATGAGCCGCGTCAACGAAGCCATCGCCCACCTGGAAGCCGGCAAGGCGCGCTACCGCATTGTGCTTGAGAACGATCTGAGCTGAGGAATCGCAAGCAAGGATCGGAGATTTATAGGAAAGAGAAGCTCTGACCAAATGCCGTTCGTGGAGGGTCCTTCGACCTCGCTTGCGCGGGTTACGTGAGCTGCGGCGGGGACGGTATCAGACGCTTGCGCGGTGTGCTGCCAGCCAGCGCCACACGCTGCCTTGCGGGCGCGTGTTGCCGGTGAGCACGTAGTGCAGCACGTTCGGATCGGTGAGCAACCAGCCCATGCGATTGAAAGTATCCCACCGCCCGCAACACAGGATGGCATCGCCGGGTGCGAGCACGGTGTCGTCCGGCGGCAATAACTGTTCGGCATCGCCGCGCACGAGAAGGAGCGGCAGCCACGGCAACCTCCGTTCGCGCTCGCCCGGGTCGGCGAACAGATGTCCGATCTTCAGCTCGCCGCGGCTCAGGGCCTCGCCCACCGCCGGTGCCTCCTGGGGCGTGAGCCGCGCCGTCCACAGCTGCGGCGTCTCGCCGTTGAGCAGCGGTGACAGCCGTTCCAGCAGCCGGGTCGCCCAGTCATTGCTGTGTTCGCGCGCCAGCCGCAGGAAGTCCTTGAGCAGCGGCGTGCTGATGAGCGCCAGGATGCCGTTGGCCATGATGGCTGCGCTGTCGACCACCATGTCGAGCTTCGCCGCGCGGAACAGCGCCTCGTTCTCGCGCGCGTTCTGGCGCGCCACCAGGAACAGGTTTGGGTTGAGCTCGCGCGCGGTGATGGTGATGGAAAGATTGTCGGCGTCCTTGTCGGTACCGGCGACGATCCCCGATGCCTGTTCGATGTGCGCCGCCTCGAGCGCCGCCGAGCCGATGCCGCGGCCGGCGACCGTGCCCGTGGGCGCGCCGGCCTTCACCGGGTCCTTCTCGATAATCACCGTGCGCAGGCCGAGCTCGTCGAAGTAGCGGTGCACCGCCTTGCCGAAGCGTCCGTAGCCAACCAGCACCCAAGTGCCACGCGGCGGATGGGTGCAACGTGGCAAGATACGGCCCGGCGGCTGCGTGAGCCATTCCTGCACCAGCCGCATGTCGGGGGCGTGCAGTCCCAGCGCCAGCCGGCCGGCGAAGGCATCGAACGGATCGATGATCGCATCGATGTTGCACGCCTCCAGGCTCTCGCGCGTCTCGGGCAGTTCGGCGCGGCAGATAACCTGAAGCTGCGGGTTGAGCAACTTGGCGGCGATGCCGATGCGCAGGTTCACGCGGTCGTTATTGGTGATCGCCACGACACCGGCACAGCGCCGGTGGTTGAGGCCGGCAAGTTCGAGGTTGGCGGCGTGGCCGGCGTCGGTGCACAGCCCCGGCACGTATCTGTCCAGCTCCTCGAGCAACAACTCGTTGATGCGGTCCTGGTGCGATTCGAGCACCACCGCGCTCAGCCCGTGGTCGGACATGTCGCGCACCACGAGGCTGCCGGTATCGCCATAGCCGCAGACGACGTAGAACCGTGAGGTAAGGCTTGTGACACCGCGCGCAAAGCGACCCTCGCGCACCGCCTGGCGCAGGGCCGGTTCCTGCACCAGGGTGATGATCGTACCGATCGCGTAGGCCCAGGCGATGACGCCGAGGTAGATGATCGCGGTCATCCACAGGCGCTGGGCATCCGTGAAGGCGTGGGGGAGCTCGCCGAAGCCGATGGTCGTCACCGTGTAGGTCACGACGTAGAAGGCATGGAAGAAATCCATGTGCTGCGGCTGGCCGGCGGTATCGCTGCCCGGGATCAGCACCAGCCCGAGAACCGAGATCGCGTAAGCACCGACCAGCACCAGCAGCGGCGCGCGCATGCGCCGCAACACCAGGGAAATGGCGCGGGAACGCGCCGCGGTGGCCATGGCGGTGTCGTCAGCGGCGCAGCACGGCGATCTCGACGATCAGCAGCACGACCGACACGATGTTGGCGAGCAGCGCGCCACCGGCGAGCGAAACGATCGCCGCCATCACCGCCGGAGTCTCCCCGATGCCTGCGCCGTATGCCGCCACCGACCACAAGAGTGCCGCGGCGAGCAGGTGCAGATTGGCCACGAGGCTCGTGGCCAGCAGCACCGCGCCGGTCTGGGTGCGGTCGCCGAACTTGAGCACCGTGGCGATCAGGTTTACGACAATCGCGGCGAACAGCTCGTACACGTTGTGGTGTGCCGGGTTGTCGATGCCGCCGATGAAGAAGCCGAAGTTGAGGGTCAGGGCGAGGACGATGAAGAAGCTGAAAACGACTTTCTCGGTATTCATGATTGCTCCCGTTGCGGGCCCTGTCCGGCGCGACCGCCGGCCGGTACAAGTCCCGATGACACTACAAATTGTAGTGGGTCACCGCGGCAGGCACCATGGTGGCTGTCAAAAACGTACGCCACCGAACGCCTATTTTAAGGCATACTTCCGTCCAAGCAGGATGCAGGAAGCAGCACATGACCCAGCGACTCGACATGCCCGCCCCGGTGATCATCAAGCTGCCGGCGACGATGGCGCCCTTACCGCTGCCGGACGCCGAACGCGCGCGCCTCGGTGAACGCATCAAGCGCCTGCTCAAGGAGCGGGACGCGGTGCTCGTGGCGCACTACTACGTGGACGAGGATCTGCAGCGCCTGGCCGAGGAAACCGGCGGATGCGTGGCGGATTCGCTCGAGATGGCGCGCTTTGGCAACGCGCACCCGGCGCGCACGCTGGTCGTGGCCGGCGTGCGTTTCATGGGCGAGACCGCCAAAATCCTCAACCCCGAAAAACGCGTGCTCATGCCGACGCTGGAAGCCGAGTGCTCGCTCGATCTCGGCTGTCCGGCGGATCGGTTCATTCCCTTTTGCGATGCCCATTCCGATCGCCAGGTCGTGGTGTACTCCAACACCAGCGCCGAGGTGAAAGCCCGCGCCGATTGGGTGGTGACCTCGAGCATCGCGGTGAAACTCATCGAATACCTGAAAACCCGCGGCGAAAAAATCCTCTGGGCGCCGGACAAACACCTCGGCAACTATATTCAACGCAAAACCGGTGCGGACATGCTGCTGTGGAACGCCGCCTGCGTGGTGCACGACGAGTTCAAGGGCCAGGCGCTCGCGGCGCTCAAGCGTCAGCACCCCGATGCCGCGGTGATCGCGCATCCCGAGTCGCCGACGGCGGTGCTCGAACTGGCCGACGTCATCGGCTCGACCAGCCAGCTGATCCAGGCGGCGAAAAACCTTCCGCAGCGGAAACTTATCGTCGCCACCGACCGCGGCATCTTCTACAAGATGCAGCAGGCGGCGCCGGGAAAGATCCTCATGGCCGCGCCTACCGCGGGCGAGGGCGCCAGCTGCGAGAGCTGTGCCCATTGCCCGTGGATGGCGATGAACGCGCTGGACAACCTGGCGCAGGTTCTGGAGAGCGGCGCGAACGAAGTGCGCGTCGACGAGGCGGTGCGGGTGAAAGCCCTGCGCGCCACGCAACGGATGCTCGACTTCGCGCGCTCGATCCAGCAGAAAAGCCACGGCGACTGACGGCTATATTTCAGCCGGGCAACAGCAGTCTGTTGAAAAAATCGTTTTTCAACAGACTGCTGTGCGGTCGATGGATCGACCGCCATTTTTCAAACGCGCCAATGTTTGAAAAATGGAGCAAAGCAAAAATGACATTTTTGCTTTGCGTGGTTGAAAAAGTCCTGGACGGACTTTTTCAACCAACTGTCAGACGGGATATAAATCAATCCACCTGAATACGTCGTACTAAGCGGCTCGGTGCAGAGCTGATCGATCAATGGCCGGCCGTGCTTCTACCCTTGGCCTGCTGGATGGTAACCACTCGACGCACGGATGGGGCAAGTCATTTTCCGGAAGCACGAGTATTCGAACTCCGAATTTGCCGAAGAATTTTTCGTGGTCAATGTCCGGAAATTCCACCAGCAACTGATGAAGGTGGCGTGGATTCAGGCAAACCATCTGCGGCCTGAATCCATGTCGGTACTCAAACGCCTGGACCAAACCCATGATGTAGCTAAGCATGCTTCACCTCCTTGACTCGTTCGAGATGACGCCATCACTTATCCATTTCAACCCGGGCAACAGACCCTGCGACTCCATGTATCTTATCACTTGCACCGCCGCCTCCTGAGGCGTGATCCTGTCGTTGTGAATCACGATTTCGGGTGATAGCGGTGGCTCGTACGGATCATCCACGCCGGTGAACCCGATGCCCTTGCCCGCGGCCAGCGCGGCGCGCGCCTTCTTATACAAGCCTTTGGGATCGCGCGTTTCGCACACCTCGATGGGAACGTCGACCAGGATCTCGATGAACGGCAGACCGGCCTCCCGATGAAGCTGGCGGACACGGTCGCGGTCTTTGCGGTACGGGCTGATGAAGCTGGTGAGCGAGATCACACCGGTATCGGCGAAGAGTCTGGCAACCTCGCCGATACGGCGGATGTTCTCTTCGCGGTCGGCCGCGGTAAAGCCCAGATTCTTGTTCAAGCCGTGGCGGACATTGTCCCCGTCGAGCACATAGGCCAATTGACCGCGTTCGACCAGGGCGTGCTCGAGGGTGAAGGCGATGGTGCTCTTGCCCGCACCGCTGAGCCCGGTGAACCAGATGGTTGCCCCATTCTGGGCGAGCAGTTTCTCCCGGTCCTCGCGCTTGACGTGCCCTTCGTGCCAGGTGATGTTGGTTGCGCGTATTTCGGTCATTTCAGTTGCTCCGCTTCAGAAAATCGACTGTCTTGGCCGCGGGTCGCCTCGGCTAGCGGTTCCATGCGACACGCAGGAGACCGTCTTCGTCCGTGTAGTGTGAATCCAGCTTACCGTGATAGGCGTGACGCAGCGCCTCGCCGATCCCGTGCGCCAGGTGCGAATCCGTGAAGGTGACCACGGCGTGGTCCGCTTCTTCCTTGATGTCCATGATGCGTTCGAGCGGGTGCTCGGCGCGCTCCTTCGACTCGGCATGACGGACGAGGTGCAGGATCTCCTCGCGGTGCTCGGCGAAAAACTCCCCGCTCAGCGTCAGCTGCCCGGCCGGCACCCGGTCATGTATCCGCTGGCACGCGGGGCAGAGATGCAGTTCGGCTCCTGGCGCTGTCTTTCCCCACCGCCATTGTCCGTGATGAACGATCGCGCCACACTCGGGGCAGGTGGTCGGCTCCGGCCACTTGCCCCGCGCCCGATAGGGATCGCTCACACGCTCTTCGTCCATGCGATCCCTCCTGGGCTGATGCATATAGTCTTCTTCCTTCTTCCGTCCGGTCATGGCATACCTCCCACGCATCGCGTGCACAAGAACTTGAACAGCCAGGTTCACGCCCTTCACGACAACCATTCGAACATCAAGCCACGGCAAGCCGCCGCCTGCTTTGATGCACGTCAACCTGTATGCCGTTGGCTCGTGGAATCGCGAGAGAAATAGGGGGAAAGACCGCTGTTTGGTGCGAGGAATAATTTCCAAGAAAGTCGGAGCGGGGTTCGCACTATACACGGCATTACAACAACAGCTCCCGCTCGGATCGAAACTCCCTGACTTGTCCGGAGACGGGGTCATGGAACCGAATCCTCTTGGCGAGCAACTGGAGCGGCTGGTCGAAATCATCGTCTCGTTCCGGCTGCAGATCGGGATAAACCCGGTCGTTGATGATCCTGAACCCCAGACCGCTCATGTGCAGCCGTAGCTGATGGGTTTTGCCGGTGACCGGCTGCAATCGGAAAAGCCCCCGGTTGCCTTTCACTTCCCGAAGCTGAATGTGTGAACAGGCATTGGCGACACCCGCGACAGTTTTCATTCGGAACCGTGGTTCGCCCCGAACGATCCGGTTTTCGACCGTCCATTGGTTTTCCCGCGGCGGCTGATTCACTTCCGCCAGCGCGTGATAGGTTTTCTCCACTTTCCCGTGCATGAAAAGATCATGGTAAAGGCCGCGGGTGTTTGGGTTGACGGAGAAAATGACAATCCCCGCAGTCTCGCGGTCCAGCCGGTGCAGGGGCGCCAGATCGGTCATGCCGGTTCGGTTGCGCAAGCGGTTCAATAAACATTCCTCCACATAACGGCCTCCCGGAATCACGGGCAGAAAGTGCGGCTTGCAGGCCACCAGTATCTCGTCATCCTGAAACAGGATTTGCTCAGCAAAAGGAATGACCGGCTCGTTTTCGATTTCCCGGAAATAAAAAATCCGTTGGGAAGGGGAATACTTCGTTTCCGCGGTGATGGGTTTACCTTGGTCGTCGAGCACCTTGCCTTCGCGTATGCGTTCCACCCACCGGTCGCGGGAAATAGCCGGGAAGGTCTGGCACAGAAATTCTACTATCGATGGATAGGGCTTTTCCGCTGCCGGCATGGTCACGACGGAAGGCTGTTTGGCGATAGCCATTTACACGATTCTACGCAACAAAAAACAAATTGGCAGAAGATGAAGATATCGCCTGGTTAAAAGTCAAAGTGGTCGGAGTGATTGTTCATCGAGCCCCGCGCGCCCGGCTTGCCGGCGTCTGTCGGCGTGCATCCAGTTATAGTGCGTACTGAAGATATCGCGGTAACTGCAGTACAGGCTGGCGGACACCAACGGCAGAGTGACGGATCCGATCACGAGCCACAGCAGGTAACCGGCCCATAGCGACAGACTGGCGGCGATCATGCCGAGGAGGAGGGGCATGAGCAGTACGCCCAGCAGCACCAACAGGGCGACCGTGAAATGCCGGCTGGCCTTGAG
>NZ_JBGQKW010000005.1:0-58437 GCF_041499725.1 Sulfuricaulis sp.
CCACGCCAGCTTCCAGGGCGCCGAGGGCTATTTCTCCGCGCGCATGAAGATGGCCCAGACCTCGGACGTCGTCGCCGTGGTCAAGTCCGGCGGCAAGCTCTACAGCGCCCGGCAGAACATCAAGGTGACGGTGGGTGGGTGCGGCGGATAAGCTTGAAGATTCCAAACGAATATCGCTGAGGAACACAACATGGCAACAGACAAACAGACGAAAATACGCACCAAGACCCAGGACGGCGTGACCGACGTGCTGGTGCTAGTAAGCCACCCGATGGAAACCGGGCTGCGCGTAGACCCCAAAACCAAGGAAAAGGTCCCGCCGCATTTCATCCAGAAAATGAGCTTTTCCCTGGACGGCAAGGAAGTCGCCTCGACCGATCTCGGGACGGCGGTTGCCAAGGACCCGCTGATCGGCATCAAGCTCAAAGGCGCCAAATCCGGTGCCAAGCTCAAGGTTACCTGGAGCGACAACATGGGAGAGAGCGCCAGCGAGGAAACAACCATCAGCTGATCGAACACTGCGTTCGATCCGGTCCGTGTATTCACCATAGGAGAACCCGCGATGAAAAAAATATTCCTGTTTATGACTGTTCTGGGTGTGTTCGCGGCAACATCGCCCGTGACCATCGCCGATCCGGCCACCGATCTCAAAAATTTCCAGGCTTTCTTCAAAAAGAAATTTCCCACGGTGCCGTTCGATGAATACGCCAATGGTTTCTATGCCCTGCCGGGTATGGAGACTTACCGGGAGCAATGGCTGCTGTACAACGAGTTTCCGCCGCTGGAGCTGGGACTCGCCATCGGCAAAAAAATCTGGGAAACCCCGTTCAAAAACGGCAAGGCCTTCGCCAGCTGCTTCCCGAATGGCGGCAAGAATATCGCCCAAGGTTACCCCTACTGGGACGAGGCCATGCAGAAGGTGCGCACCGCCGAGATGGACCTGAACGGCTGCCTGAAGAAAAACGGCGAGCCCGAATTCACCGATCTCGACAAGGATCAAAATACACGGATCAGGCTGGCCGAATTGACCGCCTATTTCTATTCTCTGTCAAAAGGACAACGCGTCAAGATCGACATCTCCAGCCCCGGGGCCGTCAAGGCCTATGAAGAGGGGAAAAAATACTGGTGGCAACGTCGCGGGCAGCTCAATTTCGCCTGCGCCAATTGCCATATGGACCTTGCGGGCAAAAACTTCGGCGGCAACCAACCGCTCAGCGCCGCGCTGGGACACACCACGGCGTGGCCGGCCCAGCGTCTGGAATGGGGCCGTCTCGAGACCATTCACTTCCGCTACATGACCTGCAACTCGCAAATACGCGCGAAATCGCAGAAGCACGGCAGCGAGATTTATAACGACCTTCAGTTCTACGAGACCTATATGAGCAGCGGCCTGCCCCTGACGGCGCCGGCCATGCGCAACTAGACTGACCGGGCGCTCATTAAAAACCCGGCGGCGTAACGCCGGGTTTTTAATTTGTACTTCATTATTTAAGGAATAGGCATATACCTCCACGCGTCCCATCGCAGCCAAGGAACAAAGCCGGATTCCACCCATTAAATTTTTTATTTTTTCTGACAACTACCAGAAACAGGATAAAACAATGAGTCTTTCGCGACGCGAATTCCTGCAAATGCTCGCCGTGGGAGCCGCCGCCGGCCTTGTGTTCGACAACGATGTAACCGGCCGTAAGGCACTGGCCGACGACAGAAAGGCGGGGGGTCTTTACGACGTGCCGCCATTCGGCAACGTTTCGCTGCTGCACATGACCGACTGCCATGCGCAGTTGATGCCGACCTACTTTCGCGAACCCAACATTAATATTGGGGTGGGTGCGGCTCGCGGAAAACCCCCGCATCTGGTGGGCGAAGCATTGCTCAGACATTTCAAGATCGCGCCCGGCTCCATCGAAGCGCATGCCTTCACCTATCTCGATTTCGAGCAGGCCGCGCGCCGCTACGGTAAGATCGGCGGCTTTGCCCACCTCGCCACGCTGGTGAAAAACCTGCGCGCCAGCCGCCCGGACCGCACGCTGCTGCTGGACGGCGGCGACACCTGGCAGGGGTCGGCCACCTCGCTGTGGACCAAGGGACAGGACATGGTCGATGCCCAGAAGTTGCTCGGCGTGGACATCGCGACCGGGCACTGGGAATTCACCTACGGCGCCGAACGCGTGAAGCAGATTGTCGATAATGACCTGAAGGGTCACATCGAATTTCTGGCGCAGAACGTCAGCGACGCCACCTGGGGTGAACTGATCTTCAAACCCTACGTCATCCGCGAAATCAACAAGGTGCCGGTCGCGATCATCGGCCAGGCATTTCCGTACACGCCGATCGCCAACCCGCGATATCTCATTCCGGACTGGACTTTCGGCATCAACGACGATCACATGCAGAAAATGGTGGACGAGGTGCAGGGCAAGGGTGCGCAAGTCGTCGTGGTGCTGTCGCACAACGGCATGGACGTGGACCTCAAGATGGCAAGCCGCGTGCGCGGCATCGACGCCATCCTCGGCGGACATACGCATGACGCCGTGCCGGCGCCGTCTCTCGTGAAAAATCGCGGCGGTCAGACACTCGTCATCAACTCCGGCTGCAACGGAAAATTCCTGTCGTTGCTCGATCTCGACGTGAAAGACGGCAAGCTGCGCGGTTACCGCTACAAGCTGCTGCCGGTGTTCGCCAACCTGCTTGCACCCGACAAGGAAATGGCCGCTTACATCGAAAAGGTGCGAGCGCCTTATGCCGATAAGCTCGCCGAGAAACTCGCGGTCACCGAAGGTCTGCTTTACCGCCGCGGAAATTTCAATGGCACCTTCGATCAGCTGATCATCGATGCGCTGCTCGCGGTGCAGGGCGCGGACATGGCGTTCTCACCCGGCTTCCGCTGGGGCACCACGCTGTTACCGGGCGACACGATCACCATGGATAACCTCATGGATCAGACCGCCATCACCTACGCTACCGCCACCGTGAACCAGCTCAGCGGCGAACAGATCAAGATCATCATGGAGGACATCGCCGATAACCTGTACCACCCGGATCCTTACTATCAGCAGGGCGGCGACATGGTACGCGTCGGCGGCCTCCAGTACACGCTCGACATCGCCCAGACGCACGGCCGGCGCATCCAGGATGTGACGATAAAAGGCAAACCGCTCGCTGCCGCGAAAAAATACCAGGTCGCCGGCTGGGCCAGCGTCCAGCCGATCGAGCCCGGCAAGCCCGTGTGGGACGTCGTGGCCGAATATCTGCGCGCTTCGAGATCCGCCCGCATCGGCCAACCCTATATTCCCCGTCTCAAAGGTGCTTCCGGCAACCCCGGATACGCTGGCTGAAGCATAACCGCGGCTTCGCCGGATTCGCGGCGAGTAGTATCCGTTTATCTCTCTGAGGTAGAATGTGCCGCTTTCAGCGACCTGAAGGAATTCTAGCGATGTCCCAGAAGCATCCGATCATCTCCATCACCGGTTCGAGCGGCGCCGGCACCACCACCGTCAAACGTGCTTTCGAGCACATTTTCCGGCGGGCCCAAATCAACCCGGCGATCGTGGAAGGCGACAGCTTCCACCGCTTCAACCGCGCCGAGATGCGTCAGGCGATGATAAAAGCCGAAGCCAGCGGCAACCGCAACTTCAGCCATTTCGGTCCCGAGTCCAACATCTTCGATGAGCTGGAAAAACAGTTCAAGGCCTACGGCGAAACCGGCACTGGCAAGAAACGCTACTACCTGCACAGCGAAGAGGAGGCCGCCGAACACAACAAGCGGCTTGGCACAACGCTCAAGGCCGGCGAGTTCACTCCCTGGGAAGACATTCCCTCCGGCACCGATCTCATGTTTTATGAAGGCCTGCACGGCGGCGTCGTGGACGCCAAGGCCGGCGTGGATGTCGCCAAGTGGGTGGATCTGCTCGTCGGCGTGGTGCCGATCGTCAACCTGGAATGGATCCAGAAGATTCAACGCGACACCGCCGAGCGCGGCTACTCCGCCGAGGCCGTGGTGGATACCATTCTACGGCGCATGTACGACTATGTGCATTACATCACTCCGCAGTTTTCGCGCTCCCACATCGACTTTCAGCGCGTGCCGGTCGTGGACACCTCCAACCCCTTCATCGCGCGCGACATCCCCACGCCTGACGAGAGTCTGGTCGTGATCCGTTTCCGCGATCCGAAGAACGTCGATTTCCCTTACTTTTTGACTATGATCCACGGATCGTTCATGTCCCGCCCCAATACCATCGTCGTGCCTGGCGCCAAGATGGGCTTTGCCATGGAAATCATCCTCACGCCGATAATCTATAAACTGCTTGAAAACAAAAAGAATGTCTAGCCTGTTTTTCTCTCCCACCCCCTGAATTTCGCGCCAATTTGGCGTAGTTCTTGCTGCTATCTTTAGGATTATGAAGAAGAAGATTCCCGTCGAGGACCTGCGCCCGGGCATGTACGTCTCCGAGCTGGACCGGAATTGGCGCGATACGCCGTTCCTGTTTCAGGGTTTCGAGATCACGTCGGAAGAGGAGATCGAGGAACTCAAGCGACATTGCAAGCACGTCTTCATCGACACCAACGAAGGTTCCGATGTCTCCCCGAAGCCACGGCGCGTCGCGGCTACATCGTTCACGGCGGTGGCGTCCGGGGAAAATTCCAAGGAGCGCATCATCCATCTCGAAAAGGTGGTGGAGAATTTCGCCCCGTGGCATCGCCACGCACCGCGGTATCAGGATTTAACGACGCTCGACGAAGAAATCGGCCAGGCCAAAATCGTCGTGACCAATACTCGCGAGGCCGTCTACGACATCATGGAGGATGTGCGTCTCGGCCGCAGCATCGACACCAGCGGCGCAAAAAAAGTCGTTGCCGACATGGTCGACAGCGTCATCCGCAACCCGGATGCACTCATGTGCCTCAACCAGCTCAAGAAAAAAGACGAATACACCGCGCTCCACAGTCTGCGCGTGTGCGTGCTCGCGCTCGCCTTCGGTCGTCATCTGGATCTTTCGGACGAGGAGCTGAACCTGCTCGGGCTTGGCGCGCTGCTGCATGACGTGGGAAAAATGAAAGTCCCGAACGATATCATCAACAAACCGGGCAAGCTGACAGAAGAAGAATTCACTCTCATGAAAAGTCACGTCCCCTGCGGCGTCGATATTCTCGAACAAACCCACGGCATTCCTTCCGTTGCGATTGACGTCGCCCGGTTCCATCACGAACGCTATGCGGGCGGCGGCTACGCCATCGGCGTCAAGGGAGAAGACATCGGACTCTTCGGTACCGTCGGGGCCATCGTGGACTGTTATGACGCCATCACTTCGGATCGCTCCTATCACGCCGGCATGTCGGCGCACGATGCCCTGAAAAAAATGTACTCGTGGCGCGGCCGCGATTTTCAGCCGGTGCTGGTCGAACAGTTCATCCAGTGCATGGGCATCTATCCCATCGGCAGCGTTGTCGAACTCAGCACCGGCGCTGTCGGAGTGGTGATCTCCGTCAACCGCACGCGCCGCCTGAAACCCAAGGTGGCCATGGTTCTCAACCCGGACAAGACGCCGTTTACGCCCGCCAAGGTCATCGACCTGATGCATCAGGAAGGTGCGGGACCCGGCCGGGAATTGGAAATCCGTAAGGTCCTCCCCCCGGGCGCGCACGGCGTCTTGCCGACCAAATACATCCCCCTGGGTGGCTAAGTCTCTTTCATTCCCGGTTTTTCTAGACGACAACCCACTCGGGTTATCTCTTTTGGATTGCTGGTGCGGGTGACGGCGGCTGCTCATAATACACACCAACCGGCAGCGTGCGATTGTCATGCCGACTCAACAACGACAGGAGAATTTCCGAGATGAGTGACGCCCTGGATTATCTGGTCAAGATTCGGCCCGACGCGATGACGTCCTATTTCAAGTTTCTCAAGGAAACGGGGAAATCGCTCGACCCGAAAACCCGGATGCTGATCACCGTCATCACCAAAATCGCGACCCAGACCGAAAAGGGACTCCGCCAGTACCTGCCGCGCGCACTCGACGCCGGCGCCACGCCCAATGAAATTCTCGACGCGATTTTGCACGCGTTCCCGGCGCTCGGGCTGGCCAAGATCGTCTGGGCCATCGACATCCTGATCGACATGGATATTCCCGAATTCCGCGCCGAGAACCTCGGCGTCGAAAAACGCTGGCATGAAGTCAGTCCGGCGGATCAGGTCCCGGAAGGCAAAATCACCTACTGCGACAGCGACGGGCGCAGCCTTTTCGTATACCGCGCCAATAGCGAGTTCCACATCTACGACAGCCGCTGTCCGCATCAGGTCACCAACATCCCGCATCTCGCGCTGGAAGGCTTTCGTTTGACCTGCCCCAAACACCACTGGGCTTTCGACATCAAAACCGGCAAGTGCGTGGAAAAAGGAAATCGACCTTTAAAACGTTTTGAATCCAAGCTTGAGAACGGTCGACTCTATGCGCGCTGGTAAGGCGGGACACGGCCAGGCGTGCGCGACATGATGGGCTACTTCACGCCTGATGAAATCGCCGCCCAGCTTAGAGATGGTCGTGCGCGGGGAAAATGCCAGCATGAAGAAAAGCGCGTCGACTTGCTGGATCTGATACGGCAAGACATCGCCCGGTTGATCTGCGCCGTTAGCAATACCAATTACTTCAGCTATCTTATCGCCAAACGCGGCGAACTGGCGCTGGTCATCGGCACGCGCGGTGACTTGCGCAGCCATACGATCACTCTCGAACTCATCCGGCGCCGGCAACGTGTGGCCTATTTTTCCTACAGCGACCCCATCCTGCGCACCGCGGATCTGCGTCGTCGCGAATGCATGGCCGAACGCAAAGGAAAAAACGCGCTCAAGATTCATATCCACGAGGGGACGCTGGCAAACCTGCTGACCATGCGCGCCCTGCTCTATACAAAACTGCCTTCCCAGGGACGCGTACTCACGGCTCCGACGAATTAAGCTCCCAGGCGCTGACAATCTCATAGCGCGCGCCTTCGGCGTGAGTGTGCGATTGCACGAGGCAGAATCGGCGCACCTCCCACATCAGCGGGTCAATCGGAAGATTTTTATTACACCGGCGCAACTTGCGCGCCACGGTGAGGTGCGCCGCATAAGATCGCTCCTCGGGCACATAACCGCAGGCGGCCAGCCCGGCATTCAATTCCTGCACCAGTCGCGACAAGGGCTCGGGCGTATTCCGGGGTCCCACCCACACGATGCCCGGCTTCGGCCAGCAGCCGATCTGTTCCAGCGTCAGCGTAAAGGAGCCGGTTCGAATCGCCGCGGCAATCTGTTCAGCGCACTGCCGGAATGACGCCTTCACCGAGCCGAGAAACGCCAGCGTCAGATGAATGTTCTCCGGCGGCACGCGTCGTGCGTCGCCCTCCAGAACCCGGCCGGCAACGCTATACAGCTCGCGGCTCAGTTCAAGGGCCGGCCACAGCGCGAAAAACAACCGCTGGTTTTTCGTTTCCGGCGCCGGTGCGGGAGGGCTGTCAGGATTCATCGTCATTCACGTCAACGAATGACAGTTTACCCGTATGTGGTGGGCTGTGGGTGGTTTCAGGCGCCGGGGCGGTGGGATCCTGAGAATTGACCAAGCACAGCTGGACTCGGTTAATGGGAGCGGCCTGTATGGATTTTTGGACTACGGGCTTGGCTATAATGATAAATGACAGTCATGCTCACATGTATATTTATAGCGCATATAGGATTCTTGCCGCGATAACGATGCAGGCCTCGGCCCGGTGTTGCCGGTATGATTTTTATAAGTCCCATAGGCGATGGAAAGATGTGATTTTCCCAGATCTGCTCTCGGCGGCTCGAATAACTGTGGCATGGTTAAGGAATGTCTGTGGTCGGACGTTATTATTGTTGACGTGCCTTTTGTTTATCTCGCCGGTTGATTTCGCCGCCGAGCCGCAGGTGCTGGTACTGAACGACGTCAATGAGCCGCCCTTCACCACCCCCGAACACACCGGTTTTCTCGATGTGATCGCCACCGAAGCATTCAGACGGATCGGGGTCGAGTTGCGCTTGGTCAAATTGCCCGCCGAACGTGCGCTGTTGCTTACCAACAACGGGCTGCAGGATGGTGATTTGACACGGATTGCGGGTATCGAGGAGCAATACCCGAATCTCGTGCGCGTGCCGGAGAAACTCATCGACTGGGATTTTGCCGCCTTCAGCAAGGAAGCTTCGATCCCAGCCAACCTTGAAGCGATCCGCCATCATTCCGTGGGGTTCATCAAGGGCTGGAAATTCTACGAGCGGAACATGGCCGGCGCCGGGCGCGTGACCACCGTCGATGACCCCGAGCAACTTTTCCGCTTGCTCGATCGTGATCGCATCGAGGTGGCATTGTATGCGCGCTGGATGGGCTTGGCGCTTATCCAGAAGCAGGGGCTCAAGAACATTCGCCCGCTCGAACCACCGCTCGCGAGCAGCGCGATGTATATCTACCTGAATAAGCGTCACACCAAGCTCGTGCCGAAGTTGGCAACGGCCTTGCTGACACTCAAGCGCGAGGGATTTTATCAACGCGTCTACCGCGAAAAACTCCTGCCGTACGACAAGACCACAGGATGGTAAACAATTTCATATGGCGTCGCGAGCAGCTGCGCTCGCCGCTTGCGCGGCGACTGATCGTCGCGATCGTTCTGTTCAGCCTGGCTATTACGCTGCTCCTTACCGTCATCCAGCTCTACAGCCAGTACCGTCACGACATGCGCGGCATCGAGGCTGACCTTCGGCAAATCGAACAGGTGCATCTGAAGGCCTTGACCCGATCGTTGTGGGCCACCAACGAAAATGACCTCCTGTTGCAACTCGAAGGCATCGCGCACATCCCGAATTTCGAGTACGTCGCGGTGCGCGAGGGCGAGAAACTCTGGTCACAGGCGGGGGCCCGGCGCTCGGCCAACGTGATCGAGCAGCAATACCCGATGGTGTACACGCAAGAGGGACGAGAAATCCCGCTCGGCACCCTGACCGTGGTGGTAAGCCTCGATGATGTCTACCACCAACTGCTCACCCAGACGCTCATCATTCTTGCGAGCAATGGTCTCCAGACCTTCCTGATGGCCGGATTCGCGTTTGTGTTTTTCCATTGGCTGGTGAACCGCCATTTGCAGACCATGGCCGCCTACGTGCGCGGCATGGACGTGCGCCTGCCCGCGTCGCCGCTGATATTGGCACAGAAGGGTCACCGTATCCCCAATGAACTGGATGAACTGGCCGCCGCTATTAATCACATGCATGAGAAGACGCGCGTGGCGCTTACTGCGCTGCAGAACAGCGAAGAGCAATTCCAACTCGCTACCGAAGCCGCCGATGTCGGCTTGTGGGACTGGGACCCGCAAAACAACGCTGTCTACCTGTCGCCGGTGTTCAAGCGCCAGCTCGGTTATCGTGAGGAGGAAATGCCGAGCAGCTACGAAGCATGGGAAAGCCGCCTGCATCCCGAAGATCGCGAGCGCGCACTTGCGACGATCCAAGACTGTCTCGCCGACCGCATGTCTTACTATGAGGTCGAGTTCCGGCTGCGTCATAAGGACGGCTCGTACCGCTGGTTCCTGTCGCGCGGCGCGTTGCGGCGCAACGAAGCCGGCCGGCCGGTCCGCATGCTCGGCGTTCAGGTGGATATCACCGAGCGCCGGCGCGCCGAGGAACAACTCGGACATCTCGCGCACTATGACAGTCTGACCGCGCTGCCAAATCGCGTGTTGTTCGCCGACCGTCTGGGCCAAGCCATGATCGAGGCCGACCGTCACGGACGATTGGTGGGCGTGGCATTCCTTGACCTCGACCGTTTCAAGAACATCAATGACACGCTCGGGCATGACGCCGGCGACCAGCTTCTGAAGGCCGTAGCCGAGCGCCTGACCGGCGCGGCACGTAAGGGCGACACGGTCGCGCGCCTATCCGGAGATGAGTTCACACTGATTCTCGCCGATATAGGACACGTGGACGATGTTGCACGCGTGGCGCAGAAAATTCTCGATGCCTTCACGCAGCCGTTTCACATCGCCGGGCGTGAACTCCATATGACCGCCAGCCTCGGCATCACGCTTTACCCCTTCGACGTCAAGGATGTGTCGGGGCTGTTGCGCAACGCCGACATCGCGATGTACCGCGCCAAGGAACACGGCTGTAATACCTATCGTTTCTATGCCGCGGATATGATGGCCAAAGCGGTCGAAAATCTAGCGCTCGAGAATGACCTGCGCCACGCGGTGGACCGCGGGGAGCTGGTGCTGCATTACCAACCAATCATTGGATGCGCAGCCGGCGAGATCCTTGGCATGGAGGCACTGGTGCGCTGGCGGCACGGCGCGCGCGGGCTGATCCCGCCGGCGCAGTTCATCCCGCTGGCCGAGGACACCGGATTGATCGTGCCAATCGGCGAATGGGTGCTGCGCGAGGCCTGCGCCCAATGTCAGCGCTGGCAGCGCGAGTTCAAGCGCCCGTTGCGCGTGGCGGTCAATCTTTCGGCGCGGCAATTCGGCCAACCGCCCATTGCGCGCACCGTGCGCCGGGCGCTCAAGGATGCCGGCCTCGACCCGACTATGCTTGAGCTGGAGATCACCGAAAGCGTCCTGCTGCACCATGATGCCGAGAAGCTCGAGTCACTGCGCGCTCTGGCCGAGATGGGGATCACGCTCACCATCGACGATTTCGGTACTGGCTACTCCTCACTGTCCTACCTCAAACGTTTCCCGGTCAAGGCGCTCAAGATCGACCAGTCGTTCACACACGACATTCCGGACGATGCGGACGACGCCGCCCTCGCTCGGGCGATCATCAACATGGCGCACATCCTGGGGTTGAAAACAATCGCTGAAGGCGTAGAGACACAGACGCAGTTTGAGTTTTTCCGTTCGGAACACTGCGACGCCGCGCAGGGCTTTTATTTCAGTAAGCCGTTGCCTGCCGCGGAGTTCGCCACCCTGTTAGGCAAGAGCCGACTCGCAACGGGCTGAGTACGGATATATCCATCACTGTCCAAAATTCCTAACGCGACTTCAACCGGCCCCAGCCCCGGGGGACCACAGACGATGTTTTCAACAGCTGGCTATTGGCCACAACGTTTACATGCATGCGCCCTACTTCAGCGACGCCACATACCCTTCTTCGCCGCCTTGCATGAAGAAATAGTCCCCGGCTCCGCGCCGCACCAGATAATATTGAAGCCACATGACCTGCTTGCCCACGGCGTCATAAATGAGCAATGTCTTCCTTTGCAGCTTTGCTTGTTCTATCAGGACATTCAGCGCGGCCTTATCGTCAACCTTCACATGCTCCTCGCGCATCGGAAACAGTAGAAAATCGCGCTGTCCCCGGTCGCGGATATCCACGATGATACAGTTGCACTTATCGGCATTCGCCCTGGCGCGAAAATCCTTGGCGGGGAGCATGCGCGCCTTGAACTCCGCGGGGCTGATAAGGTCCGACTTGTCGATCGGTGTTTTTTCATACAACGTGGTGAGTTCCGGATGAGCGTTGGCCCAGTCAAAGATCCCGGCGTCATAGGCAAAAATATTGGTGATTCCGGCGCGTTGCCCCCGCCGTGCCGCTTCATAGGATTTGGCGCACGCCTTGCCGTTGCAGTAGAAAACGATCGGCTTGGTGTTCGCATTTTGTACTTTTGACATGTCCGCCTCGAACGCGCGGTTCCTGCCGTTATCGACTTCGTCCACCGGCACGTTGATCGAACCGTTGACGCGCATCGTCTCCCACTCGAACCTGGTGCGGGCATCCACGACCAGGACGCTATCGTGCATCTTGTAGAATTCTTGGGTCGAAAGAGTCCTCACGTCCGGGTATCGCCAGCGCAGTGGGAATTCATTGTTCTGCTCGGCCCCCGCCGTGGTGGGCAAACAAGCAGTAACCCCGACTATCAATAGGAAAAATACAAACTTTCTGCTAACACGGTACATAACAATCCCCTTTTACGGTCTGGCCCGAGTAACGATTAAACGAATGCCATCCCTGCCCTTTGGAGATCCCTTGATGTCCTGAAGAACCTTCAGGACATCCGACGAATGTACGCGTGTTGCCCTGGGATTTTTGAGAGCGTTTCTGCCCTTGAAGCTTTTTCTGTACGCGTTGCCGAGAATGATCCTTAAAAAACGGAATTTGAAACTCGGCCAGTATTTCTGGTGCAGCCGCGCTGCCTGCCGAGCCTACTCGACCGGTAGACCCTTTGATTTCCATTCCGGAATCCCGCCACGCAGCCAGTAGATATTCTTGTACCCGGCTTTGACGGCGACCACGCTAGACTTATAGCTTTTCCAGCACTCGCCCGCGTTGCAATAAAAAATCACCGATGTGTTTTTATCCGTGGGCAGTTTCTCAAGATCAAAACTGTCCTGGCGCACGTCGAAGTGCACTGATTTGTCGCTCTTCTCCTTGTATGGAATGCTAACGGCTCCCTTGATGTGCTGCTCGACATACTCGTTGGCAACACGCGTATCCACCATCAGCATGCCGCCATCCACCATGGCCTTCGCCTTCTCGGCCGTGACCACCGTCACTCCCGGGATGGACTCGGGTGTCTGAGGTCCGGATGACAAAGCCAGGGTCGGGAACGCCAAGACCGCGAAACCGAACAGGCCATAAAGAAATTTTCTGAGCTTGACAATAAAGATAGCCATGACTTGATCTCCTTTGATAAACAACATGTGTTTCAAAAATCCCCAAGATCCAGCTTTACAGCGCGTGCCGCGACTCCCCGCGCTTGGGGTCGAAGAGACAGGACCTTCGAGGAAATCTTTTCCTGCGTGCGTTTAGATTCCGCTTGAGAGGCTGGCGCAGCGGAGGAAGGCACCGACACGGAAACCCGCTGCGGCTGCCCGGAGTCGATCTTGAATTGAGCAACCAGTTCCTGCAACTGTTCCGCCTGCACGGCCAGCGACTGGCTGGTGCCGGAGAGTTCTTCGACCTGGGCGGCGTTGGATTGCGTGACACCGTCCATCTGCATGATGGCGCGGTTGACCTGCTCGATGCCGGAAGCCTGTTCCTGGCTGGAGGCGCTGATTTCGGCGATGATCTCGGCCGTGTTCTTTACGCTTTCGACGATGCCCTCTAGTGTTTTGCTGGAGGCGTTGACAAGCTGCGTACCGTCCTGCACATTTTCCACGCTGTCCTGGATTAATGTTTTGATTTCCTTGGCTGCCGAAGCGCTACGCTGGGCGAGGTTGCGTACCTCAGCGGCGACCACGGCAAACCCGCGTCCTTGTTCGCCGGCGCGCGCTGCCTCGACCGCGGCATTGAGCGCCAGCAGGTTGGTCTGAAAGGCGATCTCGTCAATAACGCCGATGATGTCGGCGATCTTATTACTGCTCGCGTTGATCGCTTCCATGGACCGCTGGACCGAGGACGACATCACCACGCCTTCATTTGCCGCTTCGCGAGCCTCGAGCGCCACCTTGTCGGCGCGCAGCGCGTTGTCGGCGTTCTGCTTCACGGTACTGGTCATCTCTTCCATCGAAGCAGCGGTCTCTTCGAGCGAGCTGGCCTGTTCCTGAGCGGAGGAGGAAAGTTGTTCCGCCGCCGAGCTCATTTCTTGCGAGCCGTGCGCAAACGAGTCGGCGCTACTGCGAATACTGTCCACCAGGCGCCGCAGGTTATCGTTCATTTGCTTCAGCGCCATCAACAGTCGTCCGACTTCGTCATGGTTGCGTACTTCAACTTTGCCGGTGAGATCGCCCGAGGCGATGCGCGCGGCCAGAGCCGCCGCCTGCGCGAGCGGTTTTCCAATAGCCTGAACGTTACGCAATCCGGAATAGATCATTACTACCATAACGGCCACGAGCACTATCAGTACAAACGAGATCAGCCGCCAGCCGTCGGCCGCATAGTGATCATAGGTACTCTTGACCGCGTCCTCTTGGGTCTTCAGCAGGCTGGAGATCGGCTTCAGCAGCCCGGCATGTACTTGCGGCCATTCGTTCTCCAGCATTGAGGCTACCTGCGCTTTTCTGTTCGCGCGGTAGGCCGCCTCCAATTTGTCCAGAAAAGGCCCCAGAATCGCAATTTGATTGTCGATCTTTCCGATCAGCTCGCGCCCCTCGTCGTTGAGTTTGTCCTGTTCCGTGAGCGTTTTGTATTTCTTCCAGCGCTCCGGGATCTGCGCGCGCGCCTCGCCGAGCTGATTGATGTTGCCTACCGCCGGCATCTGATCCACAAGATAGGCCGCCATGCGGAAGCGCAATTCCTTCAGATCGGCGTCAACAGCCGTGAGATCCGATGTCGGGACTACCCAGCGCTCGTAGACAGATTCAAGCGCGCTCGAACCCTGTCTGACGCTGTAGAGGTCCACCCCTGTTAGAATAAACATCACCATGAGCGCCAAGCCCATGTTGATGTAGAGTCGCATTTTGATACTTAGATCTTTCAGCATAAAGTTACGTGTCCTGCCATGTGCGGTTGCCGGCTGCGAATGAATACAGGCTTACTCGACGGGGAGTCCCCTGGCCTTCCACTCCAGGCCGATCTCACATTGTGTTCGTATCATTAGATACGTATAGCAAAATTAATGCCAAGCATACAGGTACTTTTAGCGGGTTAGACCCAAAGGACGCTGAATACCTCAATCTTGCTCGCTTATTTTCCGGTGGCTCTATCTTTCAAGCACAACCGCATCTGTTGCGTTTATTGACGCGTCCATATTGCCGATTAGCGATACCTTTTCAGGTGCTTTGGCTGATGCTTTATCGACATCGAAGCTGTATGCCTGGCCCATCATGGCCATGACGGCTAGTGTGTTTAACGCGGATAAAAAAACTACGAGCTGTAATTTACGTGTGATGGATTCTGCTTTCATGGATACTCTCCTTTAATTTAATTAAACCACCAGGTAAGCAGCAATCTCCGTGCCAACTCAATAAGCCTGTCTTTTCAAAGAATTGGATGTCCTCGGATATATAATATTTGGCAGGGGACATATAAAATTTGCCTATCGCGTTAAAACCGGAGAAATAAAGGGGTGAACCAATTCCCAAGAGGAACACCATCCTTCGCTCCCACGGAAACGCATATCTGAAGGCATTTTTTATCCTGGTTTCTGCCCTCTACTATTATTGCTCGCTGCGCATTGCGACACCGCTTTCCTTGGCATATTCCTTGCACTCGCCTATGGCAGGGATTGTCTTCAACCAAATGGTCCGACATGGCATCGGTTAGACCGCTGTCACGCTTGGACTCTAAAATGGAATTACCAACTCAGGCTTACATAAAGCCGGCGGCACAAGATGCTGCGCATAAGACTGTTGCACCGTCGATCCTGCAGCGCGGGGGCTTGAGCATCCTTTCCTTGATCAGTTTCGGGTTGAATACCGCGACCCGATCGCTGCCGCCCGTAACCCGCGCGCTTGCCCGCTTTCGAGATCCGATAGGGACGTCTAAAACCACAATCGCTCGGGTTCTCTTTCTTGTGGTCGGTTTATTTACACTGCTGCCAATCATATCGGCTGGCGTCGCACTCATGATGGGTATGTTCTTCGCCCTCACTATCGGCAATCCTTATCTTGCGACGACTCACCGCTACACACCCATACTACTGCAGGTATCCGTCGTCGGACTTGGCGCGGCGATGAATCTAATGACCATTGCTGCCGTCGGAATGCATGGCGCGCTCTATACTGCCGTAGGCATATCGATGACGCTGGCTCTCGGCCTCGCGTTGGGAAAGTTAACCCGAACTAATTACACGACCTCGCTTCTGCTTTCAGTAGGCACGGCGATTTGCGGTGGCAGTGCGATCGCCGCGGTCGCATCAACCATGCGGGCCAAGGATCATGAGGTTTCGCTGTCTCTGACGATCGTATTTTTTCTAAACGCTTTGGCGCTTTTTCTGTTCCCTTGGATTGGACACCGGGCGGGCTTCGATGAAAACCAATTCGGCCTTTGGAGCGCCTTGGCAATCCACGACACGAGCTCGGTGGTCGGAGCAGCGTCGCAATACGGGACCAAAGCGCTGGAGGTCGCCACAACTGTGAAATTGGCTCGAGCCCTCTGGATCGTTCCGGTGGTGTGTGTGGTCAGCTTGTTCTGGATGCGAAAGGATGGAGCATGCGCTCAGACTAAAGTGAAGCGGCCTTGGTTCATTCTGGGATTTCTCTTGATGGCGGCTCTCGTCACCTGGGCGCCTACGCTCATACCGGCCGGTCATGTGGTTTCTGACGTTTCGCAGCGAACCCTCGTGCTAGCTTTATTCCTGATCGGCAGTGGCATGGCCCGTTCAACGCTGAAGAACATCAGATATCGTCCGTTCGTCCACGGGCTTGTGTTATGGATCATCGTCGGAAGCGCGAGTTTTCTCGCAATTTCCACGGGATGGTTGAAGCTGTAGGATCGAACTCGACCCTATGACGTCGCCGGGAATTCGAATTCTCCGGGTCATCGCTGGGTAAAAGAGCGTTTCACTGGACACGACCTGCGGGCGAAGTGCGTTTCGGATGCCGAGACACTAGCGCAGGCTCAACAGCTACTTACTCACGCTGACAGCGCAACCACGCAACGCATCTATCGGCGGCGTCCTGAGCGCGTGAAGCCGCTCAATAGGATCGGATATCGGACAATCAGTGTTTTATCGGACAGCACTACTCCGAGACATGCATTAAGTGATTGATTAATGGTGGGTCGTGGAGGGCGAGCCGGATTAAGGCCTTTGTCCACTGGACAAAGGCCCTGGCGAGCGGGTTCGCCAGGGATGGCGAACCCTGGGCTTTCGAGCGGAGCGGGATAGCGGAGCGAAGAAAGTGAACCTCCGGCCAATAGTTTAAATTTTGCTGCTCACCACAGTTGTTGATAATTGGTGGGCCGTGGAGGATTTGAACCTCCGACCAACTGGTTAAAAGCCAGCTGCTCTACCGACTGAGCTAACGGCCCGCGTGTGCCAAAGTGGGGGAAAACGGGAGGCGGCATTATCCAGAGGCCGCGTAACCCTGTCAAACCGAATGACTCGGGCCGGAGAAGCGAAGGATCAGGCTGATTCTGGCTAGCGGGCGGCGGGCAGCAGTCTCATGTCCGCCAGCGCCAGCCGCAACGCCCGGAAAAATCCATGCTCATCCATGAGGTAATACTGCACTTTCATGGTCAACGCGGCGCCGAAGATGATCATGGTGAGCGTGATTACCGCGCCCAGCGCCAGCGTGGACATGCCGGTGACGCCCTGGCCGATGGTGCAGCCCAGGGCAATGACGCCGCCAAAACCCATGAGCACGCCGCCAATCATGTGGTTAACCATGTCCCCGCGTGAGCTGAAGGTTTCGATCTTGAAATTTCCAGAAAGCACGGCGTACAGAAACGAACCGGCGACGATACCGAATACCGCAGCGATGCCGAAGTTGATCGTGGAGCCGGTGAAGGTCATTAGGTAATTCACGTTTTCCGCCACCGGCGCGACGAAGGTGTAGGATTCGAGCCGCACCGGTTCGAACTCATCGAAGCCGAGCTTGCCGGTGATGTACCAGCCCGCGACGATGAACAGTCCGATGCTGACGCCGGCGAACAGGTTCTTGAAGCTCTTGAGAAACTCGGCGCTGGCCAGGGCGTAGATCGTGAATCCCAGACCGGTAATGCCGGCCACAATCCAGCGCACCGTTTTCGCATCCGCGGCGCCGGTGACCACCTGAATCAACGTCGCCATGCTCTGGTCCGCGATGTTGCGCGCCGCCAGATCGATATTCGTGGTCTCGATGGCATTCAGACGCACCAGCGCCAGCAGACCACGCAGAGTCATGTAGGCCGTGATGGCCATCAGCAGCATCACCACCAGCGACTTGAGGCTGCCGCCGCCGGTGCGCACCAGCGTGCGCTGCCCGCAGCCGCCGCCCAAGGTCATACCCACGCCGAAAAGAAACCCGCCGAGGAGATGTCCGAGCCAGCCGAAGTTGGCGGCCAGGTAAATGGATTTGTTGAGATCAATGTAACCCAGCGCCTGCAGCAGTTGCGAGCCGAGGATGGCGACGCCGATCGCCAGAAACCAGGCGCGCAGACGTTTCTTGTCGCCCATGTTCACCCAATCGCTCACCGCGCCCATGGTGCAGAAATTCGTCTTGTTGGCGATAGCGCCGAACGCCACGGCCACCAGAAATCCCCCCAACGCTACGTTCTGAACATTGCTGAGTTCCATAAAACCCCCTGCTCACTGCCTTACGGTGAAATACACATGACCGCTCTAGACGCGGACACCCGGGGCTTTATTCCCGGGCCACCCCATGGATTATTTTGCGTGGCTTTGACGTCTAGTGCCATAACCGCCGGTCACTGAATCCTGGCGCTCGCAACGACATTCCGACATACACGACAGGGCTTACCCGAAAGAACCGGGAGCGTTAAAATAACCACCCAGCGTTCACCGTGAGGTACAATCGATGCCGACCTTTGACAAAGAACTCGACACCAGCGGGCTTAGCTGTCCCATGCCCGTCATGAAGTGCAAAAAAATGCTGCAATCACTGGCGGCGGGACAAGTACTGCATCTGCTGGCCACCGACATCGGCACCAAGAGCGATATTCCCGCCCTGGTGAACAAGACCGGCGATCAGATCATGGAAACCAGCGAAGCGGACGGAAAGATTCACTTCTACATCAAGAAGGGCTGATGAAACCCCGCTCCTAGATATTATCTTACAACCAGGCGTGGACCGGATGCTTTTCCACCAGGTCCACGAAATCGCCGTAACTCGCGATGCGGACCTCTTTGATGAGCTTGTCCAGGCCGCGGGCTTTCAGATCCGCCCCGATGGCATAAACCGCGTGCCGCCTCACGGCCTGTTCGATCAGGGACGATTTGACGGTGCCCGCGGCAGACGCGTACACGCCATCCTCCAGCAGCAGAATGACGTCGCCCTCGCGCGCCAGCCGCAGGCAGTTTTCCAGCGCGCTGTTCTGAAACGGTGACTTGTTGACGGTATGGAGCATGGACAAATCCTAGAATGAGACAATGCTGTGCTGTTCGGTCATCATCGCGGCAACTTCGGCGGTGTCCAGCACCTTGGGGCGTATCGGTGCGCCGCTGTCATCGTCCTTGCCGATCGCGATGATCGCGCCTTCGGGGATACCGCGGTCTTTCAGCGATTGCCGGTCAACGTAAACCTTCGTGACCTCCCAGTCCACGAGCGCGCCGAGCGAGGCCATGAAACCCTTGATGCCGAGATCTTTCGTGTCCTGCCCTGCCTGCAGGGCGAGCACGCCGTCGTCGAGAAAAACCACGGAGAGATCCATCTCGTAGGTCGCGAAGATGAACATGACCTCGATGGACTCCTGCACATAGATGCTGCCGTGCGGCGCCTTGCGCACCGTCACCATAACCTTCTTGCCTTTCTCCGCCATGAACCCCGCCTCTGTCTTGATGCCTGAAAAATCAATCGCCGAACGTCACGATCCGGTCGGACTCGTCGATCATGCTCGCCAGCTGCCCCAGCCCCGAAATGTGGATATTCGGTACGAGCACTTCATTGGTGATGCCACGCCGCTTGGCCGCGGCCACGCATACCACCATGTCGATTCCGGTCGCGCCCAGTTCCGACCAGCGTTTGGAAATATGCCGGTCATCCTGCGGCGGGTCCATGAGTTTGGTGGCGTTGTACACGCCGTCGTCGTAGAAAAAGATGCCGCGGATGCTGTGGCCCTTGGCGCGGGCGGCCTGGATGAAGTGGTAAGCGCTGTCGGAGGCTTCGTGATTGTAGGGGCCTTCCAGAACCAGAATCGAAAGTATCATTATTTTTCTTCTCCTCCAAAATATCTGAGTGTTCCAGTCGGTGCCATTCCGATTGCCCGACCTTCTAAAGAATAGTCCAATATTGCCAAGTCGGGAGAAAATTTCCAGTCTCGGCGGACCTTATCTCCGGTACCGGGTCGGGTCCGCGACACCGGCCTCGGCAAAGCCCTGGGCGCGCAGACGACAGGAATCGCAACGTCCGCAGGCGCGGCCGCTGCTATCGGGGTCATAGCATGAGATGGTCAAAGAATAATCCACGCCCAGACGGCTGCCTTCACGGATGATCTCGTGCTTGCGCAGTTGCATCAGCGGCGCATGCACGTGAAACCCGCGCCCTTCCACCCCGGCCCGCGTGGCCAGGTTCGCGAGCCGCTCGAATACCTGGATGAATTCCGGGCGGCAGTCGGGGTAACCGGAATAGTCCATCGCATTCGCGCCGATATAAATATCGGACGCGCCGAGCACTTCGGCCCAGCCGAGCGCGATGGAGAGAAACACCGTGTTGCGCGCCGGCACGTAGGTTACCGGAATGCCGGCGGAGGGCACCTGCGGAACGGGAATCGCCATATCGGTCAAGGCCGATCCACCCATCCAGCCGATATCGAGCCTGACCACGCGATGATCGGCCGCCCGCTGCGCCTGCGTCACGCGGCGCGCGGCATCGAGCTCCACGCGGTGGCGCTGCCCGTAGTCGAAAGTCAGCGCGTGACAGCGCGCGCCCGTGGCCGCGGCGAGTGCGAGCACCGTGGCCGAATCGAGACCGCCGGAGACCAGCACCACGGCTTTTCCGCCGGCGTCAGTGTCCGCGGGCATCGTTCCACAGAATTTTGTGCAGTTGAATCTGCAGGCGCACCGGCAAGCGGTCGGCGAGAATCCATTCGGCGAGATCGGTCGGGTTCAGTTGCCCGTAACAGGGAGAAAACAGCACCTCGCCGATCCGGTCGAGCTTGTGTTCGGCGAGCTTTGCGCGGCTCCATTCGTAATCCGCGCGATCGCAGATCACGAACTTGACCTGATCCTTTTTCGTCAGATGCGCGATATTGGCGTACAGGTTGCGACTCGCTTCGCCCGATCCGGGCGTCTTGAGGTCCATCACGATACTCACCCGCGGATCGAGACCGGCGACATCGAGCGCGCCGCCGGTCTCGAGCGACACTTCATAGCCCTGATCGCACAGGGCGGTGAGCAGTTCGCGGCAAGGGCGTTGCGCCAGCGGCTCGCCGCCGGTGACGGTGACATAACGCGGGGTATATTCGGCAACGCGGCGCAGGATATCGCCGAACTCCATCCACTGTCCGCCGTAGAAAGCATATTCCGTGTCGCAGTAGGAGCAGCGCAGCGGACAGCCGGTCAACCGAATGAATACTGTGGGACAACCTACCGTGCGCGCCTCACCCTGGAGAGAAAAAAATATTTCGGTGATGCGCAGCCGGTCTCCGGCGGACGACACCGGCCGGGTGTTTGCGGTTGTTGTGTCGGCCTGCGACACAAGTTAATGCTTCTCTTTTTTCATTTTCGCCAAACGCTGTTCCGCCGATTTCGCCGCGGGCGTACCGGGATAGCGCGCTATCACCTGATTGAGGCTCTCGCGCGCCTTGGCCCATTCACCCAGATCATAATGGCTATAGCCGGTTTTCAGCATCGCATCCGGCACTTTCGGGCTTTTCGGATAATCGCTCATGAGCTTGCCGAATTCCTCCAGCGCCTGACGGAAATTGCGCGCCACATAATAAGCCTCGCCCAGCCAGTAGCGGGCGTTGTCGCGCAGTGCGCTTTGCGGATATTTCGCAATAAAGTCGCGAAAACCCTTGGCCGCGCGTTCATAGAAGCCCTGCTTCATCAGATTGAACGCCGCGTCATAATCCTGCTGCTCCTGCGCTGAACCGGCCGACGCCGCCAAGCCCGGCGCCACGGGAGCGGTATTGGCATCGGGTGCAGCAGCCGCGGTGCCGCGACGTTCAAGCTCACCGACCCGCCGGTCAATATCGGCGAGCAGCTCGCGCTGCCGTGCCTTCAGGCGTTCGATCTCGTTCGCCTGCACCTCTACCTGACCGCGGAGGTTGCGCATTTCCGCCTGCAGGGTTTCCAGCTGCTGCAGGAGGTCGGCCAGCGCCTCACGCGCGGGTGACGGCGAGGCCGGCGTCGAGCCGGCCCCCAGCTCGACTACCGGCGGCAGGTTGCGTGAACCTTCGGCCGCGCCTGCGGCCGGCAAGAACGGAATCGACAGGCCGGCCGCCAGTATCCCGGCCAAAGCGATGAAACGCCGGGGAAGCGGCATCGTCGTTATTTGTAGACGATTTCAGCGCGGCGGTTCTGGCGCCAGCAGGACTCGTTGTGCTCCTGGCACAGTGGCTTCTCTTCGCCGTAGGACACCGTCTTGATGCGATTGCCGGTCACGCCCAGCACTTTCATCATCTTCTCGACCGCCTGCGCGCGGCGCTCGCCGAGGGCCAGGTTGTACTCGCGCGTGCCACGCTCGTCGCAGTTACCTTCGAGACTCAGCTTAATCTGCGGATTGGCCACGAGATGGGCGGCATGGGCCTCGACGATGGCGCGCGCCTCGTCATCGATGGTGCTGCTGTCAAAGGCGAAGTGCACGCTATGCTGAGCCAGCAGCTCGGCGCGTCTCTGCTTTTCCCGCTCGGAAAGCGAAGCACCCGTGGCTGATTTGTCCGTCGCAGACCCGGTCTGCGCCGATGCGGCGCCTTTTTCGTCCCCCGGGGTGGGCTTGGTCGCCTCCTCACCGGCGCAGCCGGCAAGAGCCAAAGCGATAAGCAAGGATGCGGCGAGATGTTTCCTATTCTTCATGTTTCACTCCTTATATTGCAGTTCACGGTTGTAAGGCGACCACGCGGGCTCGCGTATATCGCCCTCCTCGAATTTAAACAGCTGGCGCACACGTCCATCGGCGGAGACCGAGGCCAGTACCCCCCGCCCCCGGACCTCGGTGGCATAGATAATCATACGCCCATTGGGGGCAAAACTGGGCGATTCGTCAAGCGAGGTATCCGTCAAGACCTGTGCTGTCTTGTTGTCCAGCCGCATGACGGCAATACGATAACCGCCCTGGTTACGGCTGACAAACGTAATCGATTTGCCGTCCGCGGCGTATGAGGAACGCGCATTATAATCGCCCTCGAAGGTCAGGCGCTCGGCCGACCCGCCGGAGGCGTTCATGCGATAGATCTGCGGCGATCCGGCGCGGTCGGAGGTGAAAATGATATCGCGCCCGTCGGGTGACCAGGAAGGCTCGGTGTCGATGGCCGGGTCGAATGTCAGCCGCTTCAGCGCCCGTGAGTTGAGAAGCATCACATAAATTTCGGCATTGCCGTCCCGTGACAGGGTCAATGCCAGCCGGGTACCGTCGGGCGACCAGGCCGGCGCGCTATTGATGCCGGTGAATTCAGCCAGCAATTCGCGGCGCCCGTCCGTCAAGCTCTGGACATACACCTTCGAGCGCTTGTCTTCAAACGAAACATAAGCCAGACGATTACCGTCGGGTGACCACGCCGGCGACATCAGCGGCTCGGCGGAGCGGACCACGGTCTGGGCGTTGAAGCCATCGGAATCCGCCACTTGCAGCTTGTAGACCGGCAAACCCCGGGGCGGTTCCTCGCGCGTCACGTAAGCGATGCGCGTATTGAAGGCGCCGTGTTCACCGGTGATTTTTTCATAGATGATGTCGCCGATCTGGTGCGCGACCGAGCGCATCAGATCGGCGCTGATGGTATACCGGAAGCCGGCGATCTGGGTTTCCTTGAAAACGTCATACAAGCGGAACTGCACCTGAAACTTGCCCGGTGTCGAAAGACGCACACTGCCGACCGTCAGCGCCTCGGCCTTGAGGATGCGCCAGTCCTTGAACACCACGTCCTTGTCCTCGTGTGGCGTGGAAATGAAATCCTTGCGGGGCAGCACGGCAAACCGTCCGCTGCGCGCGAGATCGGCCTCCACGATGTCGGAAACATTCTGCGCCGGCTTGATCGGTCCTTCCCAGCTGAACGGCACGATGGCGATGGGCGTACCGGTGTCCACTCCGCGCGTGATCTCAATGGTCAGCACCGCCTGAGCGGTGAAGGACCACAGCAGCATTCCCGTCACGACAATCCATTTGGCAGACATTCGCATCGGACTCCCTGTTTCCTATTCCTCAGGATTGAACAAAAACTCGATTTCACGGAAATTATCGAACAAGGTCGGGTCCCCTGGCAACGGCAGCGGCTCGGCCTTGTGTACCGCGTTTTCCACCGAGCGGTCGAAAATCCCGTTGCCGCTGGAGCGCACCACGACAGCCGAAAGCACATTGCCACCCGGCGTGAGGTGTACCTGCACCACGCATTTCAGCCCCTTGGCGACACCGACCGGACGGCTCCAGCTGCGGCTGACCTGCTGGCGGATCAGCGCCTTGTACTTGTCGACGACGGTGGCCGCGCGCGCCGCCCGCGTGGTATCGGTGCGCTGTTTTTCCTCTGCCGCCAGCTGCTCCTGCAGCGACTGTTCGGTCAGCTTCTGCCGGCGCTTATCTTCATTCTTGTGCTCAAGCTCGGCGGCGCGTTTCTGTTTTTCCTTCTCCTCGGCTTCCTTCTTCTTGCGCTCCACGACGAGACGCTGCTGCGCCTGTTCCTCGTCCTGCTTTTTCTTCAACTCCGCTTGACGGCGTTTTTCCGCCTCGGCCTTCTTGCGCGCCTCTTCCTCTTCCTGTGCCCGCGTGTCCACCGCCTCGGGCTTGCGCGCTGCCTGCTCCGGCACGGCCACGGCCTGTATCACCTGGTCGGTGGAAGGGGCCCTGGTCCAGCGGAAACCGATGACGGCAAGCCCGATCACCACCGCATGCACCAACACGGCATAAACAATGGCCCGGATTCTCCCCGGATTGCGGCGCAGCGTCCTGGCAAACACGCTATTTTCCCGGCGGCTCGGTAAGCAGCCCTACGCTCGGCGCACCGGCCGACTGCAGCAGAGTCATCGCCTTGACCACTTCACCATAATTGGACTGCCGGTCGCCCCGGATCAGCACCGGCGTCTGCGGCCGCGCCCGCAGGATCGCCGCCACTTTCCTGCTCAATTCATCGGACGTGATACGGCGGTCATCGAGAAAATACCGGCCCTCGCGATCCACCGTCACCACCAGCGTTTCGCGGTCCTGGCTGTCCACCGGCTGCGCCGCGGCCTTGGGCAGATCCACTTTCACGCCCTGCGAAAGCAAGGGCGCCGTGATCATGAAGATCACGAGCAGCACCAGCATGACGTCGATATACGGCACGACGTTGATCTCGCTCATCAGCTTCTTGCGGCGCTTGCGGTAGGGCTCCATGGTCAGGCCCTCGAGGCAAACGCCTGGCGCTGGAGAATGCTGGCAAATTCCTCCATGAAGATTTCGTAGCGCGTCACCAGCCGTTCGACATTATTGGAATAGCGGTTATACGCGATTACCGCCGGGATGGCGGCGAACAGGCCGATGGCGGTGGCGATCAACGCCTCGGCGATACCCGGGGCGACATGCGCGATGGTGGCCTGCTGGACCATGCCGAGCGAGCGAAAGGAATTCATGATGCCCCAGACCGTGCCGAACAATCCGACGTAGGGGCTGGTCGAACCGACCGTGGCGAGGAACGAAAGATGCGTCTCGAGATAATCGATCTCGCGCGAAAGCCCCACGCGCATGGCGCGCTGCACGCCCACGAGTATGTCCATGGGCTGGATATTGGCCTGCTGATGGAGGCGCTTGTACTCGCGAAACCCTTCGACAAAAATGCTGGCCATGCCGCTGGCGTTCGTCTCCTTGCGCGACTGTTCGGAGAACATCTGATTGAGATTCGCGCCGGACCAGAACTTTGCCTCGAAGCGGTCGGCCGTGAGCTTGGCGCTCTTCAGCGCGAACCATTTGCGGAAGATCATGGTCCAGGAAAGCACCGACGCGGCCAGCAGCAGAAGCATCACGAGTTGCACCGGCAGCGAGGCATGCTGGACCAGCGACCACATGGCGATGCCTTCGGTGGCGGTGACGTTCACGGCGCCTCCCCGTCATCCAGCTGCGCGCGCAGACGCGGCGGGAGGGGACAGGGCGCGAACGTGGCGGCATCGAGGCAGGCCACCTTCACTTCGCCCTCGCACAGCGTGAGACCCTCGCGCCGTATCTGCTGCGCAAAAGTAATGCTGGCGTTCCCGCGTTTCGCGACCTGCGCCGTCGCCTGGAGCAGGTCATTGAAACGGGCGGGTTTCAGGAAGTCGAGCTTGACGGAGCGCACGGCAAATAAGATGCCGTCACGGCGGGAAAGTTCATCCTGTTCGAAGCCCAGGGCGCGCAGCCATTCGGTGCGCGCCCGCTCCATGAATTTCAAATAATTGGCGTAATAAACCACGTTACCGGCGTCCGTGTCTTCGTAATATACCCGGATGGGTATGGAGAAAACCGCTTTCATATTAATTTTTGTCGCAGAGAACACACAGGGCACAGAGAAAAGAAAAATTATTCTGTCTCGCTCTGTGTGCTCTGTGTTCTCTGCGGCTGAACAATATTATCATTCCTCGAAAATGCCGCGCTGCACCTGATCGGGGGTTTGCGGAGCGCTCAGGCCAAAATGCTTCCACGCCGTGGCGGTAGCCATGCGCCCGCGTGGCGTGCGCATGAGGTAGCCCTGCTGAATCAGAAACGGCTCGATCACGTCCTCAATGGTATCACGCTCTTCGCTGATCGCGGCGGCGAGATTGTCCACACCCACCGGGCCGCCGGAGAATTTTTCGATCACCGCCAGCAGCAGCTTGCGGTCGAGCATGTCGAACCCGCACTGGTCCACTTCTAGCATGTTGAGCGCCAGCTCGGCGATGTCGCTCGTCAGCCGCCCGTCACCTTTGATCTGGGCAAAATCGCGCGCGCGGCGCAGCAGACGGTTGACGATGCGCGGGGTGCCGCGCGAACGACGCGCGATCGCCGTCACCGCCGCGGATTCGATGTGCACGGCCAGAATCCCGGCGGAGCGCTCGACGATCCGGGCGAGTTCCGCCGGATCGTAAAACTCCAGGCGCTGGACGATGCCGAAGCGGTCGCGCAGCGGCGAAGTCAGCAGTCCCGCGCGCGTGGTCGCCCCCACCAGCGTGAACGGCGGCAGGTCGAGCTTGATGGAGCGTGCCGCCGGACCCTCGCCGATGAGAATGTCCAGCTGGTAGTCCTCCATTGCCGGATAGAGGATTTCCTCGACGATGGGGCTCAGGCGGTGAATCTCGTCGATAAACAGGACATCATTCGGCTGCAGGTTGGTCAGGATGGCCGCCAGGTCGCCAGGGCGCTCCAGCACCGGCCCCGAGGTCTGGCGCAGGCCCACGCCCATTTCATTGGCGATGATATGGGCCAGCGTGGTCTTGCCGAGGCCCGGCGGGCCGAACAGCAGCACATGGTCCAGTGCCTCATGCCGCCCGCGGGCGGCGGCGATGAAAATCTCCATCTGCCGCCGGATCGGCTCCTGACCGACGTATTCCGCGAGGCGCGCCGGACGCAACCGGCGCATATCGACAGTTTCGTCGGTCGCTTCCACCGCGTGCGCGGATACCAGTCGGTCGGTCTCAATCATATGAATAGACTTTTCACCTGCTCTCCCTCTCCCGCTTTGCGGGAGAGGGATGGGGAAAGGGCTCCTCCAATTCATTTCACCAATCCCGACCCCTCGTCCGGGTGAGGGCAAGGGGAGAGGGCACCTTGTTTTATACTGCCATGCCTTTGAGCGCCTGACGAATGATTTCTTCCGCGCTCAGTCCCTTGGTGGAAGCGCTGCGCACCGCGCGGCTCGCCTCATTGGGCTTGTAGCCGAGCGCCACCAGCGCGCTCACCGCTTCGCTCACCGGATCGCCCGGCGTCACCGGACCGGCCGCGGTGGTGGAGGCCGGCGTCGGAATATCCTTGGGCAACTTGTCGCGCATCTCGATCACCAGGCGTTCGGCGGTCTTGCGTCCGATGCCCGGCACTTTGGTCAGTCGCGCGATATCCTCTTCCGCCACGCAGCGGCAGAACTCCTCGTCCGAGAGCCCCGAGAGTACCGCAAGCGCCACGCGCGGGCCCACGCCATTGACCTTGAGCAGCTCACGGAACAGCCGTCGCTGCGCCTCGCGGACGAAACCATATAATAGATGCGCGTCCTCGCGCACCACGAGATGAGTATAAAGCGTGACCCTCTCGCCCACCGCCGGAAGTTCGTAAAAGGTGGTCATGGGCGCTTCCAGCTCGTAACCCACGCCGCCCACGTCCAGCATCAGTGCCGGCGGCTCCTTGCGCAACAGCACGCCTTGCAGCCGGCCGATCACAAGGGCAACCTCATCCGGCGCCGCCGCGAGGGTCGCCGTGGGAGCGATTGCAGGCCCACGGCATGGTGCGCGTGACAGATGGCGCAGGCGAGCGCATCGGCGGCATCGGCCTGCGGCGCGGCGCTGAGCCCGAGCAGTGCCTTCACCATGTGCTGAACTTGCTGTTTGCCGGCATGGCCCTTGCCCACGGCGGCGCGTTTGATCTGAAGGGCGGTGTACTCGGCGATGTCGAGCATCTGGTTGGCGCCGGCGAGTATCGCCGCGCCGCGTGCCTGCCCCAACTTGAGCGCGGAGTCGGCGTTTTTTGCCATGAATACCTTTTCGATGGCCAGCATCGTCGGTTGGTAGGTTTTGATGATCTCGGTCACCCCGTCATAGACGGTCTTCAGCCGGTCGGCGAGTTCGCCCTGGGGCACGCGCACGCAGCCGCTGGCAATGTATTCGATACGGCCGTTGCGCAACACTTGCACCACACCGAAGCCAGTAACGCGGGAACCGGGATCAATTCCTAATATTCGCATCACCAATCACTCCCCCTCCCCCTCTCAGGGGGAGGGTAAGGGGTGGGGGTCGGATGGTTGGGTTGTCGCGAAACCTGACGCATCGCACCCCCATCCTCATTCCTTCCCCCTTTCAGGGGGAAGGATGCGAGCCGTGCGCGCTGCGCGCGATTTCCTAAGATCGGCATCAGCCGGCCTGCTTGAGTAATTCTTCGGGGAGGTCTGCGTTGGAGAATACATTCTGTACATCTTCCAGATCCTCCAGCGCTTCGAGCAGCGTGAGCAGATTTTCCGCGTCCTCGCCACTCACCGGCGCAGAGGTCGAGGCGCGCAGTTGAATCTCGGCATGCTCGGGCTTGAGCCCGCGTTTTACCATGGTCTCGACCACCGCATGAAATGCCTCGGGCGCGGTCAACACCTCGATCGAGCCGTCCTTGTCGGAAACGACATCGTCGGCGCCCGCCTCCAGCGCCGCCTCCATGATCCTGTCTTCGTTCGTGCCCGGCGGATAGTTAAGCGCACCAGTTTTCTTGAAGAGAAACGCTACCGAACCGTCCTGACCCAGGTTGCCCCCATGCTTGGAGAAAGCGTGACGCACCTCGCCCACCGTGCGCGTGCGGTTGTCGGTGGTGCACTCGACCATGATCGCGACTCCGGCCGGACCATAGCCTTCATAGTGCACTTCATCGTAATGCGCGCCTTCGAGCTCGCCGGTACCGCGCTTGATGGCGCGCTCGATGGTGTCCCGGGTCATATTCTGATCCAGGGCCTTGTCGATGGCGGTGCGCAGGCGCGGGTTAAGCTTCGGATCGCCCCCGCCACCGGCGCGCGCCGCCACGGTGATCTCGCGGATTATCTTGGTGAAAATCTTGCCGCGCCGGGCGTCCTGGACGCCCTTGCGGTGCCTGATATTGGCCCATTTCGAATGGCCGGCCATGCGAACTCCCGTGGTATGTCGTGGGCGGCATTAGCGCGCCGCCGGGACAGTCTAACATCGCCACGTGTGTGTCCCAACCCTGTATTTGTGTCAGAAAACCCGATTAGCCTCATAGACCTTCTGTCGTCCCCACGAAAGCGGGAATGATGTGATGATTGCTCTAAAGATACGTATCCGAATTCCGCTGCTTACGCTTGGAGTCATTCCTTTTCCATTCCTTCACAACCGGCTAGCGAGAAAACTTCCCGGTCATCAGAAACTGTCCGACCTGCTCAGCCACCTCGCGCGAGAACAACATGCCGGTGTGGGAGACCGGCAGCGCCAGGTGCTCGCGGGCGGCAGGAAAGGCGCTTTCTTTCACGGTCAGCAGGCCGTCGTTCGGTCGCGGTAAATGGCGAACCAACAGCCGGCCCATGCCGAAGGAACGTGTGCCGCAGATCACGCCGATCTCGCGTGGCGGAGACGTCCAGTGCCGCGGGGCACCGGTCAGCAGTTGTATCACTCCCTTACCCATTGCCCAGCGCCAGGGTGCATAACGACTCTGATGCTGTGCCACGCGGCTGCCGCCGTGCGGCGTGCCCAAGGTCACGATGCGTCCCGGTTTTTGCCGTGGATGGTGATGAAACAGCGCGCGGATCAGAATACCGCCCAGGCTATGCCCCACGAGATGCACGGTGTCGGCATCGAGCGTATCGAGAAAACCTGCGAGCCGTTCGGCATTCGCGCTCAGATCGGCACGAACCGAAGGATAGGAAAACGCATGCACGGTAAAACCCTGGCGCCGCAAACGGCGCCCGAGCACAAATAGAATGTAGCCCGGGAACCACAGGCCGTGGATGAGAACGACGGTTTGGGGCTTGGCGTTCGTTATGGTGAGACGTCGAGCATACGGCGGAGCGCCGGGCGAGAACTTGACGAAGTGCGCCACACCAGCCCGCCGTGGCGGCCGCAAAAGGCGCGGATACGCGCGTCGCAATTATCATCGGCGACACTGTCGAATTGTTCGTAGGCGAGCGCAGTTGCCATGATTCAACCCTTGGGTTTCAGCTTTAATATAACTTCACGGTTGGTCCACGAAGCCGCCTTCCCCGCCGCCTCGTCAAAGGTAAACCAACCATGGCCGACATGCTCGGCGGGATTCACCGTTATAAGGATTTCCGCGGGAAGTTCAAGCGCGAAGGCATGCTCGGTGTTTTCCCGCACTTCCGGCGCGTAGCGTGGGCGCCATTTCGGCAGGATCGGGTAGCGATGGGTCAGCCGTAAATCCCGCAAACCTTCTGTCGCCCTGAGTCCGGTTTCCTCCTGCAACTCGCGCGCCGCGGCCTGCCGCGGTTCGGTTTCTTCCCATAACAGGCTGCCGGTTACCGATTGCCAGAAATCCGGATCGTCCGCGCGACGCAGCAGCAACACCTTCTCGGTCCGGGTGTAAACCACAACCAGGACCGATTCGGGGCGTTTAAACTTTTTCGTCGGCGGGAACGACAAGGTAGCCCTGCTGCGCTCGTCCTGTCATATTAAGTTGCCTCACCGGCGATTTTCTCCGGGGGCTTGCGCAGCTTGATGTGCAGCTCGCGCAACTGGGTTTCGTCGACCTCGCTCGGTGCCTCGGTCATCAGGCACGTGGCTTTTTGCGTCTTGGGAAAGGCGATCACGTCGCGTATCGAATCCACGCCGCTCATGAGCGCGCAAATGCGGTCGAGCCCGAAAGCGATGCCGCCATGCGGCGGCGCGCCGTACTTGAGCGCATCCAGCAGAAAACCGAACTTGGCGCGCGCCTCCTCGTGACCGATCCCGAGCGCGGCGAACACCTTCTCCTGCACGTCCATGCGGTGGATGCGAATCGAACCGCCGCCGATCTCGGAGCCGTTCAGCACCACGTCGTAGGCGCGTGCCTTCACGTTCGCGGGATCGAGGTCGACGCGCTCCACATCTTCGGCCTTGGGCGAGGTGAACGGATGGTGCAATGCCACCCAGCGCTTGGCCTCGGCGTCATAATCGAACATCGGAAAATCCACGACCCACAGGATTTTCCAGCCGGCCTGCCTGAGGCCCAGATCCTCGCCAAGTTTCAGGCGCAACGCGCCCAATGAATCGTTGACCACCTTGGCGGTGTCGGCCCCGAAGAAAATCAGATCTCCCGTCTGGGCGCCGGTGCGCTGCACGATCCCGGCGATGACGTCGTCCGGCAGGAACTTGAGAATCGGCGATTGCAGGCCGTCGCGTCCCTTCGCGGCGTCATTGACTTTGATATAGGCCAGTCCTTTGGCGCCATACTGGCCGACAAAGGCAGTGTAACCGTCGATCTGGCTGCGGGGCAATTCGCCGCCCTTGGGCACGCGCAACGCCGCCACGCGGCCATTGGGATTGTTCGCGGGACCGGCGAACACCTTGAATTCGACTTGCTTCATGAGATCGCCGACATCGACCAGTTCCAGCGGGACGCGCAGGTCGGGCCGGTCCGAGCCGTAACGCCGCACGGACTCGTCGTAACTCATGCGCGGAAATGGCTGGGGCAGTTCCACGGACAGCACGTTCTTAAAGAGAACGCGCAGCATCTCTTCCATAATATCCATCACGCCGTTCTCGTCGAGGAACGAAGTCTCGATATCCACCTGGGTGAATTCCGGCTGACGGTCGGCGCGCAGGTCTTCGTCGCGGAAACAGCGCGTGATCTGGAAATAGCGCTCGAATCCCGCCACCATCAGCAACTGCTTGAACAGTTGCGGCGACTGCGGTAGCGCGAAGAAATGCCCCGGATGCGTGCGCGAGGGCACGAGATAGTCACGCGCGCCCTCGGGGGTGGATTTGGTGAGCATCGGGGTTTCGATTTCGGTGAAGTCGCGATCCTCGAGGTAGCGGCGCAGGGACTGCGTGACCTTGTGGCGCAGGCGCAGGTTCTTCTGCATGAAATCGCGGCGCAGGTCGAGATAACGGTACTTGAGGCGCACCGGCTCCGAGAGATCCACTTCGTCAAGCTGGAACGGCAAGGCCTCGGCGCGGTTGAGAACCTCGATGCCGTCGGCCACCACTTCCACTTTCCCGGTGCGCAGATGCGGATTTTCAGTGCCGGCCGGTCGCGCGCGTATCTTGCCTTGCACGCGCAGCACGAACTCGGAACGCACCGACTCGGCGGCGGCAAAGGCCTGTTTCTGATCCGGATCGAACACGGTCTGTACCACCCCGGCGCGGTCGCGCAGGTCGATGAAAATCACGCCGCCGTGATCACGCCGGCTATGCGCCCAGCCACAGAGCGTGACGCGTTGGCCAATGAGGGATTCGTTGAGTTCGCCGCAAAAATGACTGCGCATGCCTGACCTATTTATTAATTTATCGACAATCGGGAGAAGTGCGCTCAGGAGAGCCGGCGCACGCGTGGATCAGTGGCTTTATCTTTCTTGGGCTCCGGAACCACCACACCGACGGACAACAGCATCTTGAGGCCGTCGTCCACGCTCATATCGAGCTCGACCACGTCCTCGCGCGGCACCATGAGAAAAAAACCCGAGGTGGGATTGGGCGTGGTCGGAATGAAAACATTGGTGACGTCCCGTCCGGTCTTGTCCCGGACTTCCTCGGCGCCCGTGCCGGTCTGAAACGCCAGCGACCACATCCCCTTGCGCGGGTATTCCACCAACACCACCTTGCGAAACGACTTGCCGGAGGAAAACATGCTCTCCGTCACCTGCTTGACCGAGGCATATATCGAACGCACCAGCGGGATGCGTTGCAGGATCCGTTCGCCGATGTTGAACAATTGCATGCCGAAGAGGTTGGTGACGATCATGCCGGTCACGAACACGATCACGGCCGTCAGCACGGCTCCCAGGCCCGGGACGCGGAAACCGAGGAGGTTTTCCGGCTGGAGGCTTTCGGGCAGCAGGCGCAGTGTCTGGTCCATCAGATCCACCAGAAATGCCACAATCAACAGTGTCACCCCGAGCGGGACCCATACCAGCAGCCCGGCCATGAGGTAACGACGCAGGGCAGCCATCATCTTTTAGTGGGCGCAGCCGCAGGTGCCGCCACCACAGCCACCGGCCTTCTTCTTGGGTGGCGTGGAACCAGGTTCGGATTTCTCCTTCTTCTGGCCGCCTCCCTTGAAATCCGTGGCATACCAGCCCGTTCCCTTGAGCTGGAATCCGGTCGCGGAGATCAGTTTCTTGAGCTCGGACTTGGCACAGCTGGGACAGCCGGTAAGCGCCGGGTCGCTAATTTTCTGAATGACTTCAAACCGGTGGCCACAGGCCCCGCATTCATATTCGTAAATCGGCATACAGAGCCTCCTGAAAACAGTGCGCCCCCAAATTATGGGGGCGGTAGATACGCCAGACAAGACGCATTATATCCGGGCGACCGCTGTAACGCATTATTTTTAAAGCATTGTCTGGTTGTGCTGCTGAATTCGGGGAAGAGCCTGGCGCCACAACCAAGGCCGATAATCCGCTAACCTGATCCAGCCACCTGCCATCGGCTCGGCCCAACCGGGTTAGGCAGGGCACCGATACACGGTGTTGGGCTTGACCACGCCATCCACCCAGGGGTACTTCTGGTTGTGGGCGGACAAGGAAGCACCGGGTTGATCTGACACGGCACCACCTATGGGGATGGCGCGAGGAGAGTGGCCAAGAAAAGAATCACTAAATTAATGAATTATTTTTAGTTTCACAGGGTAAACATCGCCTGGGCTGAATGTCACGGCGGGGTATCCGGGAACCCGGAAATTTCAGGGAAAAATGCCATTGTGCTCTTCTATCCCCCTGGTTTTTCCGCTAAATTATGCCCGGTTCATGGAAACCCCTTAACCCCAATCTTCCACTCAGGAGCACTACATGGCAAACAACAAACCGGGAAAGAAACCGACGACGAAGTCAGAGATCTACGCCCATATCGCCGAGAAAACCAGTCTCAAGCGCAAAGACGTCGTTGCGGTTTTCGATACGCTGACCAGCCTCATCGAGCGTGATCTGAAAAAGGGTCCGGGCATCTTCAATCTCGTCGGCATGATGAAGATCAAGATGGTCTACAAGCCCGCCGTGCCAGCCCGCAAGGGTATCAACCCGTTCACCAAGGAAGAGGTCATCTTCAAGGCGAAACCGGCACGCAACGTGGTCAAGTGTCAGCCGTTAAAAATGCTGAAGGATATGGTTTAAGCGGAAACCGGCAATAATCTCAGCATTTTCGAAAGCAGAAGAATTTAGTTTTTTTAGGTAAGGCACGCAAGCGCGCGCCGAGGGTGAGACGGTTACGCGTCAATGATCTCTGGATCGTTGACCCGTCGAGCGGGCAGGCCAGGGACGGCCTGCCCCTGACCTTCGCGGGCCCGCATTTTTTTAAAGAGACGTTTGGTTACTCGTCGTCATCATCCGGGGAATCGTCGTCGTCCTCATCCGGATCAACGTCATCGTCATCGTCAGGCGGTTTGCTGGCATCCGTTTCTTCAAGTTCGTCTTCGTCTTCCTCATCGGATTCAAGCCGTTCCAGGTCCAGGCCATACCAGTCATCCAGATCAATCTCATTGGTTGTGCTGTCACCGTACTGGATCTCAATCGATCCGTCGTTCTCATCGAAAGCGATCACTTCAAACGACCGGCCATCCTCGTCCTCGTAAAAGGCGCCTACCACCGGCTCTTCATACATAGGCATCTTCCACCTCCCGCAAAAATATTGCCCATCTGTAACCAATAAATAAATGTAATCCTGCTGTACGCGTTATGCCATGCATAATCGATATATATATAGACGGCATTTGGCAGTCTGCCAGCCCCGGGCGCTACTCGTATACAAGACGAGCGCAGCAGGGCTACGCTTTTCTAACCGTCCATTACGCACTATGCTGTGCCCACGAGTGGCCCTCGCCGGGCGCTACACCTCAAGAACTCCAGGGGGAATTATATATGACAACAGAATGCCTGTTTTGCAAAATGGTGTCGGGTCAGATCAAGCCCAACACGGTGTACGAAGACGACGACGTACTGGCGTTCAAGGACATCAACCCCCAGGCCCCGGTACATGTCCTGGTGATTCCCAAAAAACACACTGCCACCCTGAATGATCTGAAGCCGGGGGATGCCGGTCTCGTCGGAAAATTATTAATGACCGCGGCACAGATCGCCAAAAACTCCGGGGTCGCCGAGTCGGGTTACCGCGCCGTCCTGAACTGTAATGCCGATGCCGGTCAATCGGTGTTTCATGTGCATCTGCATCTGCTCGGTGGACGTTTTCTGCGCTGGCCGCCGGGCTAACCGCCTGGAAGACATAAAAAAGGCGTGAGGGGCCTGTCCTCACGCCTTGTACGCTGCGCTTCTCGCTCAGAATGGAATATCGTCGTCGAATTCCCCGGCCACCGCGGGAGTGGTCTTCTTGGCTCCGGCACTGCCGGTGTTATCCGCCGGCTGGTCCTGATTGAAGTTGTCATTGCTCGGGGCGCCGGCCCCGCCGCGTGAGCCCAGCATCTGCATGTCGTTGGCGACAATTTCAGTGGTATAGCGGTCGTGCCCGTCTTTGTCCGTCCACTTGCGCGTTTGCAGACGGCCTTCCACATATATCTGCGCGCCCTTCTTCAGATATTCACCGGCGATTTCCGCCAGACGCCCGAAAAATACGACGCGATGCCATTCGGTTTTCTCCTGCTTTTCGCCGCTGGTCTTGTCCTTCCATGATTCCGACGTTGCCAGCGTGACATTCGCCACCGCCTGGCCGTTGGGGGAATAACGAACTTCGGGGTCCCGACCCAGATTACCTACCAGAATTGCCTTGTTTACACCGCGTGCCATACTCGATTCTCCAATGGTTGATCACAGAGCCCTGTGCCTTAAATATAAAACATTCTCCGTGAAGTTTAGGGTGCGCTCATCATAGCCAGATTCAAACGCCTCGACAATCCACCCGTGGAATCAGCCTTGGTTCCTCATATTATGCCGATATGTTAAAGCGGGAAGTGAAAAAAACCTGCGCAAATAAATCTTACAGGCTTCAGGTGGAAGGCAGGAGCACTCGCAGCGCCGGTTCGTCCAGGCGGCGGCTGTCGACTTTGAGATAGGCCACGCCCTCCTCCGCGATCACTTTGGCTTCGGTGACGCCCAGGACAGCTGAAAGCCTTTCTTCCAGGCGACGCGCTTCTTGCGTGCTGAGTTCGCGAACATGGAACATCAGGTTTTTCACCGCCGGCAGCGGTTTCATGCGAAATGCCAGAATGAGCCAGGCACCGATAAGCCCGGCGCCGAACATAAACACGGCGGAAGCGCCGAAATAACTCGACAACAACCCGCCCATGGCGCCGCCTACAAAAAAACCGAGAGATTGAAAGGTGTTGTATACACCGATGGCCGTTCCCTTGGATCCCGCGGGTGCAATTTTTGAAATAATCGAAGGCAGGCTGGCTTCCAGGATATTGAACGCCACGAAATAAACCGAAAGCACAATAAAGATACCCCAGAAATGCTGGATCGCCGTCACGAAGGCGATCTGCGCTATCAGCATGAGCGCCACGGAGGCAATGAAGACTTCCTTCAACCTGCCCTTTTTCTCGCCGTAGATGATCGGCGGCACCATGAACAGGAACGAGATGATCATCACCGGCAGATAAACCTGCCAGTGGTGATTGGCGTCGATGCCGCCGGTCTGTTTGAGCGCAAACGGCACCACCACGAACATCGCCATCTGCACCGCGTGCAGGGCAAAGATTCCAAAATTGAGACGGACCAGTTCGCGGTTACGCAACACGTCGCGCAGTTTCGCCGGCGCCGCTTCAGCGTCGGAATGGAAGTGGCTGTGACGCGGATCCGGTACCGCGATCTTCACCACGACGATGGCCAGCAACGCCAGCACGCCGGTCATGGCGAAGATTCCCGGGATGTTGATCAAATGATACAGCGCCGGTCCCAAAACCAAAGAAAGCGCAAAGGTCAGACCGATGGTCATGCCGATCACGGCCATGGCCTTGGTGCGGTGTTCCTCGCGCGTGAGGTCCGCCAGCAGTGCCGTCACCGCCGCGGAAATGGCGCCGGCCCCCTGGATGGCGCGGCCGATAATCACCATATATATGTCGTGGGCGGAAGCGGCGATAAAACTGCCAACGGCGAAGATCAGCAGGCCGAAGTAGATGACGCGTTTGCGCCCGAAATGATCCGAGGCCATGCCGAAAGGCAGCTGCAGGATCGCCTGGGTGAGGCCATACATACCGAGGGCGATACCGATGAGGGTATGACTTTGCCCGCCGGGCAAATGCTCGGCATACACGGCAAATACCGGCAGGATCAGGAACATGCCCAGCATCCGCAGGCCGTAGATACTGGCCAGCCCGATGCTGGCCCGCAGTTCGAGGGGGTTCATCCGTTCAGAGGGAAGCATGCTTGATTGCTGGATTCGTTGGGAAAAACACTCAGTTTTGCGTATATTAACAGGTTGCCCATAAATCCTGCAGTTCTGGCCGGGCCCCTCGGGGCCGGGTCATAACACCGAGTCGAGAAGCATGGAAACCATCCGAATTCGCGGCGCACGCACGCATAATCTCAAGAATATCGACGTCGATCTGCCGCGCGACAAGCTCATTGTCATCACCGGGCTTTCCGGCTCCGGCAAGTCCTCGCTGGCCTTCGACACGCTCTATGCCGAGGGCCAGCGCCGCTACGTCGAGTCGCTGTCGGCCTACGCACGCCAGTTCCTGGCGCTCATGGAAAAGCCGGACGTGGACCTGATCGAGGGATTGAGTCCCGCTATTTCCATCGAACAGAAATCCACCTCGCACAACCCGCGCTCGACGGTCGGCACGGTGACGGAGATTTACGACTACCTGCGCCTGCTGTACGCGCGGGTGGGCGAGCCGCGTTGCCCGGAACACGGCGTGACGCTGTCCGCCCAGACGGTGAGCCAGATGGTGGATCACGTCATGCAGCTGCCCGAGGGCTCGAAGCTCATGCTGCTCGCGCCCATAATCGAGGCGCGCAAGGGCGAGCACGTACATATCCTAGACCGGCTGCGCGCGCAGGGTTACATCCGCGCGCGCATCGACGGCACGGTGGTTTCGCTGGACGAAGCGCCGGAACTCCAGAAGAACATCAAGCACACCATCGAGGCGGTGGTGGACCGTGTCGCGGTGCAGCGCGGACAGGAACAGCGTCTGGCCGAATCCTTCGAAACCGCGATCGGTCTGGGCGAGGGCCTGGTGCGCACCGTGGTATTGGACGACGAAGGCCGCAGCGCGCAGGAAATGGTTTTCTCCGCGCGCTATGCCTGCCCGCATTGCGGCTACAGCCTGTCCGAGCTCGAACCGCGGCTGTTTTCCTTCAACAACCCGGCCGGCGCCTGTCCAATCTGCGACGGGCTCGGCGTGCGCCAGTTCTTCGATCCCGCGCGCGTGGTCAGCGATCCCAGCCTGCCGCTGCCGGCCGGGGCGATTCGCGGCTGGGACCGGCGCAACGCATTTTATTTCCAGATGCTGGAATCGCTGGCCAAGCATTACAAGTTCGATCTCGACAAACCGTTCGAGGAGCTGCCGGAAAAGATACGCAACGTGATTCTCCACGGGAGCGGCGAGGAGATCATCGCCTTCGCTTATCTCGGCGAACGCGGCCTGCACTCGCGGCGCAAACACGCCTTCGAGGGCGTGATTCCCAACATCGAACGGCGTTACCGCGAGACCGAATCCAGTTCAGTCCGCGAGGAGCTGGCGAAATATCTCAGCCATCAGCCGTGCGAAACCTGCGGCGGATCGCGCCTCAAACTCGAGGCACGGCATGTGTACATCGAGAACCGGCCGCTGCACGATATCACCCATCTGCCGATCCGCGCGGCGCTGGATTTCTTCCATGCCCTGCGCCTCGAAGGTAGCCGCGGCGAAATAGCCGCCAAGATCGTCAAGGAGGTCGCCAACCGGCTCGGCTTTCTGGTCAGCGTCGGGCTGGATTACCTGACGCTCGCGCGCGCGGCGGAAACGCTGTCCGGTGGGGAGGCGCAGCGCATCCGCCTCGCCTCGCAGATCGGCGCGGGGCTGGTCGGCGTCATGTACGTGCTCGACGAGCCCTCCATCGGCCTGCATCAGCGCGACAACGCGCGCCTGCTCGACACCCTGCGGCACTTGCGCGACCTGGGCAACACCGTGATCGTGGTGGAACACGACGAGGAGGCGATCCGCGCCGCGGATCACGTGCTGGATATCGGCCCCGGGGCGGGCGTGCACGGCGGCGAGGTCGTGGCCCAGGGCACGCCGGAGGACATCGTGCGCCACCCACGTTCGATTACCGGGGCCTATTTGCGTGGCGAGAGGGAAATCCCCATCCCGTCCGCGCGGACGCGCAACGATCCCGCGCGCCAGATCGTGATACGCGGCGCCACCGGCAACAACCTGAAAAACGTGGATGTATCGATACCGGTGGGGCTATTCACCTGCGTGACCGGCGTTTCCGGTTCCGGAAAATCCACGCTCATTAACGACACCCTGTATGCCTCGGTCGCCAAGCACCTCTACGGGGCCGCGCTCGAACCGGCGTCGTGCCGCAACATCGAGGGACTCGACCAGTTCGACAAGATCGTGGACATCGACCAGGCCCCGATCGGGCGCACGCCGCGCTCCAACCCGGCGACCTACACCGGCCTGTTCACGCCGATCCGCGAACTCTTCGCCGCCACGCCGATGGCGCGCGAACGCGGCTACGGACCGGGCCGCTTCTCGTTCAACGTGCGCGGCGGGCGCTGCGAGGCCTGCCAGGGTGACGGTCTGATCAAGGTGGAGATGCATTTCCTGCCGGATATCTACGTGCCGTGCGATATTTGCCGCAGCAAGCGCTACAACCGCGAGACCCTCGACATCCGCTACAAGGACAAGAGCATCGACGAGGTGCTGGCCATGACCGTGGAAACGGCGGCGGGATTCTTCAGCGCCATCCCCGCCGTGAACCAGAAACTGCAGACACTGCTGGACGTGGGCTTGTCCTACATCAAGCTGGGCCAGAGCGCCACCACGCTTTCCGGCGGCGAGGCGCAGCGCATCAAGCTCGCGCGCGAGCTGTCCAAGCGCGATACCGGGCGCACTTTATATATCCTGGACGAACCCACGACGGGGCTACATTTTTACGACATCCAGCAGTTGCTCGTGGTGCTCATGCGGCTGCGCGACCACGGCAACACGGTGGTGGTGATTGAGCACAATCTCGACGTCATCAAAACCGCCGACTGGCTCATCGATCTCGGCCCCGAAGGCGGCGACGGCGGGGGGAAGGTTCTGGCCGCGGGCACGCCCGAGAACATGGCGCAGAACCCGGCTTCGCACACCGGGGCATTTCTCAGGCAGGTTCTGAAACGCGCCGCGCCGCCACGGCGGCTGACCGGGTAATCTCTCAGCTGTACATTTCTTTCGCCCGCGCGCGGATCGCATTCCATTCCTGCTCGGGCAGCTGCAACACCTGGTGCAAGGGCTTCGGGGTATCGATCCCCAGGCCCTGCGCGTAGTCCACTCCCATCTCGCGGATACTATTCAGGATCGGAGCGTTCTCCACTGATTCGGCGATGGTGGTCAGCCCCATGACATGCCCGATCTGGTTGATGGCATCCACCATCGCATGGTCGACGGGGTCTTCGACCATGCCCTCGATAAAATCGCCCGCGATCTTGAGGTAATCCACCGACAGGCTCTTGAGATAGCCAAAGGAAGACAGGCCGGAGCCGAAATCATCGAGCGCAAAGTGGCAGCCCATGCTCTTGAATCGCGCGATGAAATCGCGCGCGCGTGACAGGTTGGCGATGGCCGCCGTTTCGGTGATTTCGAAGCAAATACTCGCGGGACTGATGTGGTGCTGGGCGAATTGCTGCATGACGAAATCCAGAAATTTTTCATCGCCCAGGGACTGGCCGGACAGGTTGATCGCGAAGCGGGCGCTGCCGGGTTCGCCGCCACCGCCGCGCGCCTGATGTTCTTCCAGCATCGAGAACACGGTCCTGATCACCCAGCGGTCGATCGACGGCATGAGATGATAACGCTCGGCGGCCGGAATGAATGCCGCGGGCAACACCAGGTCCTCGTCCTGAACGCGCACCAATATTTCGTAAAACCGCGCGGACGGGGATGCTTCCTCGCCCAGCGGGACGATTGCCTGGCAATAAAGATCAAAGCTGTTGTTTTCTAGCCCTTGCCGCAGCCGGTGCACCCATTGCATCTCGCCGCGGCGCTGGGCCATGGCGCGATCGCCTGGCTGGTAGATATGGATGCGGTTGCGCCCGTGGTCCTTGGCCACGTAACAGGCGGAATCGGCGGCGCTCAGCACCTCCGTTATTCCACCGCTGTCGCGCGAGATCGGCACGAGACCGATGGAAACGCCGATTTCGAACGTGCGGCTCTCCCACAAAAAGCGGAAATCCTTGACCGACTGGCGCAGCAGGTCGGCGATCTGCTTGGCCTTGTCAACGGAGCAATCCTCCAGCACCACCCCGAACTCGTCCCCGCCCAGGCGCGCGAGCACGTCGCTGGCGCGGATTTCCTTTTGCATGTGGTTCGCCAACTGTTTCAGGAGTTCATCGCCCGCAATATGCCCGCAGGTATCGTTGACGATCTTGAACTGATCGAGATCGAGATACAACAACGCGTGCTCGCGCGACCCGGCCTGGGCGCTTTCGAGAACCTGATGCAGGCGCGTCTCGAACTCGCGCCGGTTGAGTAGTCCCGTGAGCGGATCGTGGCTCGCCAGATATGCCATCCGCCGCGCCATGCTCTGGATCTCGGTGACGTCGTGGAACACCACGACGGCACCGAGAATGGCGCCATCGCGGTCGCGAATAGGTGCCGCGGAGTCCTGGACTTCGATCTTCCCGCCTTCGTGGCTCATCAGCAGGTGATGGCTGTCGTGGCGAATGATACGGCCTTCCTGGAGGCAATAATGGATGGGGTACTCTACGAGGTGCTTGGAATCCTCGTCAAAAATCTTGAACACTTCGGAAAGCGGCTTGCCGCGCGCGGCGTCGCCTTTCCATTCCGTGAACTGCTCGGCCACCGGATTCATGTAAACGATCCGGCCTTCGGCGTCGGTGGTGATGACACCGTCGCCGATGGATTCGAGCGTAACCTGGGCGCGCACCTTTTCCAGAAACAGTGCGTCCTCCGAGCGCTTTTTCTCCTTGTCGCGCGCCTCCTGCAGGGCGGCGGCCATGGCGTTGATGCCGTCCTCCAGCTGGCCGACTTCTCCACCCGATAGAGTGGCGACGCGATGATCGAGTTGGCCGTTCTTGATCTTGCCCACCGCCTGGGTAAGCGATAGCACCGGCCGTGTCACGGTGCGCGCCATGCGCAACGCAAACACCACGGTCACCACCAGGCCCAGCGCCACCATGAACAGGCTCTGGAACAATATCCGGTTCTGCTCCGTCTGCAGCGCGGCGCGGGAAAGCGACACCGAAACCCATCCAACCTGCTTCCGCAGGTCCACCGGTTCGGACACCGGCGGCGTGGCGCGCCCGGACGATTCAACACGATAGATGGGCGCGAGGAATTTGTAGCGCGTGACGTCTGTGACGGGGCCCTTGTCCTTCTCGTCAACGGCGGCGCGCGCGAGAATGCTGCCCCCCATGTCCGTGACTGTCGCGGACAACACATTCTTTTCCTTCAAGGTCGACTGGAGCAACTCCGCCAGCTTTTTCCGGTTATGGGTGGAAACAGCGTCTTCGCAAGTCGATGCCAGGCGCGTGGCGAGCGCCTGTCCGCGGTCATGCAGCGCCTGTTCGAGGTCCTGAATACGCGCGTTGGTGAATTGCTGCAGCGCCAACAGGAACACCGCCACCGTGAGCGGTGCCAGCGCCATGAACAGCACCCGTTTCTGCAGGCTCCATTCCTTCATGCGCGGTTCATTTCTCCAGAAACACGATGGGATCGCCGGGTTTCAGACCAAGACGCGCGGCGGCGCTGCCGCGATTGACAGCGACCTCGACGAGCCCGTTGGCGTTCTCGTACCAGAAGACCGTACCCGGCGGTACATCCGAAAAGATCCGTGCATATTTCACCACTTCCCCGCCGGCACGAAGTGCCTGCTCCGGACGCATCGTCACCGCGCGCAGACCGGTAACGCAATTACCGTAATGGTCAACATACAGGATTTCAGCCAGGTCGTCCGGCCAGGACTCTCCCGGGCGAGGTGCAGGCGTGATCGGATCGGAATCCGGCATCTCGTCGCGCACCAGTGTCGACTCTCTGGACCGGCGGTCGGGGAAATAACCCGCCGGCTCGGAATCCGGCATCTCGCCGCGCGCCAACCGCGCCGCCACCGGCGCAAACAGGTCGCGTCCGTGGAAACTGGCGGACAGCCGCGGCGGCCGCCAGCGGATCACGCGGCAATCGCATTCACCGGCGCGGCGCCTCACCATCTCAAACAAGCCATTGTCCGGTCCGACATACCAGCGCCCGTCGGCCTTGAGCATGAACGGCCGGCGCGCGCCGCCCACGCCCGGGTCCACGACACACACAAAAACCGTGCCCGGCGGAAACTCGTGGATATAGGCCGGCAACAAATAAGCGGCGGCGCGGATATTGAAATCAGGAACGGCATGGAACAGGTCGATGACCGGTACGCCCGGCGCCTCCCGCGCGAGCACCGCATGCAGTTGGCCGACGTAGGGATCGGTGAGACCGAAATCGGTAAAAAGGACAATCATGGCCTGCATGCCTCATTGTCTTTCACAAACATCAAACAAAAAAGCCGGGCGCGGGCCCGGCTTTTGATGCACGCTCGATCTAACCGGCGCTATTCCGCTTTGGCTTTGGCCGCCGATTTTTTGCGTGTGGCGGATTTTTTCTTGGGCGCTGCCTTGGCTTTTTTGACTTTCTTGGCCTTGCCTTCGGCCGCGGGCGCCGTTTCAACCGCCGGTTCTGCCGCCGTGGTTACGGCCTGACGTTCGGTCAACTGCACCAGCGCCATGGGCGCGGAATCGCCACGGCGGTAACCGGTCTTGAGAATTCTGAGGTAGCCGCCCGGACGGTCCTTGAAACGCACGCCGATATCGTCGAACAATTTTCCCACCATCTCGCGGTCACGCAAGCGCGAATAAGCCAGCCGGCGATTGGCCAGCGTCGCGCTCTTGGCCAGCGTGATCAGGGGTTCGGCCACGCGCCGCAGTTCCTTCGCCTTGGGGAGCGTGGTTGCCAGCTGTTCGTGACGCAGCAGCGAAACCGCCATGTTGCGGAACATCGCCTCACGGTGACTGCTGGTGCGGTTGAGTTTACGACCGCTCTTGTGGTGACGCATGGTTTAAGCCTTGTGATTTCTTTAGATGCCGGAACCCTGTTGCTCCGGGGTCTTCTCTCTCTCCTTCAGGGAGGTCGGCGGCCAGTTCTCGAGTTTCATGCCCAGCGACAGTCCGTGCTGGGCCAGAACGTCCTTGATCTCGGTGAGAGATTTCTTGCCGAGATTCGGCGTCTTGAGCAGTTCGAACTCGCTGCGCTGAATGAGGTCGCCGATGTAAAAAATGTTTTCGGCCTTGAGGCAATTGGCCGAGCGCACGGTGAGTTCGAGATCGTCCACCGGCCGCAGCAGCAGCGGGTCCATCTCGGGCTCTTTCTTCTCTTCCGATTTGGCCTCGGGGCTCTTGAGTTCGACGAAAATGGAAATTTGATCCTGCAGAATGTTGGCCGCGCGCCGCACCGCCTCTTCCGGGTTGATAGCGCCGTTGGTTTCGATATCCAGCACCAGCTTGTCGAGGTCGGTACGCTGCTCCACGCGCGCGTTCTCGACCGTATAGGCCACGCGGCGAATCGGGCTGTAGGAGGCATCGAGCTGCATGGTGCCGATGGAACGGCCCGGCTCGCCGGTGCGCACCGTGACCGGCTGATAACCGCGGCCACGATTGACCTTGAGCTCCATGCTGAGCGTCGCTTCCTTGGTGAGGGTGGCGATCAGGTGCCTGGGATCGACCACTTCCACGTCGTGTTCCAGCTGGATGTCGCCGGCCGTGACCGCGCCCGGTCCTTTTTTGTCGAGCCTCAGCGTCACTTCCTGGCGGCCGTGCATGCGCAGCGCGACCGTCTTGAGATTGAGCAGGATTTCGATCACGTCCTCCTGCACGCCTTCCAGGGTGGAATATTCATGCAGCACGCCCTCGATCTTGACCTCGGTGATCGCGCTGCCCGGCATCGAGGACAGCAGAATACGCCGCAGCGCATTGCCGAGCGTATAGCCGAAACCGCGTTCGAGCGGCTCGAGCGTGATTTTCGCGTGCGTGGAGGAAAGCGTCTGCACATCCACCAGACGCGGCTTCAGAAATTCGGTTGCAGAACTCTGCATGAGGGCGTCCTCGCTAGATACTGATTACATTACTTCGAATAAAGCGCCACGACGAGACTTTCGTTGATCTCCGATGGCAAATCGTTGCGCTCGGGCACGGTCTTGAACGTGCCCTTCATGGCCTTGACGTCCACGTCCAGCCACTCTGGAATGCCGCGCTGTCCCGCCGCTTCGAGCGAGGCCTTGATGCGCAACTGCTCGCGCGACGACGTGGCAATTTCGATCAGATCGTTCGGCCGGACCTGATAGGAAGGGATGTTCACGCGCTTGGTGTTGACGAGCACGGCGTTGTGACGCACGAGCTGCCTCGACTCGGAGCGCGAAATGCCGAAACCCATGCGGTAGACGACGTTGTCCAGGCGGGATTCCAGCATCTTCAGCAAATCCTCGCCGGTCGAGCCTTTGTGGCGCGCGGCTTCCTGGTAGTAATTCTTGAACTGTCGTTCGAGCACGCCATAGATGCGGCGCAGCTTCTGCTTCTCGCGCAGCTGCTTGCCGTAATCGGACAGGCGGCTCTTCTGCTGGCCGTGCTGGCCGGGGGCATAGGCGCGCTTGTCCACCGGACACTTCTCGGTGAAGCACTTCTCGCCTTTCAGGAACAGCTTGCCGCCTTCACGCCGGCACTGACGACACTTGGAATCGGTATAACGCGCCACTGACTGTTCTCTCCGTATTGAACTTAAACGCGACGTCGCTTGGCCGGACGGCACCCGTTATGGGGCATCGGCGTCACGTCGATGATATTGGCAATCTCGAATCCCAGGGCATGCAACGCGCGCACCGCCGATTCGCGTCCCGGTCCCGGACCTTTCACGCGCACCTCGAGCGAACGCACCCCGTATTCCTGGGCACCGCGACCCGCCTTGTCGGCCGCCATCTGCGCGGCAAACGGCGTGCTCTTGCGCGAACCCTTGAAACCGGTGTTGCCGCAGGTCGCCCAGGAAAGCACGTTGCCCTGACGATCGCTGATCGAGACGATAGTATTGTTGAACGAAGCATGGATATGGGCCACGCCCTCGGAAACGCTCTTCTTGACGCGCTTCTTGACCTTGGCCGGTGCGGCGGCGGATTCAGGTGCGGCAGTTTGATTGGTAGCCATTATTCAGTATTCCGGTGTGCTATTCGGTGGTCGGCTTGCCCGTGCCGCGGATGACGCTCTTGCGCGGACCCTTGCGGGTGCGGGCATTGGTTTTAGTCCGTTGACCGCGCACCGGCAAACCGCGGCGGTGACGCATGCCCCGGTAGGTGCCGAGGTCCATCAGGCGTTTGATATTCATTGACACGGTGCGGCGCAGATCGCCCTCCACCGTGAACTTCGCCACCTCGAGGCGGATTTTGTCGACTTCCGCGTCGGTCAGATCCTTCACCTTGGCGACCGGCGACACGCCCGAAGCGGTGCAAACGTCGCGCGCGCGCGTATGGCCGATCCCGAAGATCGACGTCAAAGCGATCCAGATGTGTTTCTGGTTCGGAAGATTGATACCTGCAATACGGGCCATTTCGCTTCTCTCTCCTGCTGCGCCCCGGCACGGGAAAACGCGCAAGGGTACTGATTCATCTCGTAAAAATCAACCGTTTTACAAGGTTTCTAGCCTTGACGTTGTTTATGGGTCGGATCGGAACAGATCACCCGCACCACACGTTTCCGCCGCACAATCTTGCAGTTACGGCACATTTTCTTGACGGACGCCCTTACTTTCATCGTTTTTCTCCCGATACTCTCAAACCGCGCGGTTAGCGCGACAACCCCATGCCACCGGTCAGATTTGCCTTCTTCAACAGGCTCTCGTACTGATGCGACATCAACCGGGCCTGCACCTGGGCCATGAAATCCATGCACACCACCACCACGATCAGCAGCGAGGTGCCGCCGAAATAAAACGGCACGTTCCACTTCACGATCAGAAACTCCGGCAGCAGACACACCAGCGTCACGTAGATCGCGCCACCCAGGGTCAGCCGCGACATCACGCCATCGATGTAGCTCGCCGTCTGGTCGCCCGGCCGTATGCCCGGGATGAATGCCCCGGACTTCTTCAGGTTCTCCGCCGTTTCCTTGGGATTGAACACCAGGGCTGTATAAAAGAAGCAGAAGAACACAATCGCCGACGCGTACAGAAGCACGTAAATCGGCTGTCCCGGTGACAGCGTCGTGGCGATGTCGCGCAACCAGTTCATGCCTTCCGCCTGCCCGAACCAGCTCACCACCGTGGCCGGGAGCAGGATGATGCTCGAGGCGAAGATCGGCGGGATCACGCCCGCCATGTTGATCTTCAGCGGCAAGTGGCTCGATTGTCCGGCCATCACCCGCCGCCCCTGCTGACGTTTGGCGTAGTTCACCGTAATACGCCGCTGACCGCGCTCGACAAACACCACGAACCCAGTGACGCCCAGCGTGATCGCAAACAGCACCAGCACGAACAGCGGCTGGAACGTACCGCGGCTTGCGAGATCCAACGTATGCGCAATCGCTCCCGGCAGCCCGGCGACGATGCCGGCGAAAATCAGGATCGAGATACCATTACCGATGCCACGCTCGGTCACCTGCTCGCCGAGCCACATCAGGAACATCGTGCCGCACACAAGTGAAATCACCGTAATCAGCTTGAAACCGATGCCCGAAACGATCACCACCGGCATGCCGGCCGAGGTCTGGCTCTCCAGCGCGATGGCGATACCCAGCGCCTGGAAGGTGGCCAGCACCACCGTGCCGTAACGGGTGTACTGCGTGATCTTGCGCCGCCCGCTCTCGCCTTCTTTCTTCAGCTGCTCCAGCGTCGGTATCACCGACGTCATCAGCTGCATGATGATGGACGACGAGATGTACGGCATGATCCCCAGCGCGAACAGCGAAAACCGCTGCAACGCACCGCCGGAAAACATATTAAAGAGCCCAACGATGGAGTTCTGCGTGCCCTCGAACATCTTTGCCAGCGCCACCGGGTTGATGCCCGGCACCGGGATATAAGTCCCGATGCGATACACAATCAATGCGCCCAGCACGAAAAAAATCCGCTGCCGGAGGTCCGTGAGCTTGCCCAAGCCCGCGAGACCGCCGAAAGTTCCGGCTGGACTACTCATATGACAGGACGAACGAAGTAGGGCTTCATTGCCATGGCAAGACGAACGAAGCAGGGCTCCATTATCTCAGTCCTCGACCTTCCCGCCGGCCTTCAGTACCGCTTCGCGCGCACCCTTGGTCAACAGGATTCCACGCAGCACTACCGGTTTCTCCAGCGAACCGGAAAGATAAACCTTGGCCCGTTCCGCCTGCGGCGAAACGATGTTCGCCTTCTTGAGCGCGGCCAGATCGATCACCGCTTCTTCGACCTTGCCCAGTTCGAGCAACCGCACTTCCGCGGTCAATCCCTGCACCTTCATGGCCGAACGGAAACCGCGCTTGGGCAGACGCCGCTGTATCGGCATCTGGCCGCCCTCGAAACCGACCTTGTGATAGCCGCCGGCACGCGCCGATTGACCCTTGTGACCCTTGCCGGAGGTCTTGCCCAGACCTGAACCGCCACCGCGTCCGAGGCGCTTGGCCGCCGTTTTGGCGCCGCGGCCCGGTTTCATCGTATTCAGCTGCATGTTCATATCTCCTCGCACTTCACCAGGTAGGAGACCTTGTTGATCATCCCGCGCACCGCCGGGGTGTCCTCCAGCTCCACGCTATGCCGCTGACGGCGCAGACCCAGTCCGCGAACGTTCGCCATATGCTTCTTGCCGGTGCCGAAAAAGCTGTGCAGCAGCGTCACCCGGAGTTTTTTCTTGGCCATGGTTCCGCTCCTTAACCGAGGATCTCTTCGACTTTCTTGCCACGCTTGCGCGCGACCATGTCCGGGCTGTGAATCGCCTGCAGACCCTTGATGGTGGCGCGCACCACGTTGACTGGATTGCGCGAGCCGAGGCACTTCGCGAGCACGTCCTGCACGCCCACCACCTCGAACACCGCGCGCATGGCGCCGCCGGCAATGACGCCGGTGCCCACGGAAGCGGGTTTCATCACGACCTTGGAGGCGCCGTGCGCCGCCATGACCGCGTGATGCAAGGTCGGTCCCTTGAGCTGAACCTTGGTCATGTTACGGCGCGCGTTCTCCATGGCCTTGCTGACCGCCGCCGGCACTTCACGCGCCTTGCCGCGACCGATGCCGACGCGGCCGGCGCCGTCGCCCACCACGGTCAGTGCCGAGAAGCCGAAAATCCGGCCACCCTTGACGACCTTGGCCACGCGCCGGACGCTGATCAGTTTTTCCTGAAAATTATCGCTACGTCCTTCGGATTCCGTGAATGCCGCCACTATGTAGTCCTCAGAAGTCCAAACCGTTTTCGCGCGCCGCGTCGGCCAAGGCCTTCACGCGCCCATGATATTTGAAGCCGGAACGGTCGAAGGCCACGCGCGTGATGCCCGCGCTCTTCGCCTTCTCGGCAATGCGTTTGCCGATGAGCTTCGCCGCCTCGACGTTACCGCCGTGCTTGATCTGGCCACGCACGTCCGCTTCGACCGTGGACGCAGAGGCCAGCACCTTGCCACCCGTCTTGTCGATGATCTGAGCGTAGATGTGACGCGGCGTACGGTGCACGCACAGGCGGTCAGCCTGCAGGCCGATGATTTTCCGCCGTATATGCCGCGCCCGGCGCAGACGTGTGTTAATTTCTCTTTTCATATAATTCGTTTACCTGTACCCGAAGCCGTTATTTCTTCTTGGCTTCCTTCTTTACCACCACTTCATTGACGTAACGCACGCCCTTGCCCTTGTACGGCTCCGGTGAGCGGTAGTCGCGGATTTCGGCGGCCACCTGGCCCACCAGCTGCTTGTCCGCGCCCTTGATGACCAGATTCGTCTGATCCGGCGCCTCAATCGTGATCCCATTCGGGATGTCATAAACGATCGGGTGCGAATAGCCCAGCGTCAGGTTGAGCTTCTTGCCCTGCACCGCGACGCGATAACCGACGCCGATGATGGTGAGCTTCTTCTCAAATCCTTTGGCGACTCCATTCACCATATTATTCACCAGTGCCCGCGTGGTGCCGGAGACGGCGCGCGCCAGTGCCGAGTCGTTGGTGCGCTGGAACTTGAGCAGGCTGCCTTCCTGCGTCATCTTCACCAGCGGATGCATCTCATGCTCCAGATTGCCCTTAGGGCCTTTCACGCTGAGCTTGGCGCCGGCAAGCGCCACCTGGACGCCGCTCGGAACTGCCACCGGATTTTTAGCGATTCGTGACATAGCGGACTCTTACGATACGATGCACAGAATTTCGCCGCCGAGCCCGGCCTTGCGGGCGGCACGGTCGGACATGATGCCTTTCGAGGTGGAGATAATCGCCACGCCCGTTCCGCCAGCGACGCGCGGTAATTTGTTCGTGCCCTGATACCGGCGCAAACCGGGAGTGCTCGCCCGATCGAGGCGCTCGATCACCGGCTGTCCGCCGTGGTATTTCAGGGTGATATCGAGCATGGGTCGGCCAGCCACCATGATTTCCTGGCAAGCCTCGACATAGCCCTCGTCCTGCAGCACCTTGGCAATGGCGAGTTTCAGCTTGGAAGCCGGCACGTGCACGCTCATCTTCTCGGCCTTCTGGCCGTTGCGAATGCGGGTCAACATGTCGGCGATCGGATCGGTCATCATAAATTTAGTTCCTTTTACCAGCTCGCCTTGGTAACGCCGGGCACTTCACCGCGCATCATGATCTCGCGCAACTTCGAGCGCGACAGCCCGAACTTGCGGTAATAGCCGCGCGAGCGTCCGGTGAGGCTGCAACGGTTGCGGCGGCGGGTGTAGCTCGAATCGCGCGGCAGTTTCTGCAACGCGACCATGGCCGCGTGGCGGTCCTCTTCGGAGAGTTTTACGTTCTTCACCTTGTCGCGCAACTCGCCGCGCCGGACGGCATACTTGGCAACCAGCGCGGTGCGGTTTTTGTCACGATTGATCATGCTTGTCTTGGCCATGCAAAAATCCTCAACTGCGCAGCGGGAAACTGAACGCCACGAGCAGCGCGCGCGCTTCCGCGTCGGTCTTGGCGCTGGTGGCGATAGTGATGTCCATTCCGCGGACCGCATCGACCTTGTCGAAATCGATCTCGGGGAAAATGATCTGCTCCTTGATGCCGAGCGAATAATTGCCGCGTCCGTCGAAGGAGCGCGACGGCAGACCGCGGAAGTCGCGGATGCGCGGGATCGCCACGCTGATCAGGCGATCCAGAAATTCATACATGCGCTCGCCGCGCAGCGTCACCTTGCAGCCGATCGGCCAGTTCTCGCGCACCTTGAAATTCGCGATCGATTTGCGCGCACGGGTGATCTGGGGTTTCTGGCCGCTGATCTGCGCCATGTCGTTGACGGCGTTGTCGATCACCTTTTTATCGGCCATGGCTTCACCCACCCCCATGTTGAGGGTGATCTTGATAATGCGCGGCACCTGCATCACGTTCTGGTAGCCGAACTTGGCCTGCAACGCGGGCACCACGCTCTTCCGATAATGTTCCTTTAACCTAGCCATATTAAAAATCAACTCACTTAAAAACCGTTTTATACCTGGAAAGATTTCACCTACTCCCCCTCTCCCGCATCAGCGGGAGAGGGTAAGGGGTGAGGGCTTCCTTAAAAAATCATTTCACGTCGGCGACTTCGCCGCTTTTCCTGAAGAACCGTACCTTGTTCCCGTCTTGCATGATTCGCGTGCCAACACGCTCACCCTTGCCCGTCGCCGGGTTGTACAGGGCAACGTTGGAAACGTGGATCGGCGCTTCCCGATCGATAATCCCGCCGGTCACCCCCTTGTTGGGGTTCGGCTTGGTGTGGCGCTTGATCATGTTCACGCTCTCGACCAGCACGCGGCTGTCCTCGAGCACACGCAGGACCGTGCCCTGCTTGCCCTTGTCGCGGCCGGTCAGCACCATCACCTTGTCACCTGTTCGAATCTTTTTCATAATCTCCAACCTTTACAGCACTTCGGGCGCGAGCGAGATGATCTTCATGAACTGCTCGTTGCGGAGCTCGCGCGTCACGGGTCCGAAAATACGCGTGCCGATCAGTTCGCGCTTGGTGTCCAACAGCACCGCCGCGTTGGTGTCGAAGCGGATCACCGAACCGTCCGTCCGGCGCACGCCCTTGCGGGTACGCACGATGACGGCGTCGTAGACATCGCCCTTTTTGACCTTGCCGCGCGGAATCGCTTCCTTCACGCTGACCTTGATCACGTCACCAATACCGGCATAGCGGCGATGGGAACCCCCCAACACCTTGATGCACTGCACCGTTTTTGCCCCGCTGTTGTCGGCAACCATCAGCGTGGTCTGCATCTGGATCATTAGCCTGTCTCCACACGGCGCCCCGCCCCGGGCGAAAGCGCGCGATTATAACATTCACACCAAAATCAGCCAAAATTCAAAGCCTTATTCAGACCTCGCGGGCCCGTTCCAGCACCTTCACCAGACGCCAGGCCTTGGACTTCGACAACGGCCGGCATTCCTCGATCTGCACCAGATCGCCTTCCTTGCACTCGTTGCTCTCGTCATGCGCGTGCAGCTTGGTATGACGCGTAACGATCTTGCCGTACAGCGGATGGCGGATACGGCGATCCACCTGCACGGTAATCGTCTTGTTCATCTTGTTGCTGATCACGCGACCGCTCAGCGAGCGCGCAGTTTTCGTCTTTTCGCCCATGTCCTTATCTCGACTTCTCGTTCATAACGGTGCGCATACGCGCGATATTGCGCCGCACCTTCGGCAGATTCGCGGTATTGGCCAGCTGTCCGGTCGCCTTCTGCATGCGCAGGTTGAACTGTTCGCGCAGCATGTCAGTCAGCTCCTTCTGGCGCGCCGCGGTATCCATCTCTCGATATTCTTTCGTTTTCATCTTCATATCTGCCTTACAACGTTCTGGTCACGAACGTGGTTCGGAGCGGGAGTTTGGCGGCCGCGAGCTTGAACGCCTCGCGCGCTTCCTGCTCGTTGATTCCTTCCATCTCATACAGCACGGCGCCGGGTTTGATCTCGGCCACCCAGTACTCGACGTTGCCCTTGCCGCTGCCCATGCGCACTTCAAGCGGTTTCTTGCTCACCGGCTTGTCCGGAAACACCCGGATCCATACACGCCCGCCACGCTTGATGAAATGGGTGAGCGCGCGGCGCGCGGCCTCGATCTGGCGCGAGGTCAGGCGCCCGCGGGCGATCGACTTCAGGCCATACTCGCCGAAGCTCACCTTGTTGCCGCGCAGGGCCAGGCCGCGGTTGCGGCCCTTCATCATCTTGCGATACTTCGTTCGTTTCGGTTGCAGCATATTCAATCCAAATAAGTTTTATTCCTACTCCCCCTCTCCCGCCCTGCGGGAGAGGGAAAGGGGAGAGGGCTTCCTCAAATCATTTACCCGGCCGTCGCGCCTTTCTTCTGAGCCTCGGCGTCCTCCGCCTTGGGCGCGTCCTTATCGAACACCTCGCCCTTGAAGATCCACACCTTCACGCCGATCTTGCCGTACGTCGTCTGGGCCTCGGAAAAACCGTAATCGATGTCGGCGCGCAGCGTATGCAGCGGCACTCGACCCTCGCGATACCATTCGGTGCGTGCGATCTCGGCGCCGTTCAGGCGGCCAGCGACCATGACCTTGATACCCAGCGCGCGCAGGCGCATGGCATTGGTCACCGCGCGTTTCATGGCGCGGCGGAACATTATGCGCTTTTCCAGCTGCTGGGCGATGTTTTCGGACACGAGCTGCGCGTCCAGCTCCGGCTGGCGTACCTCTTCCACCGCCAGCTGCACCGGACGGCCGGCGATCTTGGTCATTTCCTGGCGCAGCTTCTCGATGTCCTCGCCCTTCTTGCCGATAACAATGCCGGGACGCGCGGTATGCACGGTGATATTGATGCTCTGCGCCGGACGCTCGATCACGATCGTGCTCAGCGCCGCGTTCTTGAGCCTCAGCTTGAGGTAGTCGCGCAGCGCGATATCCGAGAGCAGGTTCTGGGTATAGGACTTGGTGCCCGCGTACCACTTGGCGGTCCAGTCGCGGCTGATCCCCATGCGGAATCCGATCGGATTTATTTTCTGGCCCATCAGCTTTTCTCCTTCTTCACGGCCTTTGACCGCTTCTTCTCATCGCTCACCACCACCGTGATGTGACTGGTGCGCTTGAGAATACGCACGCCCCGCCCTTTGGCGCGGGCATGAAAGCGGCGCAACGTGGGTCCGCCGTCCACCTGAATCGTCGCGACCTTCAGTTCATCCACGTCCGCGCCCTCGTTGTGCTCGGCGTTGGCGATGGCCGATTCGAGCACCTTGCGCAGGTGGCCCGCCGCCTTCTTGGGGCTGAACTGGAGCAACTCCAGGGCGCGCGCTACCGGCAGGCCGCGAATCTGGTCGGCGACCAGCCGGCCTTTTTGCGCGGACACACGAACGTATTTCAGAACGGCAGTGGCTTGCATGGCATTACTTTTCCATCGTCACTTTGTTGGCTCTTCCGTCGTCACCTTGCGGTCACCCGAGTGCACCTTGAAGGTCCGGGTGGCGGCAAATTCGCCGAGCTTGTGGCCGACCATATTTTCGGTAACCAGCAGCGGCACATGCTGCCGCCCGTTGTGCACCGCGATCGTCAGGCCCACGAAATCCGGCGTGACGGTCGAGCGGCGCGACCAGGTCTTGATCGGCTTCTTGCTGTTTTCCGCGCGCGCCTTGTCCGCCTTCGCGGCGAGGTGCGCGTCGACAAATGGTCCTTTTCTGACTGAACGTGGCACGGTCCGGAACCCCTCTTACTTACGCCTGTGAATAATCATGGAATTGGTGCGCTTGTTCGCGCGCGTCTTGTAACCCTTGGTCGGCGTGCCCCACGGGCTCACCGGATGGCGACCACCCTTGGTGCGGCCTTCGCCGCCGCCGTGCGGATGGTCCACCGGATTCATGGCCGTGCCACGCACCGTCGGACGGATGCCGCGCCAGCGCGACGCACCCGCCTTGCCGATCTTGCGTAGTGAATGCTCGGCATTCCCGACTTCGCCGATGACGCCGCGACACTCCACGTGTACCTTGCGCACCTCGCCGGAACGCAGTCGCAGCTGCGCGTAGTCGCCATCGCGCGCGATCAGCTGCAGGCTCGCGCCCGCGGCACGTCCCAGCTGGGCGCCGGCACCGGGCTTGAGCTCCACGCAATGCACGGTCGAGCCCACCGGAATACTGCGCAGCGGCAGGCAGTTGCCTGCCTTGATCGGAGCCTCGGACCCGGACAGGATTTCCATGCCCGCCGTCACGCCCTTGGGCGCGATGATGTAGCGGCGTTCACCATCCTTGTACAGCACCAGCGCGATATTGGCGCTGCGATTCGGATCGTACTCCAGGCGTTCCACCCGGCCCGGAATGCCGTCCTTGTCGCGCCGGAAATCGACGAGGCGATAGTGGCGCTTGTGACCGCCACCCTGATGCCGCGTACAGACACGGCCCAGATTGTTGCGTCCGCTGCCGCGGTTTTTCTTCTCGAGCAGCGGCGCGTGCGGCGCGCCCTTGTGCAGATCGGGGCTTCTCACCCGGACCATGGCGCGGACACCCGCGGAAGTTGGCTTGCTCTTGACCAGTGCCATTGCCTGAATTCCTTATTGCTGCCCGACGAAATTGATGTCCTGGCCCGGCTTCAGGCGCACATACGCCTTCTTCCAGTCCTGCCGGCGGCCGGCGTTACGTCCGCCCTTGCGCTTGCCCAACACGTTCGTCACCGTCACCGATTCCACCTGGACATTGAACATCTTTTCCACCGCCAGTTTGATCACCGGCTTGGTTGCATCGGGACGCACTTCGAATACCATCTGCCGGTGCTTGTCCGCCAGCCGCGTGCTCTTCTCGGAGATATGCGGTGCGAGAATCACCTGAAACAGTTTTTCTTCATTCATCTTGACGGGCGACGTCCCTACGGTTTTCTCCGCGTTCGCGGATCGCTTGGTCGATTTCTTTCCCGATGCCGCCTTCATGCCAGCATCTCCTCGAGCTTCTTCACCGCGCCCTGGGTCATGATCACTTTTTCATAACGGACCAGGGTCACCGGATCAGCCTGGCTCACGGTGCGCACATCCACGTCCCGGAGATTACGCGCCGCCAGCACCAGATTGTTGTCGAGCGTTTCCGTCACGATCAGCACATCGGCGGTGTCCAGCTTCTTGAGTTTTTCCACTAGAGCCCTGGTCTTCGGCTGATCCATGTTGAACTCGGAAACCGTCACCAGCCGGCCCTGACGCAGCAGTTCGGACAGGATGGAACGCAACGCCCCACGGTACATCTTGCGGTTGACCTTGTGCGTGAAATTCTCGTCCGGCGAGGACGGGAACACCTTGCCGCCGCCGCGCCACAACGGGCTGCGGATGGTGCCGGCGCGCGCCTGGCCGGTGCCTTTCTGACGCCACGGTTTCTTGCCGCCGCCGCGCACTTCGGAACGGGTCTTCTGTTTGCGCGTGCCCTGGCGGCCAGTGGCCTGATAAGCGACCACGACCTGATGCACCAGCGGCTCGTTATAAGCCGCGGCGAACACCGTGTCGGATACCTGAAGTTCCGACGCCGATCCCGTTGCGTTCATCAGTTGCACTTTCATGAACCGTTCCTTTACTTCGTCTTCGTTGTCTTGGCCGTCTTCCTGGCCTTGACGCTCGGGCGGATCACCACATCCTGACCCTTGGGTCCGGGGATGGCGCCTTTGACCATGAGCAGGTTGCGCTCGGCGTCCACCTGCATGACTTCAAGATTCTGGCAGGTCGCCGTGGCATCGCCCAAATGTCCGGCCATGGGTTTGCCCGGAAACACGCGGCCAGGCGTCTGGCGCTGGCCGATGGAGCCCGGGGCCCGGTGACTCAGCGAGTTACCGTGGCTGGCGCGCCCGCCGGCGAAATGATGACGCTTGATGGTGCCGGCAAAACCTTTACCGATCGAGGTACCCTGCACGTCCACGTGCTGGCCCACCTGGAAAATATCGAGCTTGATCTCGGCGCCGGGCTTGAGCTCGGCACCTTCATTGGCACCCAGGCGGAACTCCCAGAGTCCGCGGCCCGGTTCCACGCCGGCCTTGGCATACTTGCCCGCCAGCGGTTTGGGCAGTTTGTCCGCGCGGCGGCTGCCGATAGTTACCTGCACGGCGCGATAGCCATCATTCGCTTCATCCTTCATCTGGGTGACGCGGTTGGCGGTCACTTCCAGCACCGTAACCGGTGTCGCCTCGCCAGTTGCCGAGAACAGGCGGGTCATGCCGATTTTTTTGCCTACGAGTCCGAGTGCCATGATCAATGCCTCAGGAGAGCTTGATTTCGACATCCACGCCGGCGGCGAGGTCGAGCTTCATGAGCGCATCCACGGTTTTGTCCGTGGGCTCGATGATGTCCATGATCCGTTTGTGCGTGCGCATCTCGAACTGGTCGCGCGATTTCTTGTCGCAATGCGGCGAGCGGTTGAGCGTGTAGCGCTCCACCTTGGACGGCAGCGGAATCGGGCCGCGCACGAGCGCGCCGGTGCGTCTCGCCGTGTCGACAATTTCCGCCGCGGAACGATCGATCAGACGATGATCGAAGGCCTTGAGGCGGATGCGGATTTTCTGGTTAGCCATTTGCGTTGCTCGATCCTATTCAATCACCTTCGCCACCACCCCCGCGCCCACGGTCCGGCCGCCTTCGCGGATGGCGAAGCGCAGGCCCTGTTCCATGGCGATGGGGTTGATGAGGGTGACCACGATCTTGATGTTGTCCCCGGGCATGACCATCTCG
>NZ_JBGQKW010000006.1:0-58250 GCF_041499725.1 Sulfuricaulis sp.
CCAGGCGCTGGGCCAGCACCCCGAGCAGGCTGGAGGCCACCAGAAACGGCTCCACGCCCATGTCCACGAGGCGCGTCACGGCGCCGACGGCGTCATTGGTGTGCAGCGTGGCGAGCACCAGGTGCCCGGTCAGGCTGGCCTGCACGGCGATCTGTGCGGTTTCAAGATCGCGGATTTCACCGATCATGATGATGTCCGGGTCCTGGCGCAGGATGGAGCGCAAGGCGCGCGCGAAAGTAAGCTCGATTTTCGTGTTGACCTGCATCTGGCCGACTCCGTCGAGATCGTATTCGATGGGGTCCTCGACCGTCATGATGTTGTGTCGCGTGCTGTCGAGCTTTCCGAGGCCGGCGTACAGCGTCGTGGTTTTACCCGAGCCCGTCGGACCGGTGACGAGAATGATGCCATGCGGCTGGTTGATGAGGTTCACCAGGGTTTTCAGCGTGTCATCCGCCATGCCGAGACCCGTCAGATCGAGTCGCCCCGCCTGCTTGTCCAGAAGACGCAGAACCACGCGTTCGCCGTGGCCGGTGGGCACCGTGGAGACGCGCACGTCCACCGGACGTCCCGCGAGACGCAGCGTGATGCGTCCGTCCTGGGGCATGCGCTTTTCGGCGATGTCGAGGCTGGCCATGATCTTGACGCGCGAAACGATCACGCCATGCAGCGCGCGTTGCGGTTCGATGACGTCGCGCAGCACGCCGTCGATGCGGTAACGCACCACCGTGCGGGTCTCGAACGTCTCGATGTGTATATCCGATGCACCTTCACGCACCGCCTGGGTGAGCAGGGCATTGATCAACCTGACGATCGGAGCGTCGTCTTCGCTCTCCATCAAGTCCGTGGCCTGGGGCAGGTTCTGCGTCAGTTCCGCGAGGTCCAGGTCGTCACCGATGTCATCCACGATATCCATGGCCTGCGACATGCCGCGCTCGTAGGCGCGGTTGAGGGCGGAATCGAACATCACCTGGCTCAGCTCGCGCACGTGGATGGGTTGTCCGAGTGCCCGGTAAAGTTCCGCCAGGGTGGCGCTCGAGACGCCCGGCTTGGCCCAGATTTCCAGCTGTCCGTCGCGCACGCAGGCGCTGATGACGCCGTGGCGGCGCGCGAAATGATATGGCAAACGCTGGGTCCAGGCGGGGTCCAGGGTTTGAAGATCGGGCGCGTTGTCCATGGCGGCCGTGATAACCAGATTAAGGTGATGCGCCGTCGGTACCCGGCTTGGCGTCCAGCAGATTCGGCGGGCCGAATATCTTGTCCGGCGGTATTTCATCCGTGGCGGGTTTCTGTTTCTCGTCCGGCGCCGGCACCGTTGGCAGGAACCTCTCCAGAATCGGCGACTTTTCCTTCGTGACGGATTTTTCCGTGGCGCGGATATGTTCGTAACGGTTGGCGGTGAAGCCGTAGCTGTCATCGGGCGCGCGCACGATAAGCGGCCGCAAGAACACCATGAGATTGGTTTTCTTTTTATCCTGCGTTTGATATTTGAATAACCAGCCCAGCAGCGGAATTCGCCCCAGAAAGGGAACTTGCTGTGTGGTTTGCTGATTGTTGTCTTCGATCAATCCGCCGAGCACGATGGTGCTGCCGTCGTCCACGATGACCGTGGTTTCCAGCGAGCGCTTGTTGGTGATCAGGTCCTGTGTTACCAGGCTGGCCGCGTTCGCCACACTGGATGCCTCTTCATATATCTGCATCTTGATGCCGCCCCCTTCGGAGATCTGCGGTTTGATCTTCAGGGTCAGACCGACGTCCTTGCGTTCAACGGTCTGGAACGGGTTGACCGTGCCAGTCGCGGTGGTCGCCGAGGCGTAACTGCCGGTCACGAACGGCACGTTCTGGCCGACGACGATCTTGGCTTCGGCGTTGTCCAGCGTAAGCATATTGGGCATGGAAAGAACGTTGGCGATATTATTCGATTCCAGCGCGGTCGCCAGCGCGCCCAGGCTGGTCACGGTAGAACCGTCGGACAGCGTTATCTTTTTGCCGACATAAGCGATCGAGAGCCCCCCGGTGGCAGCGAGGGCCTGGGGATTGAGCGCCGCGGTGACGATTCCCGGGTTGGCGGCGGGAAAGTTGATTAGGGCGCCGGCCGTGCCGCTGCCGACCTGCTTGCCGCCGGCCCACTGGAAGCCAAATTGCGAGGCCTTGTCGGTGGTGATTTCCACAATCAACGCTTCGACGTAAACCTGTGCCCGGCGTATATCGAGTTTTTCGATGACAGCGCGCAGATTGTTGAATACGGCATCGGAGGCGCTGATGACGAGCGAATTTGTCGCCTCGTCCGCCTGGATTTGGGATGCCTCCGCCGCCTTGCTGGCGCCTACCGGCGGCCGGCCGGGTGTCGCCGCGGCTGAGGCGGTCAGGGCACGCGCCTCGCCCGACAACAGGCCGCGAAGAATCTCGGCCAGTTTAGTGGCTTCCGCATTACGCAGGTAAACCACGCGCGTGTTGCCGCTGACCTTGGCCGGCACGTCCAGTTTTTCAATGAGCGCGCGCAGGTCGTTGATGGTGCCCGGATTCTCGGCGCGGACCAGCAGGCTGTTGGTACGCAGGTCCGGCATGATGGTGACGCGATCGGCTTCGCCTACACCTGCCGCCACCGGTGCGACCGGTCCGGCAGATTGTGTCACGTTGGGATACAGCCGCACGATGATTTCCGCGATATCTAGGGCCGAGGCGTTTTTCAGCGGGACGATGGTGAGTTCCGAGCCGCCGCGCTGATCGAGAATTTCAACGATGTGCAGCAGGTTGCGGATGTTATCCGCGTAGTCGGTGATGATCAGTGTGTTGGCCGGTGGGTAAACGGAAAGCTGGCTGGTGGGCGCCATCAGTGGCCGCAGCAACGGCACGATTTGCGCCGCGGAACCGTGCTGTACCGTGACTACATGCGTAATGGTCTGTTCACCCGGGCGCGGTGCTACCCCCGTGGTAACCACGGCGGCCTGCTTGGCGTCCCCCAGCGGAACCAGCTTGATGAAGCCGCTCGCGCTGTCGATCGCGGTGTATCCTTGCGCCTTTAGCGAGGCGAGGAATATCTGATAGATGGCGTTTTTGGAGACGGGCTGGGTGGAGATGATTGTAAGTTTGCCTTTGACGCGCGGGTCGAGCAGAAAATTCTTTCCCGTGATCTGCGATACGGTTTTCACCACCGCCTGTATGTCCGCCTCCTGAAAGTTGAACATCATCTGGCCCGGCCTTAGCGTCGTGCCGGCCGCGGTCGCGGGGCGAGCGGGAGCAGGTGCGGCGGGAAATGAAGGCGGCACAGAAGGTATGGTCCTCGCCCCCTGGGGTGGCATGGGTGGCGATGCAACCACGCCACCGGGCGGGACAGGGGGTGTCACGGCGGCGGATTGCGGCGCGTTCGGCTCATCGTCCTCCGACGGCGCTTGCGCGACCTGAATCGGCTTCAATTCCGCCGCCTGCGCGAGCGGAAAGACAAGCAGGGCACCCACCATCAACGTGCCGAGGGTTGTCGCGATGAAATGTCGGGTATCTGTCATCCTCAATTGACCCACTTTCGCATCGTTGTGAATAGCTACCGGCTCAGTTTTGCGAAAACTGATAATAGAGTTGCTCGGATTTACCGCTACGCGTTATTTCCATTTGCACGGCGCCGATGTCAGGCATTTGTTGATAGAGGCGTATTGCATCTTCCGCCGAGTTGATCGGTTGCCCGTTGACGACCTTGATGACATCGCCGGCACGCAACCCCAGTTTTTCATACAGGCTCCCCGCCTGTATCTGCTGCACCTGAAATCCGCCGCTTTTGGACGGTATCATGGTTGCCTGTCGTAGAAAGTCCGGCGTGCGCATCTGCGCCGCGAGTTGTTCGCGTTCCACCCTATAATGATTCACGCCGGTTTCCTGGACAATATTCGCCGAAACCGCAGGGGGACGGGACGCCACGGCGGGAGGAATCCATTGTTCCGTTGGCGACTTTTCTGCACCCTCCAGCATCAAACTTTCCAAGGCTCCGTTACGCTGGATCACGACCCGGTCTGGATACACGGCTTGTAATACTGCATTCCCGGTGACGGTCTGGCCGACGGCGAAGGGTTCCTGTGACTGACCATTGACGGAGATCAGCGCATAGCCACCGCTGGCCGAGGCAATCACCCCGGTCAGCACCAGGTTCAAACTGCTGATCGGTAGATTATCGAGGCGCCCGCCGGTTAATTCCTGGCTAACTTGACCGAAGAGATGGGCAGCGAGCAGAGGCTGCAGCGAAAAAGTATTCTGCTGAGGAGAGGGCGTGGGCGGCGCCAGTACCAGCGGAGGTATCGGCGGTTTAACCACCAGCCAGGTCCATTGGGCGAGACTGGCCGTCAGCAACAACAGCATTCCGCCGTTGAGAACACCCGGCAGCCATTGTCTGACACGGGGATTGGCGATGACCTCGACGATACTCATTTATTTGGTTTCAGTTGCTTGCGCCATGCTGTGTATGTTTCTAGTTAACATTATATCTTGGCAGCAGGAAAAACCTAATTAATCCGGGGTATAACAAGGTATAATGCGCGGCTCGCCGCCCAGGATATCCAGCTTCCCTGACCCATGGAATTACGGTCAAATACCGGCGTGAGCCGGCCTTTCGTCCATCTCAAAGTCCATACCGAGTTTTCCCTGGCGGACGGCATCGTCCGTGCGGATGATCTGGTCAAAACCGCCGCCCGTCTTGAGATGCCGGCCGTGGCTGTCACCGACCTCGCCAATCTCTTCGGTGCCGTCAAGTTTTATCAGGCGGCCTGCGCGGCCGGGATCAAGCCCATCATTGGGGCGGATGTTTGGCTGGAAAATCCGGCCGACCCGCACAAGCCCCATCCCCTGACACTGCTGTGCCAGAACATCGAGGGCTATCGCCGGCTCAGCCGGCTGCTCACGCGCGCCTACGTGGAAGGGCAACATTCCGGCCGGCCCTGCCTCCGCAAGTCCTGGTTCGATGCGCCGTTATCGGGCCTGATCGCGTTGTCGGGCGCGCATGAGGGCGAAATCGGCCAGGCATTGCTTTCCGGCAATCCGGCACAGGCGGACGAGCTGGCCCGCGCCTATCAGAACTGGTTCCCGGGATGTTTTTATCTCGAGCTGCAGCGTACCGGCCAGCCATTTCAGGAAGATTACAATCACGCCGCCGTGGAGCTGGCGCGCCGGATGTCGCTGCCGGTCGTGGCGACGAATCACGTGGTGTTCCTGCAGCCGACGGATTTCGACACGCACGAGGTCAGGGTATGCATCCAGGACAGCCGTGTGCTCACCGACAGCCGTCGCCCGCGCCGCTACACCACGCAACAATATTTCCGAAGCAGCCAGGAGATGGCCGAACTGTTCCAGGACATTCCCGAGGCCATCGATAACACGGTCGAAATCGCGCGCCGCTGCAACCTGCGTCTGGAATTCGGACACTATTACCTTCCCGCCTATCCCGTGCCGGAGGGCATGACCATCGATGCGCTGCTGCGCCAGGAGACGCAGCAGGGGCTGGAATCGCGTCTGAAGCTCATGCTGGAGGAGGCGCGCGAAGCCGCACGCAAGACGTACAACGTACGTCTGGAGCTGGAGCTTTCCACCATCAACAAGATGGGATTTCCCGGCTACTTCCTGATCGTGGCGGATTTCATTCAATGGGCCAAGAAAAACGGCATCCCGGTCGGGCCCGGCCGCGGCAGCGGTGCCGGTTCGCTCGTGGCCTATTGCCTCGGCATCACCGAGCTCGATCCGATCAAGTACGAGCTGCTGTTCGAGCGCTTCCTCAATCCCGAACGTGTCTCGCTGCCGGACTTCGACGTGGACTTCTGCATGGAGCGGCGCGACGAGGTGATCGAATACGTGACCCAGCGCTACGGCCAGGACCGGGTGGCGCAGATCATCACCCACGGCACCATGGCGGCCAAGGCCGTGGTACGCGACGTGGGCCGCGTCATGGATCATCCTTACGGCTACGTGGACAAGATTGCCAAGCTCATTCCGTTCGAAATCGGCATGACCCTGGAGCGCGCGCTCGAGATCGAGCCGCAACTGGCGGAACGCTACAAGAAAGAAGACGACGTGCGCGATCTGATCGACACGGCGCGCGCGCTCGAAGGGCTCGCGCGCAACGCCGGCAAGCACGCCGGCGGCGTGGTGATCGCGCCCGGGCCGCTCACCGACTTCATGCCGCTTTACTGCGAACAGGGCGGGAAGCAGACGGTGACGGGGCTCGACATGGAGGACGTCGAAAAACTCGGCCTGGTCAAATTCGATTTTCTGGGTTTGCGCACGCTCACGATCATCGACAAGGCGGTCAAGACCATCAACGGCGAACGCGAAAAGAAAGGCGAACCGGCGCTCGTCATCGAGCAACTGCCGATCGACGACCCGGCGACGTTCGCGCTGATCAAATCCGCCCGTACCACCGCCATGTTCCAGCTGGAATCGCGCGGCATGAAGGACCTCATTCAGCGTCTGCAGCCGGACAACTTCGAGGAAATCGTGGCGCTGGTGGCGCTGTTCCGGCCCGGTCCGTTGCAATCCGGCATGGTCGACGATTTCATCAACCGCAAGCACGGCCGCGCGCGCATCAAATATCCGTATCCGAGCCTCGAGCCGATTCTCAAGCCTACCTACGGCGTGATCCTGTATCAGGAACAGGTGATGCAGATCGCGCAAGTGCTGTCGGGTTACACGCTGGGCGGCGCCGACCTGTTGCGGCGCGCCATGGGCAAGAAGAAGCCGGAGGAGATGGCGCTGCAGCGCAGCGTGTTCGTCAAGGGCGCCGAGGAGCGCGGCGTGAATCCAAAATTAGCCGCCGACATTTTCGACCTGATCGAAAAATTCGCCGGCTACGGCTTCAACCGCTCGCATTCGGCCGCGTACGCGTTGATCGCCTATCAGACCGCCTGGCTCAAGGCGCATTATCCGGCGGCGTTCATGGCCGCGGTGCTGTCGTCCGACATGGACAAGACCGACAAGGTCGTGACCATGATGGCCGAATGCCGCGACATGAAACTGAACATCCTGCCGCCCGATATCAACCGCTGCGAATATCATTTCGTGCCGGTGGACGCCGCCACCATTTTCTACGGCCTTGGCGCCATCAAGGGGTTGGGCGAAGCCGCCATCGACACTATCTTGGGGGAGCGGAACCGGGGCGGGGCTTTCAAGGATCTTTTCGATTTCTGCCAGCGCATCGACCTGCGCAAGGTCAACCGGCGCGTGCTCGAGTCGCTGATTAAGGCCGGCGCGCTCGACGGGCTCGGCACGCATCGCGCGGCGCTGATGGCGTCGCTCAACAGGGCGCTCGCCGTCGCCGATCAGCAAAGCCGCAACCGGGACGCGGGTCAGGTGGATATCTTCGGCAACGCCGTCACGCCGGCGGAGACGCATGTTTACGAAATCACCGCGGAGTGGAGCGAAGAGCAGCGACTAGAAGGCGAAAAGGAAACACTCGGGCTTTATCTCACCGGCCATCCGATCGCGCGCTATGCCGAGGAACTCAAGCGCATTACCGACGCGACGATCGCCGAACTCAAACCCACGACCGACAGCACCATCGTGGTGGCCGGCCTGGTGGTCGCGAGCCGTACCATGCAGACCCGGCGCGGCGATCGCATGGCTTTCGTGACCCTCGATGACCGCACCGGCCGGCTTGAACTCGCGGTATTTTCCGACCTGTATGCGCAGAGCCGTGAACTGCTGGCCAAGGACACTCTGCTGGTGGTGGAAGGGCAGGTGAGCATGGACGAATACTCCGGCGGGTTCAAAATGTCCGCGGAGAAGCTCTATAATATGGATCAGGCTCGCGCCGCCTTCAGCCGGCGGCTGGTGATCGATGTGACGGCCGAGCAGGCGGGCAATGGTTTTGTCGATGAGCTGAAGGAAATTCTCGTCCCGGCGGCCCAAGGAAGGTGCCCGGTATACCTGCATTACCACGGCCAACAGGCGGAAGCCGAAATTGCGCTGGGCGATGAATGGAAAATCAGTCCGACCAACACGCTGCTGGAACGCCTGTCGCGCCTTGCCGGAGAATGCAATGTCCACCTTATCTATCGCTGATCGTTTTTGATGCCTGATTCATGAACCAGAATTATCTCGAGTTCGAACAATCCATCGCCGATCTGGAGGCCAAGATCGAGTCGCTGCGCTATGCCGACAAGGGCGCGGCGATCAATATCAACGACGAGATCAACAAGCTCAGCGCCAAAAGCCGCAAGCTGACCGAATCCATTTTTCATTCGCTGACGCCGTGGCAGATCTCGCAGCTCGCGCGCCATCCACTGCGTCCGTTTACGCTGGATTACATTGCGCGTGCCTTCACCGATTTCGAGGAACTGCACGGCGACCGCGCGTTCGCCGACGACCCGGCGATTGTCGGCGGCGTGGCGCGGCTGGACGGCCGGCCCGTTGTCATCATCGGGCACCAGAAGGGGCGTGACACGCGCGAGAAGGTGCGGCGTAACTTCGGCATGCCGCGCCCGGAAGGATACCGCAAGGCTTTGCGCCTGATGCATCTTGCCGAACGTTTCCGGATTCCGCTGATCACGCTGATCGACACCCCTGGCGCCTATCCGGGCGTGGGCGCGGAAGAGCGCGGCCAGAGCGAGGCCATCGCCCGCAATCTCTACGAAATGGCACGGCTCAACACGCCTATCGTCAGTGTCGTGATCGGCGAGGGCGGTTCCGGCGGGGCGCTCGCCATCGGCGTGTGCGACCGCTTGCTGATGTTGCAGTATTCCACCTATTCCGTCATTTCTCCGGAAGGCTGCGCCTCCATTCTATGGCGTTCCGCTGACAAGGCCTCGGAAGCGGCGCAGGCCATGGGCATCACCGCCGAAAGCCTGAACCGGCAGGGCCTCGTGGACGAAATCGTGCCGGAGCCCCTGGGCGGCGCGCATCGCGACATGGACGAGATCGCCAAGACTCTCAAGTCCGCGCTCATCTCCGCCCTGGACAAGGTCGGCTCCATGCCGCTCGAGCGTCTGCTCGAACAGCGCTACGACCGCCTGATGCATTACGGCGAGTTTGAAGAACATTGATACGAAGCCCTGATTAATTCCTCCGTTCGTGGTGAGCTTGTCGAACCATGAACGGAGGACACCGTAGAATCAACAAGTGACGCCTATCGCCCTTCGACAAGCTCAGGGCGAACGGAATTAATCAGAGGCTCTATAACGTGTTTTCTCCCTCGGCACTGGCGGATGTCCTGCACCGTCTCGGCCTCTCTCCGGAAACGCCGTTAAAAGTCGCCTTCAGCGGCGGTCTTGATTCCTGTGTATTGCTGCATGCCCTTTGCGCCTTGCGCAAGGAACTGCCATGGCGTCTCGGCGCCGTGCACGTGGATCATGGCCTGCAGCCGGCTTCGGCCGGATGGGCGCGGCATGCCGAAAAATTCTGCGAAAATTTGAACGTTCCGTGTGCGGTTGAGCGCATCCTTATCACGACCGCGGAAATCCGCGAGCATGGGCTGGAAGCGGCGGCGCGGCAGGCGCGCTATGCCTGCCTCGCACGCCATGTGGGCTCGAGCAAAGTCCTGCTCACGGCGCATCATGTCGACGATCAGGCCGAAACCGTGCTGCTGCAACTGCTGCGTGGCTCCGGCACCCACGGATTGGCTGCCATGCCGGAAATCGCGCCATTTTCCGCCGGCCGGCTCGCGCGCCCGCTGCTGGGTTTCACCCGGGCCCAGCTCGCGGACTATGCGGAGCGGGAAAAACTGCAATGGGTTGATGATCTCAGTAATCGTGATCCGCGGTTTTCACGCAATTATCTGCGGTATCAGGTATTCCCACTGCTGGATGCGCGCTGGCCCGGGGCCGCGCGGCAGATCGCGCGCGCCGCGGCCCTGTCAGCCGAGGCCGCCGGGCTGCTCGATGCCGTGGCGCAAGCCGATTGGCAAGTCTGTCGTGCCGAGGATCCATCGGCGTTGTCGGTGACGGCGCTGCGCCGACTTCCTCCGCCGCGTCAGCGCAACCTGGTGCGCTATTGGCTGCGCCAGCAGGGTTTTCAGGCGCCCTCGGCCATGCATCTGGATCATATTCTGGCGCAGGTAGAGCGTGAGCCACGCACGCGGCACGCCGTGGTCCGTTGGCCGGAGGCGGAGGTGCGCCGTTATCGCGATGAACTCACGGTGCTGAGGCCGTGCCGGGAAACGGATTCCGCGATGAGCTTGTCTTGGAACCTAGCCGAACCGCTGGTGATTCCCGGCGTGGGCCTGTTGCGTGCCGTTGCCACGCGCGGGGACGGTCTGTCGCAGGAACGCATCGGCCATGCGCCGCTCACAGTCGGTTGGCGTCAGGGCGGCGAAACCTGCCGGCTACCGGGACGCGCGCATCATCACAAGCTCAAGAAATTATTGCAGGAGGCCGGCGTTCCACCCTGGGTGCGCCAGCGATTGCCGCTGGTTTATGCCAACGGCGACCTGGCGGCGATCGGCGACCGCTGGGTTTGCGAGCCGTACGCCGCACGCGCCGGTGAACCGGCGTGGAAACTGCGGCTTGAATTCGTGCGGGAATTCCACGCGTCGAAATAAAACCAGGGAACCTTAAATAAGGAATCTTCCTGATTTTGGATATGTGACTAAGGTCCAATATCAGGCAACCGCGGCGTTTCAGAAAATCCCTTGCGTGAAGGACTTTGAAACAGGGCTTCCACACGAAGCCATGATTCAAGCTCGTCGCCGTGACTGGAAATGGCTGGCTCGACCCCGCACCCGCGACGACATTGTTGCGTCATGGGATGACGGTCGAGGCCAGCCCCGCCAGTTCCCGAAAACCACAACCCTCTGTCAGAAAAGGAAGACAACATGAAGATACTCAAAGTACTCATTCTACCGACCGTATGCGGGATGCTGGCCATCGCGGCACCGGTATATGCCGCGGACACGGCCGCCACCACGAACATGCAGATTCTGTTGGACAAGGTCAAGGCCGACAAGAAACTGGTCGTGGCGGCGAACATGGATCTGAGCGACGCCGAATCCAAGGCGTTCTGGCCGATCTATGACGCCTATCAGAAGGACCTGATGAAGCTCAATGAACGGGCGGCGAAGATGATCGAGAGTTACGCCGCCGCCTACAACAGTGGCGCCATGACCGACCAGCAGGCTCAGACTCTCATCAACGAGGCGCTCGACGTCGAGGCGTCCGAAGCGGCGATGCGCAAATCGTATGCGGCAAAGCTTGGCAAAGCGCTGCCCGCAAAGAAGGTGGCGCGCTATCTGCAGATTGAAAACAAAATCCGCGCCGCCATCCGATTCAATATGGCCGACAAGATTCCGCTTGTCCCGTGACGGGAGCGGCTCACGGCGTTCAGGACCGGTGTACGCTTCTTACGATTCGTAGAACGTAAATTCGTTTTGGACGGTATCGGCTGGCGATTATAACGTTGCGACTTATACGGAAGCGGGTGTCCTCTTGGGTTTTCCCAACGACACCCGCCTCTTTATATTTGCGGCACGTGGCATGGCCGCCGCGTTTTCGTTTTGTGGGAGCGTTCCTGTTTCGGGTACGATCATCCTCAAAAAACACGACTAGCGGGCTGCCGGCTCGGTATTGCTCACAGGCATATGCGCGGGTCACGGCAAACCGGTCACGTTCCTCAGGTTCCTGTGTTATGGACTGCTGATCACGGTCATCCAGCTTGCGGTGTCGACGCTGTATGTATGGCGTTGTTTTTCCTGATACGTTGACCGGCGGACGTCATCGGCGGATTGCCGTTCCGCCGGTTCGAGGCATGCGAATCCTGGCATTTCAATCCCATGCCGGCCGGATAAAGACCCCCACTATTATGAGTATTGTCCGGGATACCCGGTGAGCCTGCTTATCGATCGCTTGGATGGGCGTAACAGCCGATATCATGCAGTTACCCCCCCACATTACCCTGATTTGACCTATATCAGAGACCTGCATCGGCACACAATATTAAGTATATTGGTCTTGGTCGGGGCAGCGAGATCCGGCCGTAAGAGAGAGCGCACTGGCCAAAGGTGTTAGCAGGAGAGGGCAGGGTTTTGTCTGAAACATGCGCATCCCGGCGGGGTAACTGTCGAGAAGCCGACTCTACAACCGCAGAGATAGGGAGACTTGTTTGTGGAGATCGTTGAGCGCAGGCGGTCGAACGACTCATCGCTAAAGGGCGAGGCGCGATTCCGCGCCATCTTCGCCAGAGCGAGTGTTGGCGTCGCGCTGATTGACAGGGGCGGATATGCCATCGAAGGCAATCCGGCGCTCCGGCGCATGCTCGGCTACACGTCCGATGAACTGCGCATGATGGCTTTTCACGAATTCGTGCACCCCGAGGACGTTGATCCGTGCGTCACGCTGTTTCGGGAGATGCTCGACGGAAGACGCGATCGCTACCAGATCGAAAAACGATTCCTCCGCAAGAGCGGCGAGGTCATGTGGGGCCGGCTCAGCGTGTCGCTGCTGCGCGAAAAGGAGGACGGTCCCGCTTTCGGCGTCGCCATTCTCGAGGACATCACCGAGCGCTATCTCGCCGAGCAATCGCAGCGCGAGAGCGAAGCGCGGTTCCGACTGCTGGCGGACTCGGCGCCGGTACTGATCTGGATGTCGGGCACGGACAAGCGCTGCACGTATTTCAACCTCTCCTGGCTGGAATTCACCGGGCGGACCCTGGAACAGGAGCTGGGCGACGGCTGGGCCGAGGGCGTTCATCCGGAGGACCTGCAGCGCTGCGTGGATACCTATGTCCGCGCGTTCGATGCACGCGAACCGTTCACCATGGAGTACCGGTTGCGCCGTCATGACGGCGAGTATCGCTGGATTATGGATAGTGGCGCCCCCCTGTTTGAAAACGACCATCATTTTTCCGGCTACATCGGTTCCTGCATTGATATCACGGAGCGCAAACGCGCGGAGGAGGAGCATCTTCTCCTCGCGGCGGTCGTCGATTCATCCAACGATGCCATCTTCAGCCTGATGGTTGATCGAACGATACGAACCTGGAACCCCGCGGCGGAGAAGTTGTTCGGTTATTCGGCCGCGGAGATCGTGGGGCGGGATATTTCGATTCTCGCCCCGCCGGATCGCCGGGATAAGGCATTGGCCGTTTTCGAGAAAGTACGCGAGGGACTGTCTGTCAATCAGCTCGAAACGATATGTCGGCACAAAGACGGCACGTTGATCGAGGCCTCGCTCAATGTCGCCCCGATCCGAAACGAGCAGGGTCAAGTCACCGGCGCTTCGGCCGCGGTACGCGATATCACCGGACGCAAACGGGCGGAAGAGGCCCTCCAGCAAAGCGAATTCAAATTCCGGGCGCTGTTTGAATCGAACGTCGTACCTTTGGCGTTCTGGCGCGCGGACGGCTGTATCCTCGATGCCAATGACGCCTATCTGCGGCTCACCGGTTTCAGTCGCGCGGAACTCGAGGCGGGTCAAGTTCGCTGGGCCGAGCTGACCGCGCCCGAGCATTCCCATCTCGACCGGCGCGCGATCGAGGAGTTCGCGACGGGAAAACAAACCGTCGCTCTCTACGAGAAAGAGTATGTACTGCGTGACGGGCGGCATATCCCCGTGATGATCTCGATCTCATTGTTGCCCGGGCACCGTGATCGAGGCGTGAGTATGTTGATCGATTTGACCGAGCAAAAGCGGTCGCAGGAGCGCCTGGAAGAGAGCAGGGCGCAGATCAAGGATGAACGGGCTTTCCTGAGGCAGGTAATCGACATCGACCCTAATTTTATCTTCGCCAAGGATCGCGAAGGCCGCTTCACCCTGGTTAACCGGGCGGTGGCGGATGCCTATGGCACGAGCGTCGAGAATCTCGTCGGCAAGACCGATGCGGATTTCAATCCCAACGTCGAAGAGGTTGAAGCCTTTCGCCGCACGGATCTCGAAGTGATGGATACGTTGCAGGAGCGCTTCATGCCGGAAGAGCATATTACCGATTCCAAGGGTAAAGTGCGCTGGCTGCAGACGGTCAAGCGGCCGATTATAGAGAAGGACGGGACGGTTAATCAGGTGCTCGGCTCGGCAACTGATATTACCGAGCGCCGTCAGGCGGAACTGGAGATGGCGCGGCAGCGGACGGAACTATCTCACATCACCCGCGTCTCCATGATGGGTGAATTGACATCATCGCTCGCGCACGAGCTCAATCAGCCGTTGACCGCGATCCTGAGTAATGTCCAGACGGTCATACGCTTGCTGGATGGCCCCGTGCCCGACATGATGGAAATACGCGAGATCCTCGGCGATATCGTGACCGACGATCAGCGGGCCGGTGAAATAATCCGGGGCCTGCGCAGCTTGCTGAAGAAGAGCGAGTTGAAATTCGAGGCGCTCGACCTTAACAGTGTCATTCTCGAAGTAATCGGGCTCATCCGCAGCGATGCGCTGATCAAGCATGTCGCGGTCGCGCTGCGGCTGACGCCCGATATACCGAATGTGCGCGGGGACCGCATTCAACTGCAGCAGCTCATGCTGAATCTCGCGATCAACGCCCTCGACGCCATGAGGGATATTCCCGCAAGCGAACGGCGATTGGATATTGCCACCACGCAAATAGATGCGCGCGCGGTGCAGATCGCGGTGCAGGATTCGGGCGTGGGCATTCCTCCTGACCGGCTCGAAAAGGTGTTTGATCCGTTCTTTACAGACAAACCCCAGGGCATGGGTATGGGGCTTGCCATCTGCCGTTCCATCGCGCGTATGCACGATGGGCGCATCTGGGCCGCGAATAACACTGGCCGTGGAGCGACGTTTCGGTTTATTTTTCCCATCGATGGGGATTCGATCTCATGACGGAAGTTGCGCCGATGGTATTTGTCGTGGACGACGACCCCTCCGTGCGCAAGAGCGTGGGCCGTCTGCTTAAATCCGCCGGTTACCAGGCGGAGACGTTTGCCTCCGCCCGGGAATTCCTGCGGCGCGATGAGTACCCGGGGCCGGGTTGCCTGGTTTTGGACGTGCAGTTACCCGAGTTAAGCGGCCTGGACCTGCAGCAGACACTGGCAGGGACCGCCCATTCGCTTCCTATTATTTTCATCAGCGGCCATGGCGACATTCCCATGAGTGTCCGTGCGATGAAGAACGGCGCCGTGGATTTTCTTCCCAAGCCATTCGTGGCGCAGGATCTTTTGCGCGTAATAGGGGAGGCGCTCCAACGCAGCCGCCGGGAACAGAATGATCGGCTTGAGACCGCCACCATTCGAAAACGGCTTGCCCGGCTGACTCCGCGGGAATACGAAGTGCTATGCAGTGTCGTTGCCGGCAAGCTGAACAAGCAAATCGCGGTGGAACTGGGGGTGGGAGAAAAAACCGTCAAAGTCCATCGTGGACGCGTGATGGAAAAGATGGATGCCGATTCTGTCGCCGAACTGGTGCGGCTGTCCGAGAGGGGCGGTGTGATACCCACCCCGATCCGCGTTTGATCCGATCTTCTTTTCCTGCCAATTATTCCGCAAGTGGCTGCTTTGACTTGATTTAAGGCTGATCGATATTTAATGCAGATCGACGGCCACCGTCGCCGCGTATTTTTACCACTGGGTCGTTCGCATTGGACGAAGGTCCCATATTCTTTTAGTGGGACAGCGGTACGCTTCGGGTTCCGGTCCGAGGTCCCTGATGGCCAGATCCCGTTTGCTCGTGGCGGTAATAGACGATGATGCGTCCGTACGCAAGGCGCTGGCGCGTCTGCTGCGTGCCAGCGGTCATGAGGTAGAAGCGTTCGCCTCCGGCGGCGAGTTCCTCGAATCCTCGAAAACGGGGGCGCCGGATTGTCTGGTGCTGGATGTGCACATGCCGTCGGTCAGCGGGCTGGACGTGCAGGCGGCGCTCCTGGCCCGTGGTATACACGTGCCGATTATTTTCATCACCGCCTACGATGACAACGCCCTGCGCGACCGCGCACTGGAACAGGGTGCCGTGGCCTACCTGCGCAAACCGCTGACGGAGCAGATGCTGCTCGCTGCCATCGCGAAGGCGGTCGGTCCCGGGCGCCAGCCATGACAGGACGCCGGAACAACCGCCCGCGCCGGCTAATGGGACCTTGGTCCAATGGCGGCTCGCCATGACGATGGTGTATAAAATCATCTTTCGTCTCCCTCCTCCTGGATCTCCTAATCTTCTGTGAGACGAAAGTTTGCCCTCCGGTCTCCCGGAGGGTTTCTTTTTTCAGTACACGTCATGGCTTGGACTCATGCTAGCCGACAGCGGAACGCCACAGGCCGCTTTTTCTCCGCCGCCGGCGGATACCGCGGTTGTTGGACCAAGGTCCAATGGCCGGTGATCGCCACATTTCAGACAATATTATTTTGAGATTGAAGAGGGGCAGGCAATGCGCAAAATGATTGTGGTTGGTTATTGGTTCGGGGCGGTCGCCTGTTGTGCGGCCTTCGGTCTTTTGGCGTCACCGGCCGTCCGGGCAGAGGACGGCGCGGCATCGGCCGATAAGTGGCAGTTCGAAATTACACCCTATCTCTTCGCCTCGGGTCTCAGCGGCACCGCGGGAGTGCGCGGCGTCGAAGGGAATGTCGATATGGGTTTCAACGACATCTGGAATCACCTGGATAAAGCCTTCATGGGAGTATTCGAGGTACGCAAAGGGCCGTGGGCATTCATACTCGACGGTCTGTACGTTAAGCTCGAGGACGAACAGACCAAGTCCGTGACTGGACCGGCCGGTTTCGTTACCGCCAACGCCGATTTCAATGCGACGGTGATCGAGACGATATACCAGCCGACGCTCGGATACCGCCTGGTCGACGAACGCACGAAGTGGGACGTGCTCCTCGGGGCACGCTATACCCAGATCGATGCCGACCTCAATGCTGGCATCTCGATACCGAGCCGACCTTTCAACGGTGGGCGCTCTATAAGCGGCAGCGTAAACTGGTGGGACACGGTAATCGGCGCACGGGTCATTGCCCCGATTGCGGATCGCTGGTCCTTCGTCGGCTATGTCGATGTCGGCACGAACTCGACGTATCAGGCTCTCGCCGGCGTGAACTGGCAGTTTGCGAAGCAGTTCTCCGGAAAGTTCGGTTATCGCTTCCTCCATCAGGACTACGAGTCCGGCGGTACCAAGTGGGATATGGATATGCAAGGTGTTTACCTGGGGCTTGGTATTCGCTTCTAGCGCAACGAATTATTTTCGCAGACACTGAAAACTTATACTGAAAGTTCTGGCCTGCAAGAGAGGCGATGCGTGCGATAGGCGTTTCCCGAGCAGGACCATTGTTTCTTTTTGAGAAGTTATGGACACATCTATTTATGAAGATTACTCGAAACTCCACCTGGCTATTGTTCGCACAATTCGTGCTCGCCACTTGTCTGTTCGCGATCGGCCGCGCCGGTCTTGCCGCCGAGCCCGCGGAGGCCGCCAAGTGCGCGGCAATCCCGGGCGATCGCGAGCGGCTCGAATGCTATGACGCACTCGCGAAGCGAGGTAAAGCCAAGCCCGCCGACGAGCCGTTTCAACAACTCGGCGTGGTCGCTCCGCCCAAGCCGGCGCCGGGCGCCGCTCCACCGACGGCGCTCTCCGTGCGCTGGGAACTCGACCCCGAAACCAAGCAGGGGTCGTGGTTGATACGCCCGCATCAGCCAGTGTTTATCCTGCCGGTAGTCCGCACGGACCATAGTAACGACTCGCCCCAGACGCCCACGCACCCGCTACCCTTTGATGCGCCGCTCCAGGATAACGAGGCGGAGTTTCAATTGAGCCTCAAGGTCAAGGCCGCCGAGAACCTCTTTAGCCTTTTTGGAAGCCGAGCGGATCTGTGGTTTGCCTACACCCAACAGAGCCAATGGCAGGTCTACAACCACCAGCATTCCGCGCCGTTTCGTGAAACTAACTACATGCCGGAGATGTTCCTGTTGTTCCCCACGCGCTACGACCTGCTCGGTCTCACCGGCCGTTTCGTCAGCTTAGGTATGGTGCACCAGTCCAACGGCCGCGCCAATCCGCTGTCGCGCAGCTGGAATCGCGTATACACCCAGTTAGGTTTCGAGCGCGGAAACTTCGCCCTGCTGGTTCGTCCTTGGGCTCGGATACAGGACAGCGCCGACAAGGACGACAACCCCGACATCATGCGCTACGAGGGCTATGGCGATGTCACGGCAATCTACCAGTGGGGCAAGCAGGAGTTCTCCGTGACCGCGCGTGACAACGGCGGCAATGCTTCGTCCACCGACACCTGGAGCTTTCCGATCCAGGGACGCCTCAGGGGTTACGTCAAGATAACCACCGGTTACGGTGAAACCTTGATCGATTACAACTGGAGGCAAAACACCATCGGCGCCGGCATCCTGCTGGCGGACTGGCTGTAGCGAGGCGGCGGCAGAGAGCGGTATCGTATCCATCGGCTCGACCAATATGCTCTCGTAGACATATGTTGGGAGTGGTGTCCGGTTGAATATGACTGTTGCTGAACTGTTGCGCATACGCTGATCCCGGTGCCTGGCCTTCTCCGAGGCAGGTTCAGATCTCCCGATGTTTATCGTCAGACGATCTGAACGCGGTATTCATGGCGTGAAGGGAGGTCGGTTATGTCAAAGTCATACATACTGTTAGTGTTCATTACCGCATTGGCGGCGACCGGCTGCCAGAGCCCGGCCCAGATACTCAGCCAGGAACAGGGCAAGGCGGTGGACACCGCCGTGCAACGCGGGCGATTCGAGATGGCCTGTCCCCGGGCAACCGGCACCGTACTCTCCAGCAACATGCTCCAACCCGCCGTGTGGGGCGGGCTCGAACGGGCTGAATATACGGTTGGCTTGGAGGGCTGCGGCAAGCGTGCTGTTTATATAGTCGTTTGTCAGGTCGGTTCGGTGAGTTGTTTCGCGGTTTCGGGCTCTCGAAACGCACCCATCGAAAGGTAGGCGTTATTTTCCGCAGAGCCTGTGCCGGGTGTGTTGCTCCATGGCCGAAGCAGGACGCCCGGGGGTTAACGATTACCGCCAACGGTGAAGCGGGTAGCGCTGCGTCGGAACAACATCGTGTCGGCTCCGCCTCTGGATATCGAGAAGGAGGGAAATGATGAAAGCATCCAGATTTTTGTGCGTTATATCGGCCCTGCTGGTATCGATGGCGATGGTTTCGGTCGCGCCAGCGCAGCAGACGGCGTCGATGCAACCGGCGAAGATCGTCCGGCAGATGTGCGATTACCTCAAGTCGCTTCAGCAGTTCTCTTATCGCGCGGAGGTTACTTACGATGCGGTCGATGCCGGGGGACAAAAGGTTCAGCACACCTTTGACATGGAAACCTCGGTGCGGCGGCCGGACCGGCTTCGGGTTAATGCCGCCGGCGACGTGATCAACAAACAGTTCTTCTTTGATGGCAAGTCCATTACGTTGTACGACAAGATTTCCAAGGTGTATGCCACCCTGGATGTTCCCCCGAACATTGAAGCTGCGCTGGATAAGGCGCAAAAAGATTTTAATCTTAGGGTGGCCCTGACCGACCTGGCCAGCCCGAAGCTCTACGATTATTTGTCCAAGAATTTTCCCAACTCCCGTGACCTGGGAATAGACAAGGTACGGGGAGTCTCTTGCCATCACCTCGTCTTTGACCGCAAGGATGTGCAGGTGCAGCTGTGGATCGACGCTGGTGGTAAACCGCTGCCGCAGAAGGTTGTTATCACTGAAAAAAATTCGCCGGAGTCTCCGCAATGGACGGCGTTGCTTAACGATTGGAACGTATCATCAAAATTCGATGACAGCCTGTTCGCTTTCGTTGTTCCGACGGGCGTTCAAAAGATCAATTTTCTTCCGGCGCAAAAGGCCGCTGCTTCCGGGCAGGGAACAGAGTCCGCGAAGACAAGGAGATGAGTTATGAAAAAATCATTGATGGCCAGGTTCCTGGCGGTGAACCTCATGTTAGCGATGGTCGTTGGTATCCTGCTTCCCGTACAGAAGGCGGAAGCCAGGGACGGCGGGTTCGGCGGAGGCAATTTTCGTGGGGGCGGAAGTTATGAAGGTGCCAGAGGGGGCCAGGTCGCCCAGGGTCCCCGCGGAGGCGCCGCGGCCACCGGTCCCGAAGGAGCTTCGGCGGTAAGAAGCCCTTATGGTGGTGCTGCGGCAAGAGGCCCGGAGGGCGCCGCGGCGGTAAGAAGCCCCTACGGAGGTGGTGCGGCTGTAGGTCCCGGCGGAGCCGCGGCGGTAACAGGTCCTTATGGAGCCGCGGCGGTAAGAGGCCCCCAGGGCAATGTCGCGGCGGGTTATCGAGTTAGCGCCATACCTGCCACCGCCACGCCCGTCATAGTCGCCGGCCAGACTTATTATGTCGATAGCGGTGTCTACTACCAGCAGGTTTTCGATGGTTCCGAGGTGGTTTATATCGTGGTTCCTGTTCCCCAGGAGTAGGTGGACATGGTCGCCCGCGGCAAAGCAGAGGTTCCGGCTGTGGCCCCCGCCTCGGCAGGACAGGCCGTGAGCACCAAATCGATGTCGGAGCGTTACGCAGAGTTACGCAGCCGGCGTGTCTCGATGATCGATCTGCTCGTTACGCTCGTGCTGCTGATGGTCGCCGCGCCGTTTGTCCATCAGGTTCAGTATGGCCAGCTCATCGAGGCCGTGTTGCTAACGCTGGTGCTGCTGTCAGCGGTGGCGGTTGTCGGGGCCAGTCGCAGAATGTTGCTGCTGGCCACCGTTTTGGCTGCCCCCGCGGTCGTCGGAAGCTGGATCAACCATGTCCGGCCGGACTGGCTGCCGCCGGAAATCTACCTGACGAGCAGCTTGCTGTTCGTGGCCTTTGTCGTGGTGAACCTTCTGCGCTTCACGCTCCGCGCACCGCGCGTCAATGTCGAAGTGCTCTGTGCCGCTATTTCGAATTACCTGATGATCGGGCTGCTTTGGATGTTTGCCTACCTGTTGGCGGCCCGGTTGGTGCCGGATGCCTTCAGCTTCACCGTCGGGCCGGCCTCCGACCGGTTGCTGGATGGTTTCAACGCCCTTTATTTCAGTTTCGTCACTCTCAGCACCGTCGGTTATGGCGACATCGTTCCACTGTCGCGAGTGGTTCGGATGCTGTCGATTTTGGAGGCGACCACCGGCATGTTTTACGTGACGGTGCTGGTTGCGCGTCTGGTCGCTTTGTATTCGACGGAAGGATCTCAGCAAGGCGCGAGCGATACAAAAAAGCGCTGAAACGGGAAGCATTCTTAAGGAAGCCCTGAGAAAGTCCGTTCGTGTTGAGCCGGTTCCCCAGTTTCGACCCGTGCGTGCTGAGCTTGTCGAAGCACGCAGAGGCTCAGGTTGTCCTCTATTCTGCGCATGGCTGCTTATTACCCGCTGCGTTCGTATTGCCGCCGTTAGACCATGGTCCAATGGTCGGCGACCCCCCCATTTCAGATAATCCCCTGTTAATAAGCGCGGTGAACGCTACACCGACAGAGGCGCAAAAGCCTCGTCTGAAGCGTTCAAGACAAATCGAGAAGACCCATTCTGGAACTGCTCGCGGAGAGCGGAATGAAAAGGAGAAACATCGTGAACATGAACACGCCAATCCCCGGGAAGAATTGCTCCATCAGATTCGTTGCCACCGGCCTGCTGCGCCAAGTGACGATCGCCTTAACGGCAGCCGGACTGTTGACCGTGACGATGGCGCCCGTCGCCGCGCAGGGGTCCGGCCCCGCGCAGGTGGTGTTGCCGACCGATCGCACGATCTTGCCGATCCCGGAGCCGCAGTACCCGCACAGCACGGTGTTCAATGTTCGGAATGCCACGCCGCCGCCACGCTTCGAGGTCAAGGCGCCGGTCAAGGCGCCTAATGTGCTCATCGTGCTGATCGATGACATGGGCTTCGGCCAGTCGAGCGCTTTCGGCGGGCCCATCCACATGCCGACGGTGGAGCACCTGGCCAATGAAGGGCTGCGCTATAACGAGTTTCACACCACGGCGCTTTGCTCGCCCACGCGGACTGCGCTGCTCAGCGGCCGCAACCATCATATGAACAATATGGGATCGATTACGGAGACGGCCACCGCCTTCCCCGGGCAAACCGGCCAGCGCCCGAATAGCGTCGCGCCGCTCGCGGAGATGCTGCGGCTGAACGGCTACAGCACCGCCGCCTTCGGCAAGAGTCACGAGACGGCAGCATGGGAAGTCAGCCCCTCCGGCCCCACCGACCGTTGGCCGACCCGTTCGGGCTTCGACAAGTTCTACGGCTTCATCGGCGGAGAGACCAACCAGTGGGCGCCGCTGCTCTACGATGGGATGATCCAGGTCGAGCCGTCGCATGACCCGAACTACAATTTCATGACCGACATGACCGATCAGGCGATCAAGTGGGTGCAAGAGGAGAAATCGCTCACGCCGGACAAGCCGTTCTTCGTCTACTTCGCGCCCGGCGCCACGCACGCGCCGCACCACGTGCCGAAGGAGTGGATCGCCAAATACAAAGGCAAGTTCGACCAGGGCTGGGACAAGCTGCGCGAGGAGACACTCGCCCGTCAGATCAAGCTGGGTGTGGTGCCCGCGGGTACGAAGCTGGCGCCCAAGCCCGAAGCCATCAAGGACTGGGCTACGCTGAGTCCGGATGAGAAGAAGCTCTTCGCCCGACAGATGGAAGTGTTCGCCGGGTTCGGCGAGTACGCCGATGCGGAGATCGGCCGGCTGATCCAGGCCATTGAGGCGACCGGTCAACTCGACAACACTCTGGTCTTCTACATCGTCGGCGACAACGGGGCGAGCGCCGAAGGCGGCATGAACGGGCTATTCAACGAGTACACCTACTTCAACGGAGCGCATGAGACAGTCCAGGACATCCTGAAGCATTACGACGAACTCGGCGGCCCGACCACCTATCCCCACTATGCCGCTGGATGGGCGGTCGCCGGCGACACGCCCTTCGAGTGGACCAAGCAGGTGGCCTCGAGCTATGGCGGAACGCGCAACGGCATGGTTGTCCACTGGCCGAAGGGCATCGCGGCGAAGAATGAACTGCGCTCGCAGTGGCACCATGTGATTGATATTGCCCCGACTATCCTGGAGGCGGCCGGTTTGCCGGAACCAAAGAGTGTGAACGGGACGGTCCAGGAACCCATCGAAGGGGTGAGCATGGTCAACACCTTCGCGGATGGTAAGGCGCCGAGCCGACACACAACACAGTATTTCGAAATCTTCGGCAACCGGGCCATTTACAGCGACGGCTGGCTCGCCGGCACCGTCCACCGGGCGGCGTGGGAATTCAAGGTCCGGAGGCCGCTTGAAGACGACATCTGGGAACTGTATGACACTCGGTCGGACTTCAGTTTGGCGAATGACCTCGCCGCAAAAAATCCCGCGAAGCTAAAAGAGATGCAGGACCTGTTCCTGAAGGAGGCGGTCAAGTACTCCGTGCTGCCTCTCGATGACCGGCTAACGGAGCGGTTCGTCGCCGCCCTGGTCGGTAGGCCCGATCTGATGGCCGGCCGCACCTCCTTGACGGTCTACGAGGGGATGATAGGGATGTCGGAGAACGTCTTCATCAACCTGAAGAACAAGTCGCACACGATCACCGCCGAAGTGGAGATCCCGAAGAAGGGCGCCAACGGCGTCATCCTCGCCCAGGCGGGTCGTTTCGGCGGCTGGAGTCTCTATATAAAGAATGGCAAGCCGACCTACACCTACAACTGGCTGGGCCTGCAGCGCTACACGGTGGCCGCCACACAGGCGGTGCCTGCCGGAAAGGCTACCATCCGTTTCGATTTCGCGTATGACGGCGGCATGGGCAAGGGCGGCACCGGCACGCTCTTCGTCAACGGGAAGAAAGTTGCCACGGGTCGGATCGAAAAAACACAATTCGCTGTGTTCTCGGCGGATGAAGGCGCCGACGTGGGCGCGGATGAGGGCACGCCGGTCACCGAGGCTTACAAGGTGCCGTTCAAGTTCACCGGCAAGATCTACAAGGTGACGATCGAGCTGAAGGAGATGAAAGCCGCCGACAAGGGCGAGGCGGAACAATCCCACAAGGAAGCCGCCCTGAAGAAGGCGCTGTCAGATTAAGTAAATTCACTGATCCGAAGGGAATGGACACGGCGTACGTGATGCAGGCCGGCAGCGCGTTAGTGGAATCCAGCCTGACGTTGGAATCGCTGGCCTAGCTCAGCGTTGTGCATGTCCCGTCGGCGCCGGTGGACGGGAAAACGCCGGAACTGGATGTCATGGGCGAGTTGTCGCATGGTCGCCAAATGCAGTACGAAATCCGTGACGGACACTACATCGTTGAGATCGCGGGGACACCGCTCGCAATGACCGTCTACAAGATGGGCGACAAGTACGTGGCGGCGCGCGGCAATGAGTTCGGTTATGCCAACTACGAAATCGAAGTGGCGAGGGAGTAATCCCGGGGAAGATGTATAGAGCATGCGCAAGCTTCTAAAAGAACCGTTGCTGCATTTTCTCGTGCTGGGCGCGTTGCTCTTCGCCGGCTACGAGGTGATGAATCGCCGCGGCGAACCGGAGGCCGGGAGGATCGTGGTCACGCAGGGCCAGATCGACAACCTGCGGGCTTCGTTCAGCCGCGTCTGGCAGCACCCGCCCACGCCGTCTGAAATGGATGGATTGATTCAGGACTACATCCGTGAAGAAGTCCTCGCGCGCGAAGCGATGACGCTGGGCCTCGACCGTGACGACACCGTGATCCGCCGGCGCCTGCGGCAGAAGATGGAATTCATTGCCAACGATCTCTCCGCGCCGGTGGAGCCGGGCGAGACGGAACTCGAAGCCTTTCTGGCCAAGCACCTCGACCTTTTTCTCGTCGAGCCGCGGTTCACCTTCCGGCAGGTCTATCTCAACGCCGGGCAACGGGGCGACGTGCTGCAACGGGACGCCACGCGGTTGCTGGCTGAACTGAATCAGCCGGGCGCAAAGGCCGATTACCAGACGCTGGGTGATGCCACAATGCTGAATCCCGAGCTGACGGATGTTCCGGCCGGTGAGATTACCCGCCAGTTTGGGGAGAAGTTCACGCGGCAATTGGAACAGTTGCCGACCGGCCGGTGGCACGGGCCGGTGATTTCCGGCTACGGTGCCCACCTGGTGTTGGTGGAGGATCGGACCCCGGGGAGGATGCCGAAGCTGGCGGAGGTTCGCGAACAGGTCGCCCGTGAGTGGGCTGATGCGTGCCGTCGAGAAGACAACGAGAAATTCTATCAGAAACTGCTGAAGCATTACTCCGTGACCATCGAGGGTGCGTCGTCCGGCGCGCACGCGAATATCCTGGCCGCACAAGCGAAATGAAAATGCCATACATACTCGTCGTGTTCCTGTTCGGTCTGATCGGTGTTGACATGGCGGCCGCCCATGAGGTGAGACCGGCCTATCTGGAACTTCGCGAGACGGCGCCGGAGACCTTCGATGTCCTGTGGAAAGTGCCGGCGGCCGGTGAAGACATGCGGCTGGCGCTTTACGTGCGTTTGCCCGAAGGTTGCGTGAACGTCACCGAGCCGCGTGGCACGTTCATTGGCGGCGCTCACCTGGAGCGTTGGCGAATCAAAACGAGCGAGTCCTTGCGCGGCCAGTCGCTGCGCATCGAGGGGCTTGAAGCGACCATGACCGACGCGCTCGCGCGCATCGAGTTCGCCGACGGCACGACCTGGTTGCGGCGGCTGACTCCGCAGCAGCCGTCCGCGATCATCCCCGCGCAGCAGACGGGATGGTCGGTGGCCGGTGAGTACCTGAAGATGGGTGTCGAGCACATCCTGCTCGGCATCGATCACTTGTTGTTCGTGCTGGCGCTGCTGCTCATTGTGGTCGGCTGGAAACGGCTGCTCGCCACGATTACCGCCTTCACCCTTGCCCACAGCGTCACGCTCGCGGCCGCGACGCTTGGTTTCGTGCATGTCCCGCAGGCGCCGGTCGAAGCGCTCATCGCGCTTTCCATCGTGTTCGTCGCAAGTGAGATCCCGCGAATGAAAACCCCCTCTCCACTCGCGGGAGAGGGTAGGGGAGAGGGGGCGATAACCCTTACCGCTCGCGCGCCCTGGATCATCGCCTTCACGTTCGGTCTCTTGCACGGCTTCGGCTTCGCCGGCGCCTTGAGCGAGATCGGCTTGCCGCAAGGACATATCCCGCTCGCGCTGCTGTTCTTTAATGTGGGCGTGGAACTCGGTCAGCTGCTGTTCATCGCCGCCGCGTTGAGCTTCATCGCTTTGCTACGGCGCGTCCGGTTTCGTTTTCCCCGTTGGACCACGTTTATCCCGCCCTATGCCATCGGCAGCGTGTCGATGTTCTGGGTCATCCAGCGGGTCGCTGCGTTCTGAGCACAAGTTTAAACGATTAAGTTAAGGAGACAAAAAAATGAAACCCACATCTTTCCACAGATCATGTTTCGCTGCCTTGATTGCTGCAATCTTTGCGCTGCCGGCCTTCGCCGCCGAGCAAACAGACATAGGTCAGGCCGACCAGGCTACACTCGAAAAAGTGCACCCGACAAAGCCGCTGTACTCGCCTTACGCGGGCCGTAACTTTCCCACGCGCCCTTATTTCGGCGACACTCATCTGCACACTGCATTCTCCATGGACGCAGGAGCGTTCGGCGCGCGGCTTACGCCCCGCGATGCATACCGGTTCGCACGGGGAGAGGAAATAACCTCGAATACCGGTCAGCCGGTCAAGCTGTCCCGGCCGCTTGACTTTCTCGTTGTGTCGGATCATTCCGACGGGTTTGGGTTCTTCCCGCTGCTGATGAGTGGCGATCCGACGCTCATGGCGACCGAACAGGGAAAGAGATGGCACGACGAGATCAAAGGCGGTCAGGGTGCCAAGGCCGCGATCGATATCATTATCAGCTTCGGTCAGAACAAACTGCCCAATGGATTTCCGCTTCCGGGCACGAAGGCATACCGCTCGGCCTGGGAGGAGACCATCAAGGCCGCTGAGGCATACAACGACCCGGGCAGGTTCACAGCCTTCATCGGCTACGAGTGGACCTCGAACACCGGCGGCAACAACCTGCATCGAAATATCATCTTCCGCGAGAATGGCGACAAAGCCCGCCTCGTTGAGCCTTATACAACGCTGAAACCGCTCGGCAGTGACAACCCCGAGGACCTTTGGAAGTGGATGGCGGCCACGGAAGAGAAAACCGGCAGCGAAGTGCTTGCCATTGCCCACAATGGCAATTTGAGCAACGGCCTCATGTTCCCCATGGTCGAAGCCTTCGGCAAAAAGATTGATAAAAAGTATGCAGAAACGCGCGCTAAGTGGGAGCGGCTCTACGAGACCACCCAGACCAAGGGTACCGGCGAAGCGCATCCTTTCCTTTCACCTAATGACGAGTTCGCCAACTTCGAGATCTGGGACAAGGGCAACCTTGACGGCAGCGTGGCGAAAACGAAAGACATGCTCGAATACGAGTATGCCCGCTCGGCATTCAAGAACGGGCTTTTGCTCGAAGCAAAACTGGGTGTGAACCCATACAAGTTTGGTCTCATCGGAAGCAGCGACGCGCATACCGGCCTCTCTGCCCTGGAAGAAGAGAACTTTTTCGGCAAGACAGCGCCGCAGGAGCCAAGCCCGGAACGCATGCAGAAAGTGTTCATCAAGAATCCCAAGACCGGCATAACAGTGATGGACTGGGAGGTCGCTGCTTCTGGGTATGCAGCCGTGTGGGCAGTGGAGAACACACGCGGAGCGATCTTCGACGCCATGCAGCGCCGCGAGACCTACGCCACCACCGGCCCGCGCATGACGGTGCGTTTCTTCGGCGGTTGGGAGTTCGAGCCGGCTGACGCGAACAATCGCATGCCGGCAGCCATCGGCTACGGCAAGGGCGTTCCGATGGGCGGCGATCTGAGCAATGCTCCGAAGGGCAAGTCGCCCACGTTCCTGGCCGCCGCGCTGAAGGACCCCATCGGCGCGAATCTCGATCGCATCCAGATCATCAAGGGCTGGCTCGATAAGAACGGCAAGACGCAGGAGCGCATTTACGACGTGGCCGTATCAGGCGGCCGGACTATCGGCGCTGATGGCCGCAGTAAGACGCCGGTCGGTAGCACCGTGGACGTGGAGAACGCGACGTGGACCAATACCATCGGCGCGCCGGAACTGATCGCCGTCTGGAAGGACCCTGAATTCGACCCGGCGCAGCGGGCGTTCTACTACGTGCGTGTGATCGAGATCCCCACGCCGCGCTGGACCTCCTATGACGCGAAACGCTTCGGTGTAAAGCCTCTCCCGGGCACAACGATGACGCTCCAGGAGCGAGCCTACACGTCGCCGATTTGGTACACGCCGGGAAAGTGACAGGGAAGGGATAATGTGACGATGGTAGATAAGGATAATCGCGTACGGCGGCACCTACAAGGTGCCGCCGGTCAGGAAAGTGCAGTAAAGGAGATCAGCGCGCACCGATCCACATCCTAAAAACCGAGCCATTGTGTGTAGGACGCATCCTACGAAGATCGAAACATGGTATTTTGAGAAGTCTGCAAGGCAAGAGACAAGAAAAAATGGCTCAAGGAAAATCGCCAGGCAGCGTTAGCAATTCAGCAAAGCGCCGCATGGTTGCATGGGGCGGGGTCGTGGTGGCGATGATCGCTGTCGCCGTGGCTGTCGTGTGGTTTCATGATCGTGCGAATTCGGGGGTCGAGAGTCGGCAAAAGTCCGGACCGGGGGGCACCACCGCCAAATACATCGGCAGCGATGCGTGTCTATCGTGTCACACCGTCGAGGCAACCGAGTGGCGCCAGTCGCAGCATCACGCGGCCATGGCGGAAGCCAGCGAGCAAACCGTGCTCGGCAATTTCAATGATGCCAAGTTCACCTATGCCGGCATCACCAGCAAGTTCTTCAAGCGTGACGGCAAATTCTATGCGCGCACGGATGGTCCCGACGGAAAGCTGGCGGACTATCAAATCAAGTACACATACGGTGTCTATCCGTTGCAACAGTACCTCGTCGAGTTTCCGGATGGCCGGTTGCAACCGTTGTCGATCGCGTGGGACGCGCGCGCCAGGAAGGATCGTGGACAGCGCTGGTTCCACCTTTATCCCAAGGAGCGGATTACCCACGACGACGAGCTTCACTGGACGCGCGCCGCGCAAAACTGGAACTTCACGTGCGCCGACTGCCACTCGACCGAGTTGCGGAAAAATTACGATCCGGCCGCGAATCGATTTCAGACGCACTGGTCGGAGATCAACGTGGGTTGCGAAGCTTGTCACGGCCCCGGCTCGCGCCATCTGGCATGGGCAGAGGCGAAGAAAGCAGGCAAGTCCGCGGCGGCAGACGACACCATGGGCCTGAGCGCCCGTCTCGATGAACGCCGCGACGTCACGTGGGCTTTGAACACGGCGACCGGCAACCCGGCGCGCTCGCGCCCACGCGCCGCCGAGCGCGAGATCGAGGTGTGCGCGCAATGCCATTCGCGGCGCAGCCAGATTGCCGACGGTTACGAAGCCGGCAAGCCGTTCCTCGACTACTATCGTCCGGCGCTGCTCACGAGTCCGCTCTACCATGTCGATGGCCAACAGCGCGACGAGGTTTATAATTGGGGGTCGTTTCTGCAAAGCAAAATGTTCGCGAGCGGCGTCACGTGCAGCGACTGCCACAATCCTCACAGCGGAAAATTACGCGCCGAGGGAAGCGCCATTTGCGCCAGCTGTCATCTCCCGGTTAAGTACGATACGGCACAGCACCACCACCACAAGCCGGGCAGTGCCGGCGCCGCATGCACGGCTTGCCACATGCCGACCACGACTTACATGGTTGTCGACCCGCGGCACGATCACAGCATGCGCGTGCCGCGGCTGGATCTGTCCGTCAAACTCGGCGCGCCGAACGCCTGCAATGGCTGTCACGCCAACCGCGATGCGCGCTGGGCGGCGACGCAAGTGAACACATGGTATGGACACGACCCGCAGGGCTATCAACGCTTCGCCTCGGCGTTCGCCGCCGCCAACGCTGACGCACCGGGCGCGCAGGCGCAATTGCGCGCGATCGCCGGCGATTCCACGCAGCCGCCGATTGTCCGTGCTACGGCATTCGCCGAGATAAACGCGCCAACCAGCCGTACCGCGATCGAGGCTCTCGCGCAGGGCTTGCACGATTCGAATGCCCTGGTCCGGTTGGGGGCGCTGCAGTCGCTTGCCAACGCGCCGCTGGACGCGCGCGCGTCGTTGGCCGTGCCGCTCCTCTCCGACCCGGTGAGAGCGGTGCGTATCGAAGTGGCCAGCGTCCTTGCGGCGGTACCCGCGACGCAATTGAGCGCGGACGCCCGCGCTGCTTTTGATCACGCGGCCGGCGAGTATATTGAGAGCCAGCGCTACAATGCCGACCGGGCCGAGGCGCGCGTTAACCTCGGAACTTTCTACGCCAACCGGGGCGATGCGGCGAAAGCCGAAGCGGAGATCAAGGCCGCGATCGGTCTGGAGCCGCTCTACATCCCGGCGTATGTGAATCTCGCCGATGTGTACCGCGCCAGCGGCCGCGATGCGGATGGCGAGCGCATCCTGCGCGAGGGACTGAAGGTCGCGCCCAAGAGTGCGATCCTCCATTATGCGCTCGGATTGGCATTGGTGCGGATGAAGCATACAGACGCGGCGCTCGGCGAATTCGAGCGCGCGACGATGCTTGAACCGGGCAACGCGCGATTGGCGTATATCTACGCCGTGGCGCTGCACTCAACGGGCAAACCCGACACGGCGATTGCGAAACTTGAAAAAGTGCTGGTGGCCCATCCCTACGACCGTAATATTCTCGAAGCCTTGCTGAGCTTCCACGCAGAGCGGGGCGAGCGCGCGGCGGCACAGAAATACGCCGTGCGCCTGCAGGCACTCTCGGACAGAGACAATTAACCGTAATCAGCGAATATCCAAACCCCGACAACTAATAAGGGTTTTGATTCAGCCCGTTCGTGGTTAGCATGGTTTGACTGGCTCACCACAGGTTTCAACCCGTTCGTACTGAGCTTGTCGAAGTACGTGCGGACTCAGGACAGTCCTATCGAGCCGCGACCGCCGGCCATTGGACCTTGGTCTTATGGCCGGCGACCCTCCCATTTCAGACAATCCATTTCTAATTAAGTACGGTCATCTCGGCTTCCGTCGTGGACATGAAGAAGAACTGAAAGATCGTTTTCTCGCGATGAATGAGCCACAACACAAGAGGAGAAGCACCGCATGAGACACCAAAGAAAGACAAGCCTGGGGATAGCCGCGGCGGCTATCGTGCTAGGGTTTGCCGCATTTCCGGCAGGTCTGTTTGCCGCAGCCAATAAACAACCCAACATCCTGGTGATCTGGGGCGACGACATCGGCGGTTTCAACATCAGCGCCTACAACCAGGGCATGATGGGCTACAAGACGCCGAACATCGACCGCATTGCCAAAGAAGGGGCACTGTTCACCGACTGGTACGGCCAGCAGAGCTGCACCGCCGGACGCGCGGCCTTCATCACAGGGCAGTCGCCCATCCGCACTGGGCTCACCAAGGTCGGCCTGCCGGGCGCGCCCGAGGGTCTGAAGAAGGAGGACCCGACGATCGCGGATTTGCTCAAGGCCCACGGCTATGCCACCGGCCAGTTCGGCAAGAACCATCTCGGCGACCGGAACGAAAACTTTCCAACCGTGCACGGGTTCGACGAATTCTTCGGCAACTTCTATCACTTGAACGCCGAGGAGGAGCCAGAGAACGTGGACTACCCGAAGGATCCCAAGTTCAAAGCGATGTTCGGTCCGCGCGGCGTATACCACTGCTTTGCTACTGACAAGGACGACCCCACCGTAGACCCGCGTTTCGGCAAAGTGGGCAAACAGAAGTGCGAAGACACCGGCCCGCTCAACCTCAAGCGCATGGAGACGGTTGACGAAGAGATCACCGCCGGGGCGCTCAAGTTCATGGACAAGGCGCACAAGGACGGCAAGCCGTTCTTCGTCTGGTGGAACTCCACCCGCATGCACGTCTTCACGCACCTCAAGCCCGCATCGGTCGGCAAGACTGGCCTCGGCATCTATGCCGATGGCATGGTCGAGCACGACGGCATGGTCGGCCAGCTCCTCGACAAGCTCAAGGAGCTGGGCATCGAGGACAACACCATCGTGATGTACTCCACCGACAACGGCGCGGAGGTTTTCACCTGGCCTGACGGCGGCACCACCATGTTCCGCGGCGAGAAGAACACCAACTGGGAAGGCGGTTACCGCGTGCCGGCCGCGATCCGCTGGCCTGGCGTCATCAAGCCCGGCACGGTCATCAACGACATCGGCGCGCACGAAGATATGCTTCCGACGCTGCTGGCAGCGGCGGGAGACACCACCGTCAAAGAAGATCTGCTGAAGGGCCAAAAAGTCGGCGGCACGTCCTTCAAGGTCCATCTCGACGGCTACAATCTGCTGCCCGTGCTAAAGGGCGGCGGCGAATGGCCGCGCAAGGAGTTCCTGTACTGGACCGATGACGGCAGCGTCGCGGCGCTGCGCTACAACAACTGGAAGGTCACCTTCCTGAGGCAGGACGCCGATGGTATGCATGTCTGGACGCATCCCTTCGAGGAACTGCGCGCCCCCTCGCTCACCAACCTCCGCATGGACCCGTTCGAGCTGGCCGAGAGGGACATGACCATGGGCTACCAACGCTGGTGGGCCGAACGCATGTTCGTGTTCGCGCCCGCAGGGGCTTACGTCGCGCAATGGCTGCAGAGCTTCCGCGAGTTCCCGCCGCGCCAGAAGCCCGGCAGCTTCAACCTCGACAAGGTTATGGAAGCGGTGACCAAGCCACAGGGCAGCGGCAAGTAACGTCGCGCTGAATGAAAAGGTGAGTCAACATTGGGCCGCACCCGTCTCCCTGGCGGGTGTGACCCTAAGCACTCAAACACCGGAATGACACGACGATGAGAACCCTGCTCGTTGTGACCGCAGTGATTGAGGCGGCGACTGGCGCGGCATTGTCATTGTCGCCTCCGCTTCTTGCCTCGCTGCTGCTCGGCACGTCCCTCGACACGCCCGGAGGATTGGTAGTGGCTCGTATAGCCGGCGCGGCGCTGCTCGCGTTGGGAGTCGCCTGCTGGCTTGCGCGCGATGACGGACAAAGCCGTGCGGCTCACGGTGTGATCGCCGCGATGCTGCTCTACAACACCGTTACCGTCGCGGTCCTCGCTTATGCGGGCATGGGTTTGGGGCTCTCCGGCATTGGCCTCTGGCCGGCCGTTCTGCTTCACGCGGGTCTGGCGGTTTGGTGTATCGTGTGCCTTCGGACCAAGCGGGTGATCCAATCAACCACGGAAAGGAACTCAAAAAAATGATCCGCGATACACGGCAAACGTTTGTGAATAAGATCTATCGCAACGCGAGAGAAAATTTGCCGCTATGACCGACCTTGCTACACCCGGCGTGACGCTCCCTTCGTTGCCGGCCGGTTTTAAGCACCGGTTTCACGCGATGGTCAAACCGGCCGGCTCACTCTGCAACCTCGACTGCACTTACTGTTACTACCTGCACAAGCAGGGGCTGCTCCACCAGCCCCGCGCGCCGCGGATGGCCGATGAAATCCTTGAACAACACATCCGCCAATACATCGAGGCGCAGACCGGCGACGAGGTGGTGTTCAGCTGGCAGGGTGGCGAGCCGACGATACTCGGGCTGGAATTTTTCCGCAAAGTCGTTGCCCTGCAAGCCCGCTACAAGAAGCCCCAGCAGCGCATCGAGAACGATCTGCAGACCAACGGCACGCTGCTCGATGCCGAGTGGGCCGCGTTTCTCAAGCAGCACAACTTCCTCGTCGGCCTGAGCTGCGACGGCCCGAGGCGGTTGCATGACCAATACCGGGTCAGCAAGGGTGGCAAGCCGACGCATGACAAGGTCTTGGCTGCCGCGCGCCTGCTCAAGCGGTACGGCGTGCCGTTCAACGCGCTGTGCGTCGTCAATCGCGAAAACGCCAAGTACCCGCTCGACGTCTATCGGTTTCTGACCCGCGAGCTCGGCGCGTGGCGGGTGCAACTGATTCCGTGCGTCGAGCCGAAGGTCTTTTGCAACGTAGCGCCGCAACACTGGGATCACGCTCTCCTGCCGGTGGTCGGCACGCCTCAGGCCAGGCCGGGAGCGCCGGACTCGGTGGTCACCGATTGGTCGGTGGACCCGGACGACTGGGGAAAATTTCTGTGCAAGGTGTGGGATGACTGGTACGCGCGCGATTATGGCAAAGTGTACGTGGATTTATGCGAGACCGCGGTCGCGCAATCCTTGGGCATGGCAGGACAACGCTGCACGACGGCGGAGTTCTGCGGCAAAGGCATGGTGGTCGAGCACAACGGTGACGTATTCTCGTGCGACCACTACGTTTATCCCGAGTACCGGGTCGGCAACATCCGCGCGACGCATTGGGGAAACATGGCCTACTCCGAGCCGCAGAAGAAATTCGGCTTCGCCAAGCGCGACGCGCTGCCGCAGTACTGCCGGCAATGTCCGCACCTGAAACTATGCTGGGGCGAATGTCCCAAGAATCGGCTGGTGCGCACACCGGACGGCAAACCCGGGCTGAACTATCTGTGCCCGGGACTGAAAGTCTTCTACCAGCACATTCAGCGGGACATGCCGGAGATCCTGCGCCGCGTGCGGGTGGCAGAAGGACATTTTCCTAAGCGGGGGGCGGCGACGCTCCGGTAAGCGCAGCGAATACCCGCCAGCCGCGCGTGGATTCGACGAGTTCTGCTGTAATCTCCGCCACGCGCCGGTGGCGGTTACCGAGTTAGCAAGTAGGGCGCGTACCACGCGCCAAATCAGCTTTGCGAGGATGTTGCGCCGTACTAGGCGCGTGGTACGCGCCCTACATCAGATCAATCGTTCATTGCGCGCTTGACCTCGGCCGCAATTTTTGCCCCCATTTTTTTCTCCGCGATCGCCAGATCGTAGCGCGCCTGCAAATTGACCCAGAACCCTGCGCTGGTGCCGAAGAAATGCGCCAGCCGCAGCGCCGTTTCCGGGCTGATGCTGCGTTTGCCGTTGAGAATGTCGGTGATACGCCCCGACGGGACGCGCAGCGCCAGCGCGAGGCGGTTGGCAGAAAGATCGCGCGTCGTCAGTTCGCGTTTCAGGATACGGCCGGGATGGATAGGCACCATAAGCATTACCCTCTGTGATAGTCGATGATTTCTACGTCGTGGGCATCACCGTTTTTATAGCGAAAGCAGATACACCAGCGTGCATTAACGGTCATGGCCCATTGTCCCGCGCGGTCGCCCTTGAGCTTGTGCAGGCCGACGCTCTTGAGCGAGCTCAGGTCTTGCAGACTTTGCGCGGCATTGAGCGCGGCGAGCAAATCTTGGGCTCCCTCGACGCGTCACGTAGTATATCAAGCCACTATTCGTCGGCGCTGTTTATTACGGCAAGCCCAGCGGTTACCGAGTTAGACCAAAGTCCAATTCCTCAACCACTGCATCAGGAATAATCTGTCTTGGAGGACAGGATAACCTTTTTTAATGTTGCACGCTTTCCGAGGATCACGCCATGACGACAATGCCTGAGTGCAATCGTGTGAGTGTCTTCAGCGGTTCTCCCGTTGCGCGCATGAGTCGTCCGAGTACAGTGTTGTGGAAATGAGGAATATAGTAAAGGCAGTCATTCGCCTCCACCCGCAGGTTAAAGGAGTCTTTTATGAAGAAATATATTTCACTATTTTCAAGTATGCTACTGAGTTTAATGTTAACCGCCTGCGCTACACCGGCCACCCAAGTGGGCGACATGGAAATTCGTTCCGGCGTTATTCAATCAATCGTTCCCACTGAAATTCAAACCAGTCATCATCAAGGCGTTGGCGCGATTCTGGGCGCTCTGGGCGGCGCGGCTCTGGGTAGCCTGATTGGCCAGGGCACTGGCAGAGACGTGGCGATGGTTGCCGGCGCGATTGGCGGTGGTTATTTGGGAAATACCGAGCAGAAAAAGTATGATCAACCTTTAGCCGGTCAACAAATTATGGTGCGCATGAACAACGGTGTATTAGTCTCCGTGACGCAAGTGGCCAATCCAAACTTAAGGACTGGAATGAAAGTGTATATTGAAGGCACAGGTACGGATGCGCGCGTTGTGCAGCAATATTGAAAAATAAAGATGGCGCAGAGACGTTCTATATTCAGATTGCGCCCGTCGTCACGGCGCTAACACTGATCTCACAGCGCGAGGAGCTTGCCATGGCATATGAAATTGTCAGCATCGACGGTCCTGTCATACAGGTTCGTATTTCGGGAACCATGCAACTCGTCGATCAACAGGCGTTGCAGGCGGCCGCGAAGAAGCTGATCGCGCAGGGGATCAAGCCGCGTGTGCTCGTGAGCGCCGAGAACTTCCAGGGCTGGGAGAAAGGAGTTGACTGGGGCGACGTGAGCTTTCTGATGGATTTCGGCGATGGCATCGTCAAGATGGCGATTGTCGGCGACGAGAAGTGGAAAGAGCAGGTGTTCATGTTCACCGCCAAGGGCCTGCGCAAAACCGCGATCGAGTATTTTCCTCCCGCCGCGCTGGCGCAGGCGCTAGCGTGGGTGCGCGCATGAGCAGTGCCCGCAACCGCGTCGTTGGATCGGGTTCTTGAGTCCGCAGCCTGCGGCCTTGCCAGCCCCGGTGCTTGGGCAATGGCCGGGTAGGTGGTGGATAAGGTTGCCGATGTACTGGTCGTGTTCGTGATTGTCGTCGTCCTCATCGGCGCCATCTACCTGTTTTGGAAGCTGCGTGTTCTGCCCGATGCCATTGTCGAGATGCGCTATCGGGCCGGCGCACGCTGTCATTAGTCGGCCATTAGACCAAGGTCCAATGGCCAGTGACCCCCCCATCTCGGAAAATCCCCTGTTGCACGTACATGCGATGTCGGTGGCGGCCGCGTTCGGCCCGAACCCGGCAATCTTTGACAACGAAAGGTTCTCTAGTGAAGGAGGGGACATGCGTAAGACGACGTTCAACATAGTTGCGGCGGTCATAATGAGTGTGCTGGTCCTGAGTCTCGCCGGATGTGGAGGCGGCGGCGCCAAGTTACAAAGCGAAATCAACACGACGACCACAGGACAGCAACTCATGGACCTGAAGAAGGCACTTGATGCGGGCGCGATTACCCAGGACGAGTACGACAAACAGCGAAAGAAGATACTGGATAAATGAACAAGCGCTCCGTTCGAGACTATATGGACCGCGAGTCCAATGGGCCGGACCGGGACGGAAATATCCACGAATACCACGCGCGCACAAGAACTCATGGCTGCCGCGCTGGTGGTGGCGGCGAAAGGAGCGTTTGAGATTATCGGTATATGGCGATAAGAAGAAGAGTTATGAAGAGGAAAGCAGCAACCCTTCTCCGAAGGAAGGCTTTCTTGTCGAGCCTTGCTTTTGGCGCAGCGGTCATCCTCGCGGCCCCCGTCTCCACCCTGGCTCAGCAAATCACCGGCGTGCCGGGCTCGCCCAGCGCCACCACCACCCTCAGCGGCAAACAACTCCCGCCGCCCGACCCAAGGTTCGGTGGCGTGATCAAGGAGAAAGCCACGGAGTCCAAACCGTGGTGGCCGCCGCGTGTCGTTCCGCCCAAGGGCGCGCCCAACGTGTTGCTCATCATGACGGATGACCAGGGTTTCGGTGCACCAAGCACCTTCGGCGGCGTCATACCTACTCCTGCGATGGATCGCATCGCAAGGGCTGGACTGCGCTACACCAATTTCCACTCCACTGCGCTGTGCTCACCGACTCGGGCGGCACTGATCACGGGACGCAACCATCACTCGGTGGGTAACGGGGTGGTCGGCGAAATCGCGACGGGGTTCCCCGGTTATGACTCGATCATCCCGATTGATAAAGGCACCATCGGCACGACCCTTAGGGACAACGGTTACGCCACTTCGTGGTTCGGCAAGGACCACAACACGCCCTCCTATCAGTCGAGCCAGGCCGGGCCGTTCAATCAATGGCCGAACGGTATGGGCTTCGAATATTTTTACGGCTTTGTAGGAGGCGACGCCAACCAGTGGCAGCCGAACCTGTTCCGCAATACGACGGCCATCTACCCCTTCGATGGCAATCCCGGCTGGAACCTGGAGACGGCGATGGCCGACGAGGCGATCCAGTACATCAAGCAGATCAAGGAGATCGCGCCTGGCAAGCCTTGGTTCGTCTATTACGTGCCGGGCGCCACGCACGCGCCACATCATCCGACGCCTGAGTGGATCAAGAAGATCAGCGACATGCACTTGTTCGATGATGGGTGGAACAAAGTGCGCGATACCATCTTCAACAATCAGAAGCGATTGGGCATCATGCCAGCGAATGCTCAACTGACCCCTTGGCCGAAGGAACTGCCGACGTGGGATTCCCTCGGTTTGCTGGAGAAAAAACTCTTCGTCAGGCAGATGGACGTGTATGGGGCCTACCTGGCCTACGCCGACAATGAGATCGGACGAGTCATCCAGGCGGTCGAAGACCTCGGCCAACTCGACAACACCTTGATCATCTACATCGGTGGCGACAACGGCGCGAGTGCCGAAGGCATGCTCAACGGCACGCCGAATGAGTTCACCTACTTCAATGGTATTCCCGTGCCGGTCAAGGCCCAGTACCTCTGGTACCCGTTCTGGGGGTCTGACAAGACCTTCCCGCATTATGCGGCAGAATGGGCGTGGGCGATGGACACGCCGTTCAAGTGGGTGAAGCAGGTGCCGTCGCACTTCGGCGGGACGACTCAGGGCGTGGCCATGTCGTGGCCCGGCCACATCAAGGACATGGGTGGCATCCGCCGCCAGTTTAGCCATGTCATCGACATCGTACCGACCATCCTCGAAGCGACCGGCATCCCGGCGCCCGATAGGATCAACGGCATCAAGCAAAAGCCGATTGAAGGCGTGAGCATGGTGTACACGTGGGACAAGAAGAACGCCAACTCCCCGACCCGGCACAACACGCAATACTTCGAGATGCTCGGCAATCGCGCCATCTATCACGATGGGTGGATAGCAGCCACGACGCCGGCGACTCTCCCGTGGCAACCGAGCAGCGCCCCGCCTCCGGATATTATGACCGGGTACAAATGGGAACTCTATAACGTCAAGGAGGACCCCACCGAGTTCAACGACCTGGCCGCCAAGATGCCGGAGAAGGTCAAGCAGATGCAGGCCCTCTTCTATACCGAGGCGAAGAAGTACAACGTGTTGCCGCTCGACAACACGACGCTCCCGCGCTGGAATACGCCGCGCCCTAGCCTGACGGCGGGACAAACGGTGTTCACCTACTCGGGCGAACTGATCGGCACGCCGCCCAGCGCTGCGCCGGATATTCTGAACAAGTCTTACACCATCACGGCCGAGGTTACGATTCCCGAGGGTGGTGCGGAAGGCATGATCGTTACCGAGGGCGGCCGCATCGGCGGCTATGGCCTGTTCCTGAGCAAGGGTGTGGCGGGCATACGTAGCGGCAAGCCGGTGTTCCTCTACAACTTTCTTAACCTCAAACGCACGACATGGTCAGGGCCCGAGTTGGGCGCCGGCAAGCACACTATCGTGTTCAACTTCAAATCCGATGGTCCGGGCCTGGCCAAAGGCGGGACGGGCGTGCTCTACGTGGACGGCAAGGAAGTGGACAGAAACTCCATGGAACACACCATCCCGATCACATTTCCCGAGGACGAATCGTTCGACGTTGGCGATGACACGCGCACCGGCGTAGCGATGCTGCAGTTTCGCTACGATGTGCCGTTCAAGTTCACCGGCAAGATCGACAAGCTGACCTTCAAGCTCGAACCCTTCAAGCCGGTGCCTAAGGCAGCATCGGGGGCAAAGGCAGAACTGGCGCCTATGGAAGCACCGGAGCCGGATCCTATTGAAGAACCGAAGCAGCGCTAGCCGCTTCCAGCCATTGCCATTTTAGGGTCGCCAGCGCGAATGAATGAGTGATATTGGGGCAATGAAAAAGGTGTTGATTTTCGCCGCTGTCGGCGAAGCCGCTACCGGATTGGCGTTGCTGATTGTTCCGTCGCTCGTCGGGCGGTTGTTGTTGGGTGAGGAACTTACCGGCGTCGCCATACCGGTGGCGCGCGTGGCCGGCATCGCTCTGATCGCACTGGGGGTCGCTTGCTGGCCGGGCACGCCGCTGGTCGGCATGTTGACCTACAGCGCGGCCGTCACGCTGTATCTCGCCTACCTCGGCTTCGCGGGCGGCATGAACGGCATACTGTTGTGGCCGGTGGTTGTCCTGCACGGGATTCTGACGGCACTTTTGATTCGGGCATCAACAGTCTCCCGTTTGCCCTGAGCTTTTCGAAGGGTGAACGGGAATTGCCGTAAATTGGAGGCGATTCGTCCGCTCATGGTTCGACAGGCTCACCACGAGCGGACTTAACCAGAGCTTCCCTAACTGTGAAATGAGGTTTCCAGTGAAATCATGTCACTACATCGTACCGCGTCTGTTTGTCCCAATAGAGGTTGAGCGAGGCGGCTTAAGGCGCTTGATAACCCCGTTGCTGCTCGCGGCAGCCCTGACATTCGCCCCTTGGCCCGTGTTGGCGGAGGACATGCTGTTTGACCAGCTGCAGCAACTGCAGGGCAAGACCCGGGTCGACCGTAACCTGTTTGTATCGAACGTCATGCAGTTGACGGACGCGGAGGCCAAGAACTTCTGGCCGGTGTATGTGACCTATCTGGAAGGTCTCGAGCAGATCAACCGGAATTTCTCGGAGATCATCCAGAGCTACGCCTTCGCCCTGCGTTCCAACTCGTTCACCGAAGACACAGCCAAGCAGCTTACGGACAAGTTCCTCGCCGCGCAGGAAGGGGAGATCAAGCTGCGAAAATCCTACGCGGTCAATCTTGCCAAGGTAGTGCCGGGCAAGACGGTGGCGCGCGCGTTGCAACTGGAAAACAAGATCCGCGCGGTCGCCTGGTACGGCTTGGCGAGCCAGATTCCATTGGTGAAGCAGTGAACGGAACCCGCGGCGGCTCCGCGCAACCATGGACAACCAGGGCCGGAACACGCCGCGAGGCGGTTCGGGCCTCATCAACCGCTGAACCGTGGCGATAATCCGCAGTGCCGCGCCGATTTAGCCGGCAGGACTCGTATTAGACCAAGGTCCAATTCCGCACGCGTGGCGTGAGGAATAATGTTTGTCGTCAGGTCGGTACCCACAACCGTTAATCGAATGAGGACTTCACCATGATGAACTCGTATGCACGCGCCTTAACCGTTGTCGCCATCGCCATCGCCATGCCATTTGCGGCCAATGCGAGCGACACGCTGGTCAAAAAGGAAAATTACTCCGGATTTCTGAAGGACTACTCGCAGCTCAAGGAAGAGAAAGACGCCAAAGGAGACAAGGTGATGCGCTACCTTAGTCCGAAACTCACCTCCGGCCAGTATCATCAGGTGATGATTGATCAAGTCGAGTTTTATCCGGCGCCCAAAGCGGACAAGAGCGTCGACTCGGCGACCCTGTACCAGATCCGGGATTACTACGATCAAGAGTTGCGTAAGAAGGTTGGCGCGCAGGTCCCGGTCGTGACTCAGGCCGGTCCCGATGTGGTTCGTTTGCGCGTGGTAATCACCGCGGTGAAGTCCGAGACGGCAGCGCTCAAGGCCTATCAATACATTCCGTTTGCGCTGCTTGTCCAGGGCATCAAGGGGGCCGCCGGGGCGCGCGCCAAGGATGCGGAGCTATATACCGAGATGGATGTCCTCGACAGCCAATCGGGCCAGCGGATTGGCGCGGTCGTGAAGAAGGGCATCGGTACCGAGGTGAAAGAGGTGAAAAAGGGGGCCGAGAAGGGCGAGAAGATGGTGGCCCTCGATAATGTGAAGCCTATTTTGGACAATTGGGCCCAGCTCGTGGCAGATTTCGCCGGCAAGAATCTGGGCGCGCATTAACCGGGCGCGCTGTATTCGGTCCGGGTCACCGTCCGGAATTGCGGTTGCGGCGACATCTCGTGGCGGACAAGATCCAGTCCGCGCTTGCACGTACACCTGTTTCCAACAGGTGTACGCCAGAAAAATGCGCGTTACGCTTGCGTCCACAATGTCGCCCTGGGCTCGGCCGCAGATCAACAAAGTTCCCGACGTCTTCGCCGCCGCCCAGCATGCCATGCTTCCGACCGCGAGCTGCTCTACGCGATGACCGCCATGAATCGCGACACCGAAGAGAACGAACCGGCAACCGATGCAGAAACGAGAAGGCACGAGCTTGAGGCGCGACATTCAAGCATGACCGCGGAGGCCAATAGTAGGAGCGCATGAAGACTGTCATCGACTTCGTAAGAACAACCCTGACCGGGGGGCTGTTGATCATCCTCCCGGTGGTTGTGATCGTGGTTCTGATCAGGCACGGGGTGGCGGCGATACACCCGCTGCTCGAGCCGGTCATGTCGCGCCTGCCGGACGACATACCGTTTCCGCGCCTGATCGCGCTGACGCTCGAATCGCTCGTGGTGATTCTGGGCTGCTTTGCGGTCGGGCTCAGCGTCAGGACACCGATCGGCCGGCGACTTGCGCGCACCGTCGAGGCAAGTGTGTTCGAGAAGGTGCCGGGTTACGCGCTGCTGCGCAGCATCACGCGACGCGCGGCGGGCGAGGAGGAAGACATCCGCTACAAGGTAGCGCTGGTGGAAATCGAGGGCGGGCTGGCGCCGTCGTTCATCATCGAGGAGCACCCAGACGGTCGCTACACGGTATTCGTCCCCGACGTCCCCACGCCGACTTCGGGGTCCATCTACATTTTCCCGCGCGAGCTGGTGCATATCGTGGACGTCTCCTTTGGTCAGGCGATTCGCTGCATGACCAAGCTGGGCGCGGGTTCGGAAGACCTGTTGCAGGCGATGCGGCGTTCTTGACCGTCAGGTGTATGCCGACGTACCGTGCACGAAAGGCGGATTGCCTGTGGAGGGGTAGCGCACGGGCCATAGCGGCGGTGTTCGCCGCCTCGAACCTGGCGACGGGGTCGCCCGGTGCGCCGGCGCGATACGACCAAGGTCCAATTCCGGCGCGTGTACGACGGCTGTAATGTGCAGTAGCGCTTCCTGGTAACGCCGACCTCGGCGGGCTGGGATGCCGACACCAAGGAGATTGTATGGTAAGCGCGTTCGTCTCGATGGTGGTTCTGTCGCTTACGATGCTCGCCGGAGCGCCAGTGGCATTCGCAGCCGAGATCGGTGCAGCGGTCCCGACCGCCGCACCGTCCGTAGCCGGCGCGGCGACGTACGCGCGCGCGGCGGTCACGCTGGACGGTGAAGTGCTGTTCCGCGTGCGCGGTATCGAGGCCTTCCCGGCCGAGGAGCGCGCGCAGAGCGTGAGCGAACGCATCCGCGTCATCGCGGCGGATGCCTCGATCCCCGTCGAGTCGTTGCGCACCGCCGACCTCGCGGATCGGACGAATCTCCTCGCTGGCGAGCAGTTGATCATGAGCGTGCTGGACTCGGATGCCGCGCTCGAGGGCGTGCGGCGCCAGGTGCTCGCGGAGGTTCAGCATAAGCGTATCGCGCGGGCCATCGAAACTTATAGGCACGACCGCATCCCGCGCGTGCTGCTGATTGACACGGCCTATGCGCTCGGCGCGACGCTGGCGTTCGCGCTGCTGGTGTTCGGTTTCCGACGCGGGTTCCCCCGGCTCGATGCGGTCGTTGAGCGGCGCTTCCAGTCACGGATCGAAGGCTTGCAGGCCCAGTCCCACCAGATCATTTTGGCGGGACAGGTGTGGAAGTCGGTGCGCGGTCTGCTCCAGGGCCTGCACGTGCTCGCGGTGCTGGTGGCCGCCTATCTGTATGCGAACTTCGTCCTCGGACTGTATCCGTGGACCCGCCCGTTCGCAGGGTCGCTGCTGGCGATATTCATCGATCCGCTGCGCACCATGGGTACGGGGTTGCTCGGCGCCATGCCGGGTCTGGTGTTCGTGGCGATCCTGGCGATTGTGACACGCTATATCCTGAGGCTCATGCGGCTGTTCTTCACCGGCATCGAGCAGGGCACGATTGCACCCAGGAGTTTCGAGCGCGAATGGGCCATGCCAACATACAAAGTCGTGCGCCTGTTCATCATCGCGCTCGCGCTGGTGGTGGCCTATCCACATATCCCCGGGTCGAACTCGGAGGCATTCAAAGGCGTATCGATCCTGATCGGCGTGATCTTCTCGCTGGGATCGTCGTCGTTCATCGCCAACCTGATTGCGGGCTATTCCGTACTTTACCGCCGTGCGTTCAAAGTGGGCGATCGCATCCGGGTCAACGATATCACCGGCGACGTGACCGAAATCCGGCTCATGGTGACGCACCTGCGCACCATCAAGAACGAGGAGATCACTGTCCCGAATTCACTGATCGTCGGCAGTCACGTTGTCAACTACAGCAGGCTCGCGCGCTCGCACGGGCTGATCCTGCACACCACCGTCGGGATCGGCTACGAGACGCCCTGGCGCCAGGTCGAGGCGATGCTGCAGCTCGCCGCTGAGCGCACGCCCGGGCTGCTTCGAGAACCCGTGCCGTTCGTACTGCAGAAGTTGCTAGGTGACTTTGCCGTGACGTATGAGCTCAATGTCTATTGCGACGACCCGCACACCATGGCGCTGCTCTACACGGCGCTGCACCAGAACATCCTCGACGTGTTCAACGAATACGGCGTGCAGATTATGACGCCGGCTTACGAGGCGGACCCGACGCAGGCAAAGGTCGTGTCGCGTGAGCAGTGGTACGCCGCGCCGGCGCGCCCGCCCGAGCCCGGCGCCGGGACGGCTCGATAAAGTTAAGGATGGGAAGGATCCCGGGCTCCAGCTGTGGTTCGACAAGACCTGGGGGCCAAGTGAAATCGAGTTAGTGAAATGACCAACGATAAGGACGCAACGATGAAAACTACGCTTACACAAAATCTCCGCGCCGTGGCGTTGCTCGCCGCACTCGCCGCCGCGCCTGCGCACGGCAAGGAATGCAAAGGCGTCAACTTCCCAGACCAAACGCAGGCTGGAGGAACCGCGCTGGTGCTCAACGGCCTTGGTCTGCGCCAGGCGACGGCCTTCAAGGTCAACGTCTATGTCGCCGCGCTGTACGTGGCGCAGACCTCCACCGATGCGAACGCGATCCTCGCATCCAACACTCGCAAGGAGCTTATCCTTCAGTTCCTGCGCGATGTCGACGGCGCCGACTTGAGCAAGGGTTGGCAGGAGGGTTTTGACAATAACGCCAAGGCCCAATTGCCCGCGCTCAAGGAACGGATCGAGAAGCTCAAGGGTTGGATGGCGGATATGAAGACCGGACAGCGGCTGACCTTCGTTGCCAAGCCGGGCGCGGGCATCGAGGTGAATGTGAATGGAACGGTCAAAGGCACCATCGAAGGGGATGACTTCGCGAAGGCGTTCCTTTCGATCTGGCTGGGCGCCACGCCGCCGAACCCGAGCCTGAAGGCCGGACTGCTCGGTGGCGACTGCGGCTAAGCGCTGCCAATGCGGTCTTTTCGATTCGGCCGGTTGGTTATTGCGAGCCCCGACGATCCCGATCCGCCGTGCGGCGCGCGGCGCAAATATATGCGGAAAAGCTCAGATAAACCGGCAGTGCGCAATCTAGGAGAAACCGGCGGAAAATTCCATTTTGTCAGGCACTTTAGCAAGGTGGTTGCCGTGTTAGACCAAAGTCCAATTCCTGACCCACTGCAGCAGGGATAGGCTGTCGTGGAGGACAGGCTTGCTTCTTTTCATCTTGCACACTTTTACGAGGACCACACCATGATGACATCGCTCACGCGTACCCTGACGGTTTTTGCCGTCGCCATCGCCATCGCCATGCCATTTGCGGCCAATGCGAGCGACACGCTGGTCAAAAAAGAACAATACTCCGGATTCCTAAAGGACTACTCGCAGCTCAAGGAAGAGAAAGACGCGAAAGGAGACAAGGTGATGCGTTACATCAGTCCGAAACTGACCTCCGGCAAATATAGCAAGGTCATGATCGATCGCGTCGAGTTTTATCCGGCACCCCATCCGGACAAGAACGTCGACTCGGCGACCCTGGATCAGATCAGGGATTATTTCGATCAGGCGTTGCGCCAGAAGATCGGCGAGAAGACCACAGTCGTGGACCAGGCGGGTCCCGGCGTGGTGCGTATGCGTGTGGCGCTCACCGCGGTGGCGGCCGAGACGGCGGCGCTCAAGGCCTATCAATACATTCCGATTGCGCTGATTGTCCAGGGCGTCAAGGGGGCGGCCGGGGCGCGCGCCAAGAATGCGGAGCTATGCACCGAGCTCGAGGTGCTCGACAGCCAATCGGGCGAGCGGATTGGCGCGGTCGTTAAGAAGGGTACCGGTACCGAGGTGAAAAAGGTGAAAGAGGGGGAAGATAAGGGCGAGAAGATGGTGGCCCTCGATAATGTGAAGCCTATTCTAGACAATTGGGCTCAGCTCGCGGCGGATTTCGCCGGCAAGAATCTGCGTCCGCGTTAACCGGCCACTCCGTCGCCCGTCCTGTGTGAGCGGCACGTTGCATAACGGCAGTTTGATTGCCGATGGAGCGAGACAATGTCTGAGCGCAATCGTGCGAGCGTCTGAGGCGGTCCTTCCGCGGCGCGCATGAAGCCCCCGGCGACGTTCTTCAAACGTTTCGCCAGGCTCGCCGGCATTGTATTCGTGGGGCTGCTCCTGTTGGGCATAGCCGGTTGGGGGGTGCTGGCTCTCTATTACTTCGACCACGAGAGCCTTGCCCTGCGGACAGGGCTCGCCACCGCGTTTGCCCTGGCTTCCCTGATCGCGTTCGTCGGGTTCGCGCTGCCGCGGTGGCGTTGGCGCGTGCTCGCGGTTTACCTCGTGCTGTTTGCGGCGCTGCTGTCCTGGTGGAGCAGCCTCGCGCCGTCCAACGACCGCGACTGGCAGCCGGATGTCGCGATCCTGCCGTACGCCATCATCGACGGCGACCGGGTCACGGTGCACAACATCCGCAACTTCGTCTACCGGACCGAAACCGATTTCACTCCCGCGTACTACGATAAGACCTTCGACCTGCGCAAGCTCGATGGAGTGGACCTCATCGCTTCCTACTGGATGGGGCCGGCCATTGCCCATATTTTCCTGAGTTTCGACTTCCAAGGCGGGGATCATCTCGCCATCTCCATCGAGACACGCAAGGAGCGCGGTGAGGGCTATTCGACAGTGAAAGGATTTTTCAGGCAGTACGAACTCTATTATGTGGTGGCCGACGAGCGCGACGTTATCCGTTTGCGCACCAACTACCGCAAAGATCCGCCGGAGGATGTCTACGTCTATCGCGTGAACGGTTCGGCCGAGAAAGGACGCCGCGTGTTTCTCCAGTACATCGAGGAAATCAACGCACTCAAGGACCGGCCGGAATGGTACAACACGCTCACCACCAACTGCACCACCGCGATCTGGATGCATACCCGTATCAACCCGGGTCACCCGCCCCTTTCCTGGAAGGTCCTGGCGAGCGGCTACGTGCCCGAATATCTGTACGAGATCGGGAGGCTCGACAGCAGCCTGCCGTTCGCCGCGCTCCAGCGCCGCGCGCACGTCAACACACGCGCCCAGGCGGCGGACAAGGCCGCGGATTTCTCCCGGCAAATCCGCGCGGGATTGCCGGGAGCACAGTTATCTGCTTCCCCATAGACGCATCGAGGCGTCTTTGAGAAACTGCAAGAGCACGATGGAAGCACACAAGACAAAAATGAAGCCCTACTCGCTGCGCTCGTTCGTCCTGACATTAAGGAGTGTTCTCTGCCACTAACAATTGCCATCGGCGCAGGTTATAGGAATCGTTGGGCGATTGGGCTCTTGGCTCTGGCGCTGGCGGTCCTGTTCGTGTTGCCGGCACTGGCTGTCAACGCGGCGGATGAATCTACCGCCGCCCGGCGGCCGCGCATCGGTCTCGTGCTGGGCGGCGGGGGTGCACGCGGGGGCGCGCACGTGGGGGTGCTGAAGGTGCTGGAGGAGTTGCGCATTCCCGTTGATTACGTCGTCGGCACCAGCATGGGCTCCATCGTCGGCGGCCTTTATGCCTCCGGTATGAATTCGGAGGAGATAGAACGCGAAATGCGGGCGATGGACTGGAAAGACCTGTTCCAGGACGATCCCAATCGCGCGGACCGATCTTTCCGCCGCAAGAGCGACGACTACAACTACGCATTCAAGGCCATGCTGGGTTTCAACGACGGCAAGATCGATATCCCGCTCGCCTATATCCGCGGTCAGAAGTTCGACCTGGCACTCAACCGGCTCACTCTGCCCGTGGTTGAAGTGAAGGACTTCAATCGCCTGCCCATTCCCTACCGGGCCGTGGCCGCCGACATCGAGACCGGCAAACCGGTTGTGTTGGCAAAGGGCAACCTCAGCAAGTCCATCCGCGCCAGCATGGCGGTGCCGGCGGCGTTCGATCCGGTGGAGATCGATGGCCGGTTGCTGGTGGACGGCGGCATTGCCAACAACGTGCCCGTGAACGTGGCGCGCGACATGGGCGCCGAGGTTCTGATCGTGGTGGACGTGGGCAGCGGACTTTTCAGCCGCAAGGAAATCACCAGCGCGCTGAGCGTCACCGGACAGCTCGCCAACTACCTGTTCACCCTTAATTCCGAGCAGCAGCTGAAGACTCTGAGGCCGCGTGACGTCCTCATTCGCCCGTCGCTTGGAGACATCGGCGGTGGCGACTTCGAACGAGTGACTGAGACCTTCCCGATCGGCGAGCGCAGCGCGCGAGATGCGATCGACGCCTTGCGACGCTATTCCCTCAGCCCGCAGGATTATGCGCGGTTTCGCGCGCAGCACGCGCGCCCCCGGCAGGAGGCGCCGGTGATCGATTTGGTGCGCATCGACAATCACTCCCGGGTCGGTGACGCCGTCATTGCCGAGCGCATCTCGGCCAAGCCGGGTCAGCCGCTCGACATGGAACGACTGGAGCAGGACATCGGCCAGATCTACGGGCTCGAGATATTCGAGTCCGTACGCTACGACGTGGTGCGCGAGGACGGCAAGAACGTCCTGGTGATCAGCGTCACGGAGAAGCACTGGGGTCCGGGCTACCTCCAGTTCGGACTCGCCACTGCCAATAACTTTAAGGGTGAGAGTACATTCAAGGCAGGCGTCCTTTATACGCGCACCGAGATCAACGCGCTCAACGGAGAATGGCGCCTGGGTGGGCAAGTGGGCGATGAACCGGGCATTTTCACGGAGCTGTACCAGCCTCTCGATCCGCTGTCCCGCTACTTCGCAACCGGCAAGGTCGGCTACGAAAAAACGAACGAGGATGTTTTCGATAACGATGGTAACCGGCTTTCCCGCTATCTGCTGGCCAGCACCAAGTTGGAACTGGCGGCAGGCCGGGATTTCGGCACTTGGGGCGAAGGCAGGCTCGGCTACTATCGGGCAAGCGGCACGGCCGAGGTCACAGTCGGTGCGCCGGCGCCGGACATAGACGTGGACCTGGGCTATGTTTTCCTGAGGTTATCCGATGACAGGGTGGACAGCGTCAATTTTCCCCGCACGGGCCATTTCGGCAGGGCCGAGTACCGCGTCTCGCGCGATGGGTACGGTGCCAGCACGGATTACGATCAGGCTATTTTGGACTTTCTTCATGCCTTTACCTGGGGTCGTAATACCGTGGTTGGCAGGATTTCTGGCTTCAGCACGCTGGACGGCACCGCGCCCCTGGGAGCGCGGGTTCGGCTGGGCGGCTTCCTGCGTCTCTCCGGATTGCAGGAGGGCCAATTGAGTGGCCAGGACGCGGGACTGATCACACTAGCCTACTATCGTCGTATCAATGACATTCAGTTATTCAAGTCCTACCTCGGCGTAACCCTCGAGCGCGGCAACGTGTGGCAGGATTCGAAAGATGTTTCCTACAACAACGCCATCACCGCCGGCAGCGTGTTCCTGGGAGTGGATACCCCGATCGGACCCTTCTATCTCGCTTACGGTCGCGCGGACACGGGTGATCACAGCTTCTACCTCTATCTGGGACCGCGCTTCACTTTCTGAAAGCGACGAAAGTAATCTTCAGGAGGGGCATGCGACTGCCTGCCGTGGTCGCCGTCATCTGTTCGAGTCCGAATCGGTCGGTTATTCAGGCCACTTGGTTAGACCAAGGTCCAATACCTCAACCGCAGTCTGGGTGCTAACTTTTTTATTTCCGGATCAACCGGACTAGGGAATTGAGCCATGAAACCGGCAAAGTTGAGCGTGAAATTTCAATGCGGCGTCTTCGGTGTCGCGTTGGTCATCGCGGCAATCGCCGCCCAGGCCGATGAGAACGCAACCGAATTGGCGAAGAAGGCGCAGAACCCGGTGGCCGATATGATCAGCCTGCCATTTCAATACAACGCCAACTTCAATAGCGGACCGCTGAACAAGACCCAGGAAGTGCTCAACATCCAGCCGGTTTACCCCGTGCATCTCAATGCCGATTGGAACCTCATCACCCGTACGATCATTCCTATAATCTCGCAACCCGCATTCGTGCAAAACCAGGACAGCACGACCGGCTTGGGCGACATCCAGTTTTCGGCTTTTCTCTCGCCGGTCAAACCGACCGCTGGCGGCTGGATCTGGGGGGCGGGCGCGATCGCGCAGTTCGACACCGCCAACAACGATCGACTCGGACAAGGTAAAACCGGGCTCGGCCCCACGGCGGTGCTGCTGAAGATCGATGGACACTGGGTTTACGGCGGGCTCGTTAATAATATCTGGTCGGTGTCGGGTGGCTATCGTCCTGCCGTGAACCAATTCCTGCTTCAACCCTTTATCAACTACAACTATCCGCAACACCCCGGGCGTTACCTGACGTTCTCGCCGATCATCACCGCTAATTGGAAGGCCGCCGACAGCGGCAACGAATGGACCGTGCCGCTGGGGCTGGGCATCGGCCAGATCTTCAGAATCGGCAAACAGCCCGTCAATGCCCAGGTGTCAGCGTACTACAACGTCGAGCGTCCCGATAACGCGCCGAACTGGCAGTTGCGGCTGCAACTCGCGTTCCTTTTTCCGAAGTGACATGAACGCGTCGCCGCTATTTCCCATCCGTTGACGGTAACACGCGCCCACCGTAAGCGGAGTCCACGGCGCATGGATGCTTCACGTGTCGACCACGGCAGCACACCAAACATTGGACCAAGGTCCAATATCCCGGTGTTTCTGATACCGACACAATAGTGTGCACGGTTAATGTTGGATGTCGATGTCTGGTTTCGCATCCGTAGATAACACTATATATACGGATTGCAAACGGTCTGCGCAGTTGTAGACCATCATTACATACTATTTTTTAGAGGATCCGAGCCATGAACAAACACAAACAAGCCTTTTCGCCCACGCTGACGTTTTCGTCACTGCTGGTCGCCACGGTCACGGCGTTTTCCGCACAGGCGGCGATGTCGCCGGGATATAGCTACGACGCGAGCGGCAAAGTCGAGCACGACAGCGGCGGAAAATGTATTCTGACATCCGCCTGGAATAAAGATAACGCCACCAAGGAGTGTCACCCCGAGTTGTTCCCCGAGCCGAAGGTTGTCGCACCCGCGCCTGCACCCGCACCGGTGGTTGCGCCCGCACCCGAGCCTGCACCCGTAGTGGTGGCGCCGACCCCGAAAGTAATGGTGTTCGAGGCGGCGGCACTGTTTGCCGTCAACAAGTCAAATCTGACGCCTGCGGGAGAGCAGAAGATCAAGGAGTACCGCGAACAGACGCGAGCGGAGATGAGCGAAGCCAAGACGGTGAAAATTACCGGCCACACGGACAGCTCCGGCACGCCCGAATACAACCAGAAGCTGTCGGTACGGCGCGCCGAAGCGGTACGCGATTACCTGATCAGTATCGGCGCCGATGCCAGCAAGATGGAGGTGGCCGGAATGGGCGAAGACAAGCCGATTGCCGATAACAAGACAGCCAAAGGCCGCGCGCAGAATCGCCGCGTCGAGGTTGAAGTGATCGGCTATGCGAAGTAAGGGAAGCTTTTCCGCGTCGTTGCCGGCTTTGGCCTGAGCCTTCCCGTGTTCCGTGTGCGCGAGGGGACTACTCGGTCTCCCTCGCGCCTTAGGGATGCGGTGCAACTTTGTGACGCCGGGTTTCGCCCGCATCGGCCGTGGCGGTTTTTAGAATAAAATAGTTGTGAAAAACGCTGCCATCTGGTAACTTGTGTATCCGTTCTGCGGTGTTATTCAACTCCTGCTAAACGGGCCGAAATGACCAAATTTGTTTTTGTGACCGGCGGTGTGGTGTCCTCCTTGGGTAAAGGAATCGCCTCCGCCTCGCTGGGCACCATCCTTGAAGCGCGCGGCCTCAAGGTCACTCTCCTCAAGCTGGACCCCTATATTAACGTCGATCCGGGCACCATGAGCCCGTATCAGCATGGCGAAGTGTACGTCACGCAGGACGGCGCCGAGACCGATCTCGATCTCGGGCACTACGAGCGTTTCGTGCGCACCACGATGACGAAACGCAACAACTTCACCACCGGCAAAATTTACGAGAACGTCATCCGCAAGGAACGCCGCGGCGATTATCTGGGCGCGACCGTGCAGGTCATCCCGCACATCACGGACGAGATCAAACGCTGCATTCAGCAGGGCGCGAACGACGCCGACGTGGCCTTGGTCGAAATCGGCGGAACGGTGGGCGACATCGAATCGCAACCGTTTCTCGAGGCGATCCGCCAGATGGGCGTGGAGCAGGGGCCAAGCAATGTCGTGTATCTGCATCTGACGCTGGTGCCGTACATCGCGGCGGCGGGCGAACTCAAGACCAAACCCACCCAGCACTCGGTCAAGGAACTGCTGTCGCTCGGCATTCAGCCAGATATCTTGCTATGCCGCGCGGAACGCCCGTTGCCGGAGGACGATCGACGCAAGATCGCGCTGTTCACCAATGTCCCCACGCGCGCCGTCATCTCGGCCATCGACGTGGACAATATCTACAAGATTCCGCGGCTGCTGCACGAGCAGGGTCTGGACGAGATCGTGGTGGAGAAGCTGCATCTCAATGCACGCAAGGCCAATCTCGGCGAATGGGACAAGGTGGTGCACGCCATGGAACATCCGACCGATACGATCACGGTCGCCATGGTCGGCAAATACGTGCACCTCACGGAATCCTATAAGTCCCTGTCCGAGGCCCTGAAACACGCCGGCCTGCATACGCACACCTGCGTCAATATCCGATACGTGGATTCCGAACTGATCGACAGCCAGGGCACGGCCCAGCTCGAGGACGTGGACGCCATCCTCGTGCCAGGCGGTTTCGGCGAGCGCGGCATCGAAGGCAAGATCAAGGCCGCCCACTATGCGCGCACCCACGGTGTTCCTTATCTCGGCATTTGCCTCGGCATGCAGGTCGCCGTGATCGAGTATGCGCGTAACGTCGCAGGTCTCAAGGGCGCCCACAGTACCGAATTCAATCCCAAGACGCCGCATCCGGTGATCGCCATGATTACCGAATGGACCACCTCGGAAGGCGGCAAGGAAAAACGCAACGCGGGCGGCGATCTCGGCGGCACCATGCGTCTGGGCGGCCAGGAATGCAAGCTGATGCCGGGGACGCATGTGCGTGGTCTGTACGGCAAGGATTCCATCGTTGAGCGTCACCGCCACCGCTACGAATTCAACAACCAGTATCGCGACAGCCTCCCGGAGAAGGGCCTGGTGGTTGCCGGCACCTCCGTGGACGGCACGCTGGTCGAAATCATCGAACTGGCGGATCACCCCTGGTTCGTGGGCGTGCAGTTCCATCCGGAATTCACCTCCACGCCGCGTGACGGTCATCCGCTGTTCACCGGCTATGTACAGGCCGCCCGGGCGCGCCATGCCCAGACGATCACGCGCCCGCAGGCCGCCGCCACATGAAGCTTTGCGGTTTCGAGGCCGGGCTCGACCGGCCGTTTTTCCTCATTGCCGGTCCGTGCGTGATTGAATCCGAGGCCATGGCTCTGGATACCGCCGGCCAGCTCAAGGAAATCACCCGGAGTCTCGGCATCCCGTTCATCTACAAATCGTCCTATGACAAGGCCAACCGCAGCTCATCAAAGTCCTATCGCGGCCTCGGCATGGAGCAGGGCCTGGCGATACTGGCCAAGGTGCGGAAACAGATCGGCGTGCCGGTGCTGACGGACGTGCATGAGGCCGAGGACATCGACGCCGTCGCCGCGGCCGTGGACGTGTTGCAAACGCCCGCCTTCCTGTGCCGGCAGACGGATTTCATCCGCGCCGTGGTCGCGGCCGGCAAGCCGGTGAACATCAAGAAGGGCCAGTTCCTGGCGCCGCACGACATGAAGAACGTCGTGGACAAGGCGGTCGAGGCCGGTGGCAAGGATCGTATCCTGGTGTGCGAACGCGGTGTGTCTTTCGGTTACAATAACCTGGTGTCGGACATGCGCTCGCTCGCGATCATGCGCGAGACCGGATGTCCGGTGGTGTTCGATGCAACGCATTCGGTGCAGTTGCCCGGCGGGCAGGGCACGAGGAGCGGCGGTCAGCGCGAGTTTGTGCCGGTGCTGGCGCGCGCCGCGGTTGCGACTGGCGTCGCGGGCCTGTTCATGGAAACCCATCCGAACCCGGATAAGGCGCTGTCCGATGGACCGAACGCCTGGGCGCTGGGACGCATGAAAAATCTGTTGCAGACCCTCAAGGAGCTGGACAGCTGTGTAAAGAAACAAGGTTTTGCGGAGATGTCATTGCCGCCAAATTAAGACTACCTATGTGACTACTGGGTTACGCGCCAAATGCAGGCGTTAACCCACCCTACATTATCATTTAAATTTCAAGAAAAACCATGGCTGCGATTATCGATATACGTGCGCGCGAGATACTCGATTCGCGCGGGAATCCCACTGTTGAAGCGGATGTCACCCTGAAGTCCGGCGCTGTCGGTCGTGCCGCCGTGCCCTCCGGCGCCTCCACCGGCAGCCGCGAGGCCATCGAGCTGCGCGACGGCGATGCCCGGCGTTATGGCGGCAAGGGCGTCAAAAAGGCCTGTGCCAACGTCAATGGCGAAATACGCCAGGCGCTGCTCGGCAGGGAGGCGAACGATCAGGCGGCCATCGATCGTACCCTGATCGATCTCGACGGCACGGAAAACAAATCCCGTCTCGGCGCCAATGCCACGCTCGCGGTGTCGCTCGCGTGCGTGCGTGCGGCGGCGGCCGAAGCCAGTCAGCCGCTCTACCGTTACCTCAACGGTCTGGCGGGAGGCGTGCCGATGCAGTTACCGGTACCGATGATGAACGTCATCAACGGCGGTGCGCATGCCGACAACAACATCGATTTCCAGGAATTCATGATCTTGCCGGTGGGCGCCGCGACATTTGCCGAAGCGCTGCGTTGCGGCGCCGAGGTGTTTCACGCCCTGAAAAAAGTACTGCGCGGAATGAAACTCAACACCACCGTGGGCGATGAGGGCGGGTTTGCCCCGGATCTCCAATCCAACGAAGCGGCGTTACAGGTTATCCTGCAAGGCATCGAGAAGGCCGGATATAAACCGGGCGCCGATGTGTGTCTCGGCATCGACGCGGCCAGCTCCGAATTCAATAAAAACGGAAAATACGAACTTGAGTCGGAACATGCCAGCCTGACGGCCGAACAGTTAATCGACAAAATGGCCGACTGGGTCGCCCGGTATCCGATCATCACCCTCGAAGACGGTTGTGGCGAGAGTGACTGGGTTGGGTGGGAGCTGATGACGAAAAAGCTCGGCAAAAAAATTCAGATCGTGGGCGACGATATATTCGTCACGAACACGGCGATTCTCCAGGAAGGCATCAAACGGGGCGTTGCGAATTCCATTCTTATCAAGGTCAATCAGATCGGCACGCTGAGCGAGACTTTGGCGGCCATCGCCATGGCACGTCAGGCCGGTTACACGACCGTCATCTCGCACCGTTCGGGCGAGACCGAGGACACGTTTATCGCCGATCTCGCGGTAGCCACCGGCAGCGGACAGATCAAGACCGGCTCGCTGTCGCGCTCTGACCGCGTGGCCAAGTACAACCGGCTGCTGGGCATCGAGGAAGAACTGGGTTCCGCGAGCCGCTATCCCGGACGCCGCGCCTTTCCCATGCTTGCCAGGTAGCGCTGCCCCGGGTGCCATCTGCTCGGTTGGCTAGAATGAAGCTCGTGAAGATCGCCACCTATGTCCTGTTAGCGATTCTGGTGCTGCTGCAATATCCGCTGTGGTTCGGCAACGGCGGCGTATTTGCCGTGTGGCGTCTCGACCGCGAAATCGCCGCGCAGGAACAGGAAAACGCCCGGTTGAAGGATCGCAATCAGGCACTCGAGGCCGACGTGAACGACCTCAAGCAGGGGCTGGCGGCGATCGAGGAGCGCGCCCGGACGGAACTCGGGATGGTTAAGAAGGGTGAAGTTTTCTTTCAGGTGATCGAACAGCCGCGCGACAAAGTCCCGCCGGCCGACAAAAAATTCAAGCCCTGATTCAGTCCGTTCGTGGTGAGCCAGTCGAACCACGAACATATGGCGACCCTGTTAAGTGCCGTATTTGCCGTTCGTATATCGACAAGCTCAGCACGAACGGAATGACTTAATCACTGCTTTCCTAACTACGGATACAGCAGAAACGGCTTGGTCGCCTTTTTGGCCAGTCTTTCACCCAGGGTCTTGAGGCTGGGCCGTCCGCTGACTTGGAATACCCGCCGGCTCAGCACCAGCAGATCGGTGGATGGTTTATTAGCGAGCTGCAGGATTACCTCCACCGGGTCGCCTGCCTCCACCGAAAACACCGCCGCCGACATGCCATTGACGGTGGCTTCGAATTGCCGGCGCGCCGCCTCGGCCTGCTGCTCCTGTTCATCCTGGATGTAGTCGAGAAATCCCTGGCGCGCGCCCTTGGAAGACTGCCAGTCGTTGCCGATGAAGTCCGGCCACTGGCTGTCTATGACAAAAACGCCCGTCAGGTCGGCATGACTCTGACGGGCGATATTGGCAGCCTGGTTCAGGGCCTCTTGCGAGGCCGCTGAACCGTCGATGGCCACGACAATATGCGTCACCGCAAGTTGTCGGTTCGGCTATTTTGTCACGGGAGCCGTCGGCGCCGTCGGAGCGGGTGCCGGTGCGGCGGGAGCCGCCGGGGCCGTGATGGCCGGAGGGCTCGCCGGTGCTGGCGCGGGTGGGCTGGTTGTCTTGCCCATGGTTGCAAGCATGATGACGGCAATGACGAGCGTCGCTACCACGATCGCACCGATATCCTCGGCGCGGTCATCCTTGAACAGCGTCATTTTGCTCTTATCGCCGGCAGCGCCGACTGTTTCACTTCCTGCTTTAGCCATATTCGTTTCCCCTTAGGTATTAAATGGATACCAGGTAGTCTTTGATGATCAGGACCACGATGAGCGCCAGAACGTATTTGGTCACACCCACGATGAGTCCGATCTTGAGCGGCGCGCCACCGGCTTGGCTGAGTTCCCGGAAGCTGATGTAGCCGCCAAGACCCACGAGACCGAAGCCGAAGATCCACTGCATCCACATACGCAACATCTTGATGGTCGCGGAGGCCGCCGGTCCGCCTTTGAGGCCGACATCGCCGAAAGCGCCGAGGCTGGTGAGCAGCACCACGACCAGGAAGCCGATGACGAACACCGGGAACTTTTCCACTAATAGCGTCCCCAGGCTTTTGCGTGCAGTCTTGCTCTCTTGCGCTTCCTTGCCGGCCCAGTACCACACCGTTACGATAAATACGGCGAACGGGATGGAGATCACGCGCATGATGTTCCAGATCTCTCCGACAGATACCGCCGTGCCAGGCGCAATCGTGGGGTTGAACGCGAGCGCCGCCGCCAGTACCTGGCCAGAATTGAGAATGCCGGTGCCGATCCAGGCGCCGTATTGCAGGTCGGTTAGACCCAAGGCGTGGCCGATGAAGGGGCTGATGAACATGGTCAAGATGCCGAAACCCAGAATGGTGGCGATGGCGTAAGCGACCTGAGACGCCCTGCCTTCCACCGCCGGAGCCGTGGCCACCGCTGCACTGACGCCACAGATGCTAAGCGCATTGGCGAGCACGCCGGTCATCGAGCGATCTATCCCGAATACCTTGCCGAGCCACAATACCATCACGATGGTCAGGAGCACGAAGCCGCCGATCAGGAAAATGGCGAAGGCGCCGAGTTGCACGATGGCCTGTACGGTGTAGAGCGAGCCGAGCAGGATGATGCCGGTCTTGATCATGAGACGTGAGAGCTTGAATCCGTCACTGAAGATTGCCGGGATTTCCCCGCCGAAGATCACATTGCGGTAAAGCAAGCCGGCGATGATGCCGAGCAGGATGTAGTTGAGATGGAAGGCGTCGGTTAGCGGTTTCTGCATCCCGAATACTTTGGTGGCGGCCATCCATGGTTCGATTCCTTTGAAGCCGGCGATGTCCATGCCGGGGTAGCCGCGGATAATCACCAAGGTGATGACGATCAGGGCCAGGCCGGGAATGGC
>NZ_JBGQKW010000007.1:0-58083 GCF_041499725.1 Sulfuricaulis sp.
GAAACGGGCGCGCGCCTCGGGGCTCACGGCGATGAAGCCCTCGCCGTCGCGCCGGTTCGCCAGCTGCACCACGTGCGCGGCGGCGCGCGCCACGGCGTCCTCGTCGTCGCCGGCGATATCCGCCATCAGCACCATCTTCGGACGCTCGCGCCGCGCCGCCTTGGTGCTGTAGTTCACTGCCTTCACGTAGCGCTCGTCGAGGTGCTCAAGCCCGGTCAGCGCCACGCCCGGTTCGCTGTCAATGTGACGCTTTATCTCCACGATCGCCGCCACCGCCGGCGCGATGTCGGCGCCGAAGAATTCGAGACACACCGTGCGCAGGAAACGCGGCATCCGGTGCAGCACGAACACCGCCGAGGTGATGATCCCGTCACAGCCTTCCTTCTGCACGCCCGGCAGCCCGCCGAGGAACTTCGAGGTGACGTCCTTGCCGAGACCGGGCTTGCGCAACTCGCGTCCGGGAATTTTCAGTTCCGCCGGTTCGCCGAGACGCGTGCGGCCGTCGGCGGCGTAACGGGTGAGACGAAAGCGCACCGTCTCCTGCTCGTGAATCTTGCCGAGGTTGTGGTCGAGCCGTTCGACCTCGAGCCACTGCGCGTCCGGCGTGACCATGCGCCACGCGGCGAGGTTGTCGAGCGTTGTGCCCCAGCGCACCGCCTTCTTGCCGCCGGCGTTCATCGCAACGTTGCCGCCGAGAGTGCAGGCGTCCTGCGAGGTGGGATCGACCGCGAACACGTAACCCGATTGTCCGGCGATTTCCGCGACGCGCCGCGTGACCACGCCGGCCTCGCCGCGCACCGTCGGCACCGGCTGCGCGACGCCGGGCAGGGCGCGCATTTCCACCGCGCCCAGGCCTTCCAGTTTTTCGGTGTTGATGATGGCGGTATCGGCGAACAACGGCACGGCGCTGCCGGTGTAGCCGGTGCCGCCGCCGCGCGGGATGATGGTGAGCCCGAGATCGATGCAGGCGCGCACGATGTGCACCACTTCGTCCTCGGTGTCGGGCGAGATGACCACGAACGGCAGCTCGACGCGCCAGTCGCTGGCGTCGGTGACGTGCGACACGCGCGCCATACCGTCGAAGCCGATGTTGTCGCGGCGGGTGACCTTGGCCAATCGCTTCAGTGCCTTGCGGCGCAGTTCTTTCTGCTCCGGCAGCCAGGTCTCGAACCGGCGCACCGCCACGCGCGCCGCGTCCTCGAGCCGGAGCGCGAGTTCATTGCCCTCGGCGCGCGCCAGGATCTGGTCGAGGCGGTGATGCAGCGCGTGCGTGAGCGACTCCCAGCGCTTCGGGTTCTCCATGAGGTCATCCTGGATGAACGGGTTGCGGGTGATGACCCACATGTCGCCCAGCACCTCGAAGAGCATGCGTGCGGAGCGCCCAGTGCGGCGCTGCTCGCGCAGGGTGTCGAGTACCCGCCACGTCTCCTCGCCGAGAAAGCGGATGACGATCTCGCGGTCGGAAAACGAGGTGTAGTTGTACGGAATCTCGCGGATGCGCCGGCTGGCGAGCGCCTCGCTGATGCCGTCGGGCGCCGCGGTGTTCGGGGAAATGGATTTCATAGATAGCGAATAATACGCTTCCTGCCGTCCGCGTGGGGCGCGATTAAAGATGCCGATTCCTATATATGGTAGCCGCGCGGACTCTCCAATCGCGTAAAGCCCTGCATTTCACGGAGGTACCACCATGGTGTCAAGGATGTCAGATATACGGGACGCGATGGTCCTAGCGCCGTGCGCGCGCACCAACTGCTTCCCAGCAAAAAATTCCAAAGCTTTCCACGATACGAAACGATTGCACGCTAAAACCGATTCGCATCACAGCGTGTGAGCGCGAGTGCTCCGGCCGCCATCGCTTCCGAATTGCAACTGACATTTCAGGCGAGCGCCGCGGCACGGGTTGCGTGGGTTGGTAAAGAGCGTTATAAAGGATGATCCCGGCGCATAACGATAACGACAAAGCGTCAGCGGTGTTGCGATGGAGATCGGCCGTGCCGTTACAGAGCGCCCGCCACTTCCTGCAGATTCCCGGACCGACCAATATCCCGGAGCGCGTGCTGCGCGCCATCGATCGCCCTACCATTGATCACCGCGGTCCCGAGTTCGCCGCGCTCGCGCGCGAATGTTTCGAAGGCCTCAAGAGCGTCTTCAAGACTACCGGCAAGGCGGTGATCTATCCCGCCTCCGGCACCGGCGCCTGGGAAGCGGCGCTGGTGAATACCTTATCCCCCGGCGATGCCGTATTAATGTTCGAGACCGGTCACTTCGCCACGCTGTGGCGCCGGATAGCCGGCAAGCTTGGACTCGAGGTGGACTTCGTCCCGGGCGACTGGCGCCACGGCGCGGATCCGACGGCAGTGGAAGAAAAACTGAACGCCGATCGCGCGCACCGCATCAAGGCGGTGTTGGTGGTGCACAACGAGACCTCCACCGGCATCGCCAGCCGCATCGCCGAGATTCGCCAGGCCATGAATCGCGCGCGGCATCCGGCGCTGTTCATGGTCGACACCATCTCCTCGCTCGCCTCTCTGGATTACCGCCAGGACGAATGGGGCGTGGACGTCACCGTCGCGGGCTCGCAGAAAGGCCTGATGCTGCCGCCGGGCCTGAGCTTCAATGCCATGAGCGAGAAGGCGCTCGACGCCGCCAAAACCGCGCGGCTGCCAAAGTCGTACTGGAGCTGGGAGGACATGCTCGCCGCCAACAGCAGCGGCTTTTTCCCGTACACGCCCGCGACGAATTTGCTCTTCGGGCTGCGCGAAGCGCTCACGATGCTCAGGGAAGAAGGCCTGGACAATGTGTTCAAGCGGCACGCGCGGTTCGGCGAGGCGACACGGCGCGCCGTGCGCGCCTGGGGTCTTGAGCTGCTCGGCCTCGATCCCCGGGAGTACAGCAACTCGCTCACCGCGGTGCTACTGCCCGAGGGCCACAACGAGGTCGAACTGCGCCGTGTGATCCTGGAGAACTTCAACATGTCGCTCGGCAGTGGCCTCGGTAAGGTGCAGGGCAAAGTGTTCCGCATCGGGCATCTGGGCGATTTCAACGACCTCATGCTGTGCGGCACTCTGTGCGGCGTCGAGATGGGCCTGGCACTCGCCGGCGTGCCGCACCAGCAGGGCGGGGTGGCGGCGGCCATGGCTTATCTCGCGGCCGAGAACGCGAGCCAGCAACAAACAGCCAGGCGACGCAGCGCATCGTAAGTCCGATGCCGGCGTCACGACCGCCAAACAACGAACATCGGAATCACAACGAGGAGGAACGAAAATGAAATTGCGGGTCTTATTCAAGCTGGTCCTGGGCGTGTTCGGCCTATTCATCGCGGCGGTCGCGTGCGCCGAAACGCTGGAACTCAAATTCGGCCACGACGGCGCCCCCGGGTCGCTGTTCGCGGCGTCGTCCGAAGAATTCGCCCGGCGCGCCAACGCCAAGCTCGGTGACAAGGCCAAGGTGCTCGTGTTCGGCTCAAGCCAATTGGGCGACGACACCGAGGTGTTGCAGAAGGTAAAGGTTGGCACCGTGGACTTCGCCATCCCTTCGACCATCATGTCCTCGGCGGTGCCGGCCTTCGGCCTGTTTGAAATGCCCTACCTGGTGAAGGACCGTCAACACATGCAGCGCATCGAGCGCGATATCGTCTGGCCCACGCTCGCGCCGCTCGCGGAGAAGCAGGGCTACAAAATCCTCGCGGTGTGGGAGAACGGCTTTCGCCAGATCACCAACAGCAAGCGTCCGATCGTGACGCCCGACGACTTGAAGGGCATGAAGCTGCGCGTGCCCAAGGGCAAGTGGCGCGTGAAAATGTTCCAGGCTTACGGCGCGAGCCCCTCGGCCATGGGGTTGTCGGAGGTTTTCGTGGCGTTGCAGACCGGTGTGATGGATGGACAGGAGAATCCGTTCCCGCAGATCTTCGCCATGAAGTTCCAGGAAGTGCAAAAATACCTGTCGCTGACCGAACACGTGTACACACCGGCCTATGTGGTGGTCTCGGCCAAGAAGTGGGAGACGCTGCCGCCCGATGTGCGCCGGGTGCTGGAGCAAACCGCCAAGGAGACCCAGGCCTATGTGTACGAAACCGCGGCGCGCATGGACAAGGACTTGCTCGAGAAGCTCAAGGCCGCCGGCATGCAGGTGAATACCGCCGACCGCCAGGCGTTCGTCAAGGCCAGCGCTCCGATTTTCGAGGAGTTCGCCCGCGACGTGCCGGGCGGCAAGGAAATGATCGACAAGGCCCTGAAGCTCGCGGGATCGAAATAACCGCGGGCCCGAAACGGAGCTGCCATGCTTGCGCGATTGCACCGCGCCTTCGAGCGCGCGCTGGAATGGATCGTCATCGCGCTACTGCTGCTGTTGGCGCTGGAAGTGATCCTCGGCGTGGTTTACCGCTATCTCGGCAACCCGATCGTCTGGTATGACGAGATTGCCTCGGTGCTGCTCGCCTGGGTCACGTACTATGGCGCGGCGCTCGCCGCGCTCAAGCGCGCCCATATCGGCGTTCCCGGTTTTGTCACCACGCTGTCCGCGCGGCCGCGGCTCGCCGCGGTCTTGCTCGGTGAAGCCTGTATTCTGACGTTCTTCGCTTTGCTTGCCTGGTTTGGCGTGCGCGTGCTGCAAATGCTCGCCGGCGACACCCTGGCCACGGTTGACCTGCCGGTTCTGGTAACGCAGTCGGTGATCCCGATCGGCGCGCTATTGTTTATCGCTGCCGAGCTGCTCAACCTGCCCGAGACCATCCATTCCTGCCGGGGTCATCGCCGCACAGCCGCGGGCGTTGATCTATGAGCGCTCTCGTCCTCTTCATCGCGGTCCTCGCGCTGGTCATTATCAACGTGCCGATTGCGATCGCCCTTGGCGTGGTGGCAGTCGTGGCGATGGTTGCCTCGCATGGGAACGAGGCGCTGCTCAACCTGCCGCTCGTGATGTATACCGGCGCGACCAGCTTTCCGCTGATCGCGATCCCGCTGTTCATTCTCGCCGGCGCGATCATGAACGCCTCCGGTATCTCGCACCGGCTGGTAGCCTTGGCCTCGGCCCTGCTCGGCTTCATCCGCGGCGCGCTGGCGCTGGCGAGCATCGGCGCCTCGCTGTTCTTCGCCGAGATCTCAGGTTCGGCGGTGGCCGACGTGGCGGCGATTGGCTCGATCCTGATCCCAGCGATGAAGCGCAAGGGCTACAGCAAGGAGTTCGCCGCCGCGGTGGTATCGTCCTCAGCCACGCTCGCGGTCATCATCCCGCCCTCGATCCCTATGGTCCTGTACGCCGCCATGGCCGACACCTCGGTGGTGAAGCTGTTCGTCGCCGGCATCGTCCCGGGCATCATCGGCGGGCTGCTGCTCATGGCGGTGGCCTACTGGTTCGCGGTGAAAAACAACTTTCCGGTCGAGCAGGCGTTCAAGCTCGCGCGTGTCTGGGTGACGTTCAAGGAGGCCGCCTGGGCGCTGCTGCTGCCGCTCATTATCCTGGGCGGCATCTTCGGCGGCGTGGTTACCGCCACCGAAGGCGCGGCGCTCGCGGTGGTCGCGGCGCTATTCATCGGCGTGGTTATTTATCGCGAGCTCGATTGGCCGCATCTCAAGCAGGCCATGATCGAGGGCGGCATTCAGACCGCCGTGGTAATGCTGCTGGTGGCGGCCTCCGCGTTGCTGGGCACCTACCTGACCGAGATACAGGCGCCGCAGAAACTCGCCGCCGCGGTCGCGCACCTCACCGATAATCGCTATCTGGTGCTGGCGCTGCTGAACCTGCTGTTCCTGGTGCTGGGGCTGTTCCTGCACTCGGCGGCCGCGATCATTCTGGTGGTGCCGGTGGTGATGCCGCTGATCCAGGCGGTGGGCATCGATCCGGTGCACTTCGGGCTCATCGTTACGGTCAACCTCGGCATCGGCCAGCAGACCCCGCCGGTCGCGAGCGTGCTGATGACGGCCTGCTCCATCGCCAAGTCCGACATCTGGGAGACCACCAAGGTCAACATCTATTTCATCGGCGTGCTGCTGCTGGTGCTGATTCTCGTTACCTACGTTCCGGCGATCCCGATGTCGCTGGTGCATGTGTTCTACGGCTGAGTCCGCCGCCGACCGCACGGGGACGCGCATGCCACAGGCGACGCTGCTGCCGCAGCAGGACAAGGTCGATCTCAACAATATCTTTTTGATCGGCCGCAACTACATCGCCGATCCGGACGAGCGCAAGAAAGTCGCGGCGCGCGATCCCGTCGTGTCGCTCAAACCCACGTCGGCGGTGATCTTCGAGGGCCGGGAAATCGTGCTGCCGGAGTTTTCCCGCGAGGTGCATTTCGAAATCGAGCTCGTCATTCTGATCGGTGCCGGCGGCCGGAACATTCCCGAGTCAAAAGCGCTCGACCATGTGCTGGGATATGGCGTCGGTCTGGATCTCACCGCGCATGATCTGCATCAGCAGGCGAAGGCACAGGGTCTGCCGTGGACGCTATGCAAAGGTTTCGATACCGCGGCGCCGCTGTCCGCGTTCATCGACGCGCGCCGCGTGGCCGAGCCCGAACGCGCCGGCTTTACGCTCGACGTGAACGGCGTGCCGCGTCAACGCAGCGATGCGTCCCAGATGGTCTTCGGCATGGCACGCATTATCAGCTACCTGAGCGGTGTGTTTACTCTGCATCGCGGCGACGTGATCTACACTGGCACGCCGGCGGGCGCGGGACCCTTGGCACGCGGCGACCGCCTCCGGCTCGATTACAACGGGCTGCTCCGCGCCGAATTTCACGTGGCCTGATCGACTTTCGGCCATGACCCACACGCGCGCGAAAACCGATTCGCCTCACGACGTGCGGGCGCGGGTACGGCGGCTGCGCTGGACCGCGTTCGGGCTCGTGACCGTGTCCTACATGCTGGCGTTCTTCCATCGCGTGGCGCCGGCCGCCATCGCTTCCGATCTGCAGCAGGCATTCAGTGCCAGCGCCGCGGCGCTGGGCGGTCTGGCCGCGACATATTTCTACGTGTACACCGTGATGCAAATCCCGACTGGTATCCTGGTGGATACCCTCGGGCCGCGCCGCATCGTCACCTTGGGTGGCATCGTGGCCGGCGCCGGCTCGATCCTGTTCGCCTATGCGGCGACGCTGACCGATGCCTCGATCGGCCGGTTGCTGATCGGGCTGGGCGCGTCGGTGGCCTTCATCGCGCTGCTCAAGCTCAACGCCGCGTGGTTCCACGACCGCCACTTCGGCACCGCGGTCGGGCTCACGCTGCTGCTCGGCAACATCGGCGCGGTGCTGGCGGCCGCGCCGTTCGCGTGGGTGTTGCAGTTCACGTCCTGGCGCACGGTGTTCGCGGTTCTCGGCGGCGTGTCGTTCGTGACCGCCGTGCTCACCTGGCTGTTCGTGCGCGATCATCCGGGCGAGGCCGGCCTGCCGAGCCTGCGTGAGTTGGACGGCGAGGCGGCGCATCCGCGCCACGAGGGTCACTGGTTCGAGGGGCTCATGACCGTGCTCCGCAACCGCCTCACCTGGCCGAGCTTCTGGATGAATCTCGGCATCGGCGGATCGTTTCTCGCGTTTGCCGGCCTGTGGGCGGTGCCGTTCCTGCGCGACGTGTACGGCATGGATCGCGCCACGGCCACGCAGCACACGAGCCTGATGCTGGCGGGCTTCGCCATCGGCGCGATTTCGGTGGGCACGCTGTCCGATCGTGTGGGCCGGCGCAAGCCGGTGCTGATTGCGACCGCCTTGGTTCATCTGCTGTGCTGGTTGCCGCTGGTATTTTCCCTGCCGATGCCGCGGTTGGTGAGTTATTCATTATTCCTGTTCATGGGCTTGAGCGCCGCGAGTTTCACCCTGAGCTGGGCGTGTGTGAAGGAGGTGAACCCGCACGCGCTCTCCGGCATCGCCACCAGCGTTGCCAACACCGGAGTGTTTCTCGGCACCGGCATCCTGCAGCCGCTGGTCGGTTGGACGATTGACCGCGCGGGCCTGGCACCAGGTGCCGCGGCGCAGTATCACGCCGGCATGCTGATCTTCTTTGCTTGTGTCGTGTTTGGATTTGTCGGCAGCCTGCGCGTGCGCGAAACCTATTGTCGATATCTCCAGCGCTGACTTGTCCGGCGTTACCCGTGGTCGTGTTTTTCGCGCTCGCAGTGTCTGGCGCGGCAGCCGCAGCCTCCGTCGCAGCCAAGACCCTCCTCGCGCGCGGGGCCGAATTCCGGGTGGCGCGCCGCGTACTGGCGCGCGAGATGTTGTACCAGGATCCATCCCAGCAGCAGTACCAGGATGATCGCGGTGGGAATGAGGTAGCGCAGCATCGGTTTATCCTCCCAGGCCGGCGAAGCCCATGAACGCGAGCGACAGGATACCGGCCAGCATCACGGTCAGGGCGCCGCCCTGGGCCACGCTGGGCACATTCGCGAGATGCAGCCGCTCACGCAAACCCGCCAACAGGACGATCGCCAGGATATAGCCGCAACCCGCCCCCAGGCTGAACACCAGCGATTGCGCCAGGTCGTATCCGCGCGCCGTTTGGAACAGCGGCGGCGCCAGCACCACGCAGTTGGTGGCGATCAGCGGCAGATAGATTCCGAGCGCGCGAAATACCGCCGGGGCGTACTTCTTCATCACCATTTCGACCAGCTGTACCGCGGAGGCGATGACCACGATGTAGCTGATGAGCCGCAGGAACTCGAGATCGAAATACGTCAGTAGCTCGTTGAGAAAATAGGCGCACAGCGAGCCCACCATTATTACGAATGTGACGGCGATGCCCATCGGCAACGCGGTGTTGTACTTGGCGGACACGCCCAGGTACGAACACAAGCCGAGAAACAAGCTCAGGACGAAGTTGTTGACCAGCACGGCGTTGATAAAAATAGTCCACAGCGATTCATCCGATCCCATGAGCGGCCTCCTTCTCGGCGATATGGCGCGCGCCGCGCGCCTTGATCCAGTTGAGCAGCAGCAGCCAGGCACCGAGCACGAAGAACCCGCCCGGCGGCAGCATCATCACCAGCCACGGCTGGAACTGCGCGCCGAAGACATGGAATCCCGCGAACGTCCCGTTGCCGAGCAGTTCGCGCACCGCTCCCAGGCAGAACAGCCCGAGCACGAATCCCGCGCCCACGCCGGCGGCGTTGACCACGGCCGGCAGCAACGGGTGCTTGGAGGCATGGCCCTCGACGCGGCCGAGGATGAGCGTGTTGACCACGATCAGCTGAATGAAGGCGCCGAGCGCGTTGTAAAGATCGAGGCTGATCGCGTGGATCACGTAGTCCATGACGGTCACGAAGGTGGCGATGACGACGACATAGGTGACCAGCCGGACTTGATGCGGAATCAGCTTGCGCGTCACGGATGCGAAGGCCGCAGCGGCCACCAGCACCAGGGCGGTGGCGATCCCCATGGCGACGGCGTTGATCACCGAATTGCTCACCGCCAGCGTCGGGCACATGCCGAGCATCATCACGAACACCGGGTTCTCCCGCCAGATTCCTTCCAGGAAGGTATCCATGGTCACCGGTGGTGGCTGGGGAGAAGTGTTTGCCACTACGGTTTGCTCCGGATTTTATCGAGATCGCGCGTCGCGCCTGGCAGCAGCGCTTGCGCGCTTTGATTGAGCATGCGACCCACGGCCTTGGAGGTGATGGTGGCGCCCGAGATCGCATCCACCTGCCAGTCCTCGGTCTTGGTGCCGTGTTTGACAGTGACGATGGAATGCCGCAGCGCACTGCCCTCGGGATTGAGGCGCACGTCCAGGGCGCGGAAGTTGGCGAGAAAATCCGGATCGGTGCTGATCTTGTCGCCGAATCCTGGAGTTTCGGTGCTTTGCAGCACGCTGATGCCGGTGATGCACTGGCATTCGGGCGAGTAGCCGTATAACAGGCGTATCACGCCCGAGTAGCCGTGAGCCGCCGCCTCGGCAACGAGGCCGTGCAGTTCGCCGGTTTTGTCATAAGCGGCGTGCACGAGAATTTCCCCGGGTGCGGCAGTTTCCGCCGGTCGCAGACCGTTCGCGCTGAGCACGAAGCCCACGCGCGTTTCCGTTTGCGGATAGATTTTTAGTACCGCGCGCTCGACCGCCAGGCGTTGGTTGGCCTCGATATAGGGCAGCGTCAGTTGATAAACCAGCGTCAGGAGAAAACCGGACAGCAAGGCCACGCCACCGAGCGTGATAATCATCGCGCGGCTTGCCGGGGAATGTGACGCCATGGGTTGGGTCGAGCTCATATCGGTTTCTTGCGTTTGACTTCGCCAAACGCCCGCGGCTGAGTGAGCACGGCGATCAGCGGCGATGCCGCGTTGCCGATCAGGATCGCGTACATGACGCCCTCTGGAAGGCCGCCGAACAGGCGGATCAGGACCGTGAGCACTCCCATCAAGGCCCCGTAAATCCACACCCCGCGCGGCGTGAGCGGCGAGGCGACGACGTCCGTGGCCATGAACACCGCGCCCAGCATCAGGCCGCCGGAGAACAGCGTGAACAGCGGGTCGGGATACTTCACGGCGTCGATCAGATAAAAGCCGCCGGAGACCGCAAACGCGCTCCCCAGCATGCCCGCCGGAATGCGCCAGTCGAGCATGCGGCGCAGCGCGAGATAAGCGCCGCACAACAGGATCAGCAGCGCCGCGGTCTCGCCGGTCGAGCCGCTGGTCATGCCGGTAAAGAGATCCAGGGTATTGGTGGTGACGTGGTCGAATTTCTGCAGGGCCAACGGCGTTGCGCTGCTGACCGCGTCCACCGTGGCGCCGGGCCCAGCCATTCCCGCTGCCGGCAACATGAACGGGGGTGTGAGCGTGGACGGGATCAACGCCGATAAACGCCACGGGGCCAAGGCCGGTGACCAGGTGGTGATCGCCACTGGAAACGCAGCCTGCGCGAAGGCGCGCCCGACCAGCGCGGGATTGAACACGTTCTGACCGAGCCCGCCGAACAGCACCTTGCCGAGCGCGATCGCGATGAAGCCCGCGGTGGCGCCCATCCATAAGGGAAATCCCGGTGGCAGCGTGAGTGCCAGCAGCAGGCCGGTGATCGCCGCGCTGAAATCGCCCAGACTGTTCGGCTTTTGCGCGAAGCGGTTGAACAGATGCTCGGTCAGCAGGCAGGCACCCAGCACCGTGACGATCAGCAGCGCCGCGCTCAGCCCGAAGAGATAAACCGCGAACACACAGACCGGCACCAGCGCATACACGACGTGGCGCATGATCACGTCCACGCTCACCGGATCGTGGATGTGCGGTGAGCTGCGAATCTCGATGCGCGGTGGTCCCGCCATGGCTAAGCCGCTTGCTCGCGGTTCAGAGCCTTGGCGATGCGCATGTATTGCACCAGCGGGATGTGCGCCGGGCATACATAAGTGCAGGAGCCGCACTCGAAGCAGTCGTTCAGGTGGAAACGCTCCTGCATCACCTGGTACTCGCGCTTGACGGCGAGCAGCCCGAGCTGCGAGGGATTGAGACGCAAGGGACAGGCGGCGATGCAGCGACCGCAACGAATGCACGGATAGATCTTGGACGCCCTCTCTGTGGACGACTGCACCGGCAGCACTACAATAGCCGAAACCGCTTTGGTGATGGGCACATCGAGTGACGCAATGGCCGTGCCCATCATCGGACCACCGAGAAGAACGCGCCCGGCATCACCCACGAAGCCAACCTCATCCAAGACGAAGCGCAAGGGCGTGCCAATGGGGACGCGGTAATTTCCGGGCTTGTTGACGCCGGGGCCGGTGATGGTGAGTACGCGCTCGATCAGGCCATGACCGTTGGGCAGCAGTGCGCCGAGTTCGGCGAGGGTGCTCACGTTCTGCACCACGACCCCGATGTGGTAGGGAAAGCCGCCCGAGGGGACTTCGCGATCGAGCAGGACCTTGATCAGAAGCTTTTCCGAGCCTTGCGGATACTTGCTGCGCACGGCTTGTACGCTAATTGAGCCATCGGCCGGCAGCCGCTCACGGATCGCGTCGAGTGCATCGAGTTTGTTGTCCTCGACGCCGATTACCGCGCGTTGCGCGCCGGTCGCTTTGAGCACGATACGGATCCCGGCGAGGAGTTCGTCGGCGTGCTCAAGCATTACGCGGTGATCCGCGGTGAGGTACGGTTCGCATTCGCAACCGTTGACCACGAGCGTGTCGATTGCATACCCGTTAGGCACTGAGAGCTTGGCATGGGTGGGGAATGACGCACCGCCCAGTCCCGCCATGCCGGTGTCCTGAATGGCGCGGATCAGTTCCGCCGGCGTCAGGTCGTCGATGGTGCGTGGCGCACCGTAGAGCACCTGCTGGTTGTCCGCCGCATAGGTCTTGATGACAATGGCCTCGGTTTTCGGCCCGCGCGCGCTCGGCATCAGCCGGATGGCCTCGACCACGCCCGTCACCGGCGCATGGATCGGCAACGAGAGAAAGCCGTCGGCCAGCGCGATCGGTTCGCCGCGTGCCACCTCCTGACCCGGACGCACGCAGGGCACGGCCGGGCTTCCGATATGCTGGGACAACGGGACCGTCAGGCGCGGGGCAAAGGCAAAGCGGCGGATCGGCCGGGCGCGCGTCAGGTCCTTGTGTTCGGGCGCATGTACCCCGTGGCCGAAGGTCTTGCGCGTGAAAGCCTCAAAAAACGCCATCGTTATTCCTCGCTCGTTACTGATACTTGGCCGCGCGCTGGATCAGCTGATCCACACCGGGCTCTTTCGGGTTAGCCGGCGTGCCCGGATGGATGATGCGTCCGGTGCATTTCTCGGCGGCGCGCACGATGTCGCGAAACGGCCCGCCGCGCGGGTCAAGCACGTAGGCCTTCTCTTCATCGTTGTAGGCGAAGATATGGGGATTGATCGTGGTGCACTCGTCGCAGGCGGTGCACTCCGGCGTTTCGACCCATACCGGCTCGAACGCCGCGGCACCCGTCGTGGCCGGCCGCGGCGCGCCGGCGCCGCCGGGCGCGGCGCCCACGGCAGCGCCATGACCATCGCCGGTTATCGAATGAATCGCCGCTTCGAGTTGTTGCGCCATCTCGCTGCGCGCCGCGGCGGCGATGGCGTCGGCGTCGATGTCGTTGCCGACGCCCGCAAGCGACTTGAGCAGCCGCCAGAACCCGCGCCGCTCCGCGCACGCCCGCACCATTTCCGGCGCCACCAGCACGCGCGTGAGATGGTTGTGTTTGTCGACCGCCCACACGAACGGGAAGCGGCCTTTGTGCTGGTCCTCGGAAAGATCGAGGTATTCGCTCAACGGCACCAGGTTGTCGTCCCCGAGTTCGCGCGGCGCCGGCCGGAAATGTTTGCGGAACCGGCCCTCGCTGAGGGCGAAATCGGCGAAGGTCAGGGGCAGCTCCATGGACACGGCGTTGCCGTTTTCATCCAGGTATCCAAGCTTGTACATCGGCCAGTCGGCCTCGACCGCGGGATTGCCGTCGAGATCGGTGCACTCCTTGAGCGTGGGCCCCTTGTCCGGGTTGTAACGGAACAGCGGATAGGCGCGCCCCTCGAGCGCCAGCTTGCTCTGGCGCGCGGCGGTATCGTCGGCCACGCCGTGTTCGGTCTGGCACACGGCGTACACGTTGAACACCGCGGGACGGCGACTGTTCAGGCCCTCGATGTAGCTCTCGATGAGGTGGGTGACGTTGGCGATCGATCCCTGCATCACGTAGGCGGTACGATGCGCCAAGCCGATGAGACCCATCTCCTTGCGGATCTCGCTCTTGCCCTTGCGCGCGCTGCCGAACGGCGCCATGTCGGACACCTGGGCGAGGAAACCCGAGGTGCAGGCCTGGCCGCCGGTGTTGGAGTACACCTGGGTGTCGAGCACCAGCACCTTGATCGGCATGCCGGTCATCATCATGCGCGAGAGATTCTGGAAGCCGATGTCGTACATCGCGCCGTCGCCGCCGATCGACACCACGGGCGGACACAGATGGAACTCCGCGTCGCTGAACTGGCGCCAGTCGAAGCGGGCGAAGAACGGGTCGTGCTTGGCCGGTTCGTACTCGCCGTTCAGCTCGAGCTCGGCGCGGCGTATCGCCTTGAAGCCCTCGGCCATCTTGGCCATGTGACCCGAGAACACGCCCATGGCCACCGACGGTGAGTCCTGGAACAGATGGCTGCTCCACGGGAACGGGTAGGGGTTGTACGGAAAGGTCGAACCCCACACCGAGGTGCAGCCGGTGGCATTGATCACCCCCAGCGTGGCCCGGCCGCTGTGGTTGGCGTCGGCGGTGTACTGGTCTTTGAGTGCGTGGAGTTTCTCCAGCAAGCCGGTGACGCGCGTGAGCCACTCCGGATCGAGCGGTTGGGTGGTCCGCTGCGCGTCGAGACGCGCGGCCAGACGCGCCAGGGTCAGGTCCTGGGTGGCGCTCGAGGCCACGGCCGCCTGGATCGCCTGCGGATCGTTCAGGTCCATGCCCTCGGCGAGCTTCAGGCGAATGTGGGTGTCGAGTTTGTTGATGAGTCCGTCGAGATGCTCGAGATGCTGTTTCACCCGCGGCTGCATCAGTGCATTCACGGTCGCGGTAAACAGGTGAATCACGGTCTTCTCGCCGCAGCCCACGCACGCGCCGTCGCCGCAGACCATGGAGCGGTAGTTGGCTTTGTCGAGCAGCAGCGTCTCGAGCGCGCCGATGCGCGCGTCGAGATCGTCAATGCGGATATAGTCGGGCGCGGTGCTCGGCAGATCGAGCCAGAGGTCCCAGCGACGGCGCAATTGTTCGACGGCTTCGGGGGTCTGCTTGACGCTCTCGAGGGCGCCGTCGGCGCACACGGCGACGCACTCCATGCAGCCCTTGCAGGTGTACGGATTGACCGTGAGCGAGAACAGCCCGCCGCTGCCGGCGGCGCGCTTTTCCTTGACGTGGTAATAAGGCCGCGTGACGGCGAACTCAAAATCACCCAGGGCCTCGCGGAACCATTGGAATTCCTGCGCCAGCCCCTCGCGCTCGTCAGACGTCAGGGTGGATTCGGCCAGCGTGTCGTCTATGGCCCGGTCGAGCAGCGCGCGCACCTTGACCTCCGCACCCGCCGTGGCGATCGCGGCGTGCAACTTTTTTTCCACGCCGCGCACGGCGCGGCGCAGGTGGCGCGTCGGCCGGCCGCCGGTCTCGATGCGCTGGATCGCGGTGTTGCAGACCTCGCTGATGCTGTTCACCAACCCGGGAATGGCGCTGTCCGGGCAGACCGTGTAGCAGTCGCCGCAGGCGGTGCAGCGCTCCGGGACCCAGCGCGGAACCTCGAAGCGGATCTGGGTCATGTCGCGCAACGCCCCGGTCGCGGCCGGCATCAGGCCCAGGGCCATGAAGGGGTCGGCAAGGTTGTCGCTGCCGTCGCCGTTGGTGTAGAGGCTGCCGGTTTGTTCCCAAAAGCGATGAATGTCCGAGCGGCGGTCGTTGCTCGCCGGCATTCGCTTGAGCAGGATCGGCAAGGCGGGCTTCCTGCGCAGCGCGACCACGGCCGGTGCGCCGACGGTTTTGTCCGTGATCTCATGCAGCTCCTCGTAGCCGCGCCGCACCACCCGCAGGTTGTCCTCGACCACGTGGGTTCCCTTGGCCCCGAACTTTTCGCGCAGCTGGTCTTCGATCGCGCGGAACAGTTCGTCTTCCGGAAAACGTGCGATGCCGGCGTGATCGCAGGCGGCGAAGAACGACCCTTGAAACGCGTTGCCCTGCATGCGCATCTGCAACTCCGCATCGCTCGCCTCGGCGCGTGCGATTTTGAAGGCGTCGACATAGAACACGCGAATGTCCTGTTCGACAATGAACTTCTGCGCCGCCGCCGGCATCGACTGCCACACCGCTTCGGGCGTGGTCAGGTCGCTCTGAACGATGAACACGCCGCCGCGCCGCAGTCCGTGCAGCGGGTCGGAATAACGAAACACGTTCGGGTCGGGCGACAGCACCACGTCGACGTGTGTATATTCGCAGTTGATGCGGATCGGCTCGGGCGCGGCCGCGAGATAGAACGTCGTGGGCTGGCCCTTCTTCTCCGAGCCGTACTTGGGGTTGGCCTTGATGTGATAACCGAGCAGCTCGAACAGCGTCACCGCCAGGTTCTTGCCCGTGGTCATGGCGCCCCAGCCGCCCACCGAGTGCATGCGCGCCGTGATCGAACCCGGAGGCATGAGGTTGGGATTTTCGCTGCCGCGCACGCTGAGTTCGCGAATACGCGGGTAGGCGTCGAGCAGCGCCTGTTGATGCAGCTCCTGTTTCGGCGAGTCGGGATGGGGGTGCACGAAGTCGATCGAAAGGTAGAAAAACTTCTTCTTCGCGCCTTTGGGCTGCATGTTCTCGATTGCGCCGATGATCGCCTCCGGTTGCAGGTCGCGGCTGCCCAGTCCGAACGAGCCGGAATACAGCAGCGGGATGTGTGACGACTTGGCGTAGATGGCATAACCCGGATAAGGCAGTGCGCCGTCGCGCGCCAGCCCATTCTCGATGCACTTGCTGACGCAGGCGCGTACCTCGCGCATCAGCGGCAGGTCCTCGGCGAGCGGCTGGTCGGTGCGTTCGAGCACCGTGACGCCCTTGCGGCCCTTGAGCAATTCACCCAGCAGATCGCTGGGGAACGGACGGAACATGGTGAGGTTCACCACCCCCACGCGCAGGCGCCGTTGTTCGCGTAAGTAGTCGGCCACGGCCTCGGCGGTGCTCACCATGCTGCCCTGACCGAGGATGAGATAATCGGCGTCCTCGACGCGGTGGGTCAGAACGCGCCGGTAACGCCGGCCGGTCAATTCGTGGAACTCGGCCATGGTGCGGTCGGCCAAGGTTGCTACATGATCGAAGAAATACGGCCGCTGCGCCGCCACCGCCTGCATGTAGGCGTCTTGATTTTGTACGCAGCCCGAGGTCATGGGGTTGTCTACGTCCCACAGCGCCGGAATGCGCCGGCGGTGCGCGCCGAAGATCAGGCGCTGGGCCGGCGTCGGGGTGTCGATGAGGTCGTCCGGCCGGCCGAGGAACTCGGCGATCAGCTCGCGCTCGGGCAGCAGCAGCGAATCGATCAGGTGCGTGGTGAGAAATCCGTCCTGGGCGACCAGGCCGGGATTGAGCGCGAGTTCCGCGATTTTGTGCGCGATCAGGCCCAGGTCGCACACCTCCTGCGCGTTCTTGCCCATGAGCTGAAAGAATCCGGTGTCATCCACGGCGTGGTAGTCGTCATGACCCGCGTGTACGTTCAGGCTCGCCTTGGTGATGGCGCGGCTGCCGACGTTGAGCACGTAGGTCAGGCGCTTGCCGACGGCGGCGTACAGCGACTCGTGCATGTACGCGATGCCCTGACCGGAGGAGAAGTTCGTGGCCCGCAGGCCGCTCATGGCGAGTCCGGCGGTCACGCCGGCGGCGGCGTGTTCGCCTTCGGGCTCGATGAAGATGAGCGGACGGTTCGAGATATTGAGATGCCCCTGGCTCGCGGCTTCGGCCCAGTACTCGCCCATCTGGGTGGAAGGCGTGATCGGGTAGGCGCCCGCGGCATCGCTCGCGTCGCGCTCGCACATGACCACGGCGGCACTACCGTCCAGCGCCTTGCGGATGCCGGGATACTTGAATTTCGGCGGTTTGCGAAAAACCGCGAAGGGCCCGCGCTTGGTCGCCACCTTGACCGCTCCCTCCGCCACTGTCTCAACGGCATCCATATCCATCGGGATGTTATCGGTTGTATTTTTGGTCATGGGGTTTTCTCCACAGGCAATGCTTCCTTGCGCAGGATTTTGGCGGCACGGCGGCCCTTGATGACTTTTTCACCGGACTCCATCCACACGATCGCGCCGGTCGGGCAGCGCTCGATGGCGTCGCGCGTCGCGCGTACGTTTTTTGTGTAATCGATAACCGCGAGGTTTTCCTTGATCGCGATCAGTTCCGCGGGTGCGTCCGCCACGCAGCGGCCGCAGGCGTTGCAGATCACCTCGCATTGCGCCTCGGCCTCGGCCCCGAAGTCGCGGTTGCTGCACGCGACCCAAAGCTTGCAACTTTCGTTCTGGAGTGAAATGAGATTCTTGGGGCACACTTCGATGCAGTCGTTGCAGGCGATGCAGTATGCGTCGTGCACGACCGGGAGCTGGAACGGATCCATGTGGATGGCATCGAAGTCGCACACGTCGACGCAGTCACCGAAGCCGAGGCAGCCCCAGGCGCAGCCCTTGCCGCCGCCCGCCACGAGATGCGCCGCGCGGCAGCTTTCCAGACCGGCGTAGCGCGCGCGGTTGATGGCGACCTGACGCCCCCCGGCGCAGGCAATACGCGCCACGCGTTTTTCCTGTGCACCCACGGTCACGGCCAGCAGACTGGCAATCGTCTGGGCCTGCGCCGGCGTGCACACGGTGCACTGGCCCGGCGCAATATCTCCGCGGATCGCGGCTTCGGCAAACGCGCGACAGCCGGCGGTGCCGCAGGCGCCGCAGTTATTGCGTGGCAGCAGCGCCTCGACTTCGTCGATGCGCGGGTCTTCGTAGACATAGAGTTTTTTGTTCGCAGCCGAGAGCAGCGCGGCGAGTGAAACACCGAGCCCCGTCATGAACAGTCCTGCGGTGGCCAACATCGCCGCCGATGTCATCATGGCTGGTTCCTCCGATCGGAAACCGAGCTGCACCGATGCAGGTACTTGCACCGGATTCGGAATCAATATAATGAAAACCAGGGAGCTTGAGTAGCATTTAATGCATTACTAATATTCAACGGGGCGTCGAGCAAGTGATAATCATTCTTAGACTTGTTCGAGCTGATTGACCGAAACGGTCGGATATTCTTTTGCGCTTATGTCTGTGAGCTTGAAACGATGCGTGATACCACGCGCCGCCGCGGGAAAGTGGTGAGCGGCGGTTCCACTTGGTTCCACGGATTAATCTTTAATGATCATGATTCGGAATATAGGGAGGCTGCATGAAAGTATCCCTCAAACCCGGCATAACTCACGAGCTTAGATTCCGCTTGCCGGAATCCAAGACTGTCCCGCATCTCTATCCGGAGGCGGCGGAATTCCAGGCGATGCCGCGCGTGTTCGCCACCGGCTTCCTGGTCGGCTTCATCGAGTGGGCCTGCATCCAGGCAGTGCACGCGCATCTCGACTGGCCGCGCGAACAGAGCGTGGGCACGCACGTGAATATCAGCCACCTTGCGGCGACGCCACCGGGGCTGGAAGTCGTGGCGCGGGTACGGCTCGTCGAGGTGGACGGCCGGCGACTGGTATTCGAGATAGAGGCGAGCGACGGCGTGGACGTGATCAGTCGCGGCACGCACGAGCGTTTCGTTATCGACGCGGAGAGATTCATTCAAAAAGTACGGCAGAAGACGACAGCCGGCGGCGTGTGACGCGTTTCAGCGGCGGCGTCAAACCAGGATCAGCGCTTTAACCCCAGCGGATCGTCCGGATTCACGCCATCCTGAAACGGTTTCTTGCGGTCGTTATTGGTGACCTGATAAACCTTGCCGATCCAGTTGTTGATCACGGCCTCGGCGGTGTCGTGCCAGGTGTTATCGAGGTTAGGTACGATGATGGATTCCGGCAGGCCGGTAACCGGAGCGCCCCTGGCCTTGGCCGTGACGACTACGTCCCGGTGCTCATCCAGAATCGCCTCGGTAATGAGGCTGAAGTAGTTTTCCGGGAACGGCGGGTAATCCGCGCGTTCGCTTTTGACGAAGCGCGTGATCTCGCGCTTGTATTCCTTGAACAGGCTGATGGTGTCGTACTCCGGGTGACCCTGGAAAAATATAATGCGAAAGCGGTCCGCGCTCGCGGCCAGGTGCACGCCGGCCTCGTCGCTTTCGGCCAGGATATGCAGCCCCGCGGCCTCGAACTGCTCGCGGTCGATCTGGTTGAAGCGCGAGTGCGGCACGTCGAAGCGGGTATTCACGTCGGACACCAGCGGGTGCTTGCGGTCCACCACGCTATGGGAATAAACCCCCCAACGCTTGAAACCCAGGTGCCGGCGTTTTTTTCCGTAGCGGAACTGGAGCACAGCATGGGTCGCGAGGCACGAGCACAGCGTGGACGTGACGTTGTCGTAGGCCCAGTCGATCACCTTGTTGAGCGGTTTCCAGAAGGGCTCGAGCGCCAGATCCGGTTGGGTCACGTTCGCGCCGGTGATGATCAGCGCATCCAGACCCTGTTCCTTGATCTGGTCGAAGCTCTCGTAGTACTGGCTGACATAGGCCTCGGCCTCGGGACTGCGCTTGAGTTCTTTCAGCGTGAACGGGTGCATGTAGAACTGCGCGATCTGGTTGGCCTCGCCCACGAGCCGGAAGAACTGGCGCTCGGTCGCGGCCAGCGCCGCGTCCGGCATCATGTTGAGCAGGCCGATATGCAACTCGCGGATGTCCTGATGCAGCGCGACGTCGCGCGACACGACATTCTCGCCTTCCTGCTTGAGGCGATCGAAGGTCGGCAGCTTGGAGTTGGCAACCAGTGGCATGGCGGGAGCGGACTTACCTATCCAGAACTTTTTCCACGAGTCGCAGGAAGCCCGCCTCGTCGCGCACTTCCTTGAGCTCGTCGGTGGTGATGGTGTAACCGTGCTGGTCGGCGATCGCCTGGTAACGCGGCACGCGCGAATGAAACAGGCGCGGGAACATCCAGCGCACGAAATCATCCGGATCGATCTGTGCCACGTAGGCGCAGCCCCTGTCGCGCAGGTAGATCTCCAGCTGCTCGTCGAGGAACGCCTCGCGATAGTAGAGCGGTTTCGGGTCGTCCTCGGCGCGGCGGATCAGTTCCTGCTCGTCTTTTTCGTTGGCCCTGAGATACAGGATCAGTGTATGGTCGGCCAGCACCTGGATCGTCGCCGGATCGTCCAGTTCGCACAGCGAGCCGCCGGCGTCATTGACGAAGTGGCGGTAACCGTAGATCTCGCCGGCCTTGCGGATGAATTCCGGCACGTCGCGCATCGCGGCGATCTCCGCCTGCCGGTGCAGTTCCTGGCGGTGCTTGAATTCCTTGAGACCGAGACCGCCCTTTTCCGGGTTGCCCAGCTTGCCGAGGAAGCTCGACACCGGCTGGAGATTGTCCACGGTGATGTTATTGCGGATGTAGATCGAGTCCGAGCGCAGCAGCTCGCGCAGGAACGGCACCTGCATCGCCTGTTGCTTGATGTGGTCGAGAATCGGCTCATCCAGATAGCGCGTGCCGATGCGGTAGTCGCCCGAATAATGGAACCAGTTGCGCTTGCGCAGCCGCGCGGCCAGGCGCGTCTTGCCCACCCCGGACATTCCGAGGAGGGTGACGCACTTGTTGTCCCAGGCCTTGAAGTCTTTGGCGCTTAATTTCATGCAGGGGTTGTCTGCCGATGGTCTGTCTATTGTATGACAGGATTGGCCGAATCGCCTGCGCCTGTCGGGGCGCGCGGCGTCGCGCCCGGTCGTCTCGTTATTCCCGGGACTCGCCGCTATAATGGCCGCCCTTTTGCGACCGTTCCGACAAAAAATTCATGACCACCGCTATTCCGATCAAGCTCGAGGGCGATATAAAAATCACCCCCGAAAACAAATGCACCTACTGCCGGGGCGCGACCTGCTGCACCTACTTTACCCATCACATCGATACGCCGCGTTCGATGGAGGATTTTGACCTGCTGCTGTGGCAAATCTCGCACCAGAACACTCAGATGTACAGGGACGAGGACGGCTGGTTTCTGCTGATCAACAACCCCTGCCGGCATCTGCAACCCGGCGGGCGCTGCGGGATCTATGAGACCCGCCCGCAGATTTGCCGCGAGCATTCAAACGATGGCTGCGAATTTGAGGGACCGAGCGGTGAGGAGGATTTCGAACTGTTTTTTCGCGACTACGATTCGCTGCTCGCCCATTGCCGCAAGAAGTTCAAGAACTGGGACCGGCGGTTCAAGAACGCTGGCCCGCAGCAGGCACGCGCCCCGCAAGCTCAAGCGTAAATATGTTTCCCAGCGCCTTGCGCATTTCGTTGATGCTGACGTGCTGGCCCTCATGCGGCAGGGCCTCCTGGCCGCAGGACATAAGAAACACCTGAGGCTGCCTGGCGGAGCGCAGCATGAGCCGCGTCCTGTACGTCTGCGTGCTGGAACCGTCGCGGTTCATCCCGACGTTGATCCCGATGCCGACCGACAGTTGCGCGGTCTGAAGACCGTCGAGCGCGACGCTATCACCGGTTTCCTGCACCACCTTGATGATCTCGAAATCGTCGGGCTGCACGGTTTGCCCCGTGTCGCGGCGATGAATCAGTTCGAATTTGCAGTGCGGATAATACTGGTTGATCCGGCCCGCCGGCACGACCTCGCCGCCCTGCAAATATACCGCCACCTTATCGGCCGGAATGGTAACGGTGCGTGTGAGCGTCAGCGTCGAGCCGGTGGGAACGAGATAAAACGGCGAGTTTTCGTTGCCCTCGTAGGCGGCTGTCTGGCAGGCGGTAAGGAAGGCAACAACGGACAGGAGAATAAGCTGTCGCATATCTACCTCCATCCCGGGGCGTCGCGATCGGCTGAAATGATACGCTAAATTTCCGGTACCTGACAGCCGGGTCCGCCGTCAATAAAACGCCTTCTCTCCGGCGGGACGCACGCGAAAACGTTTGTACACCCACTGATACTGCTCCGGCGCGGCGCGCACGCATTTCTCCACCATCGCATTGACCGTGGCTGCGGAAGATTCGATGCCGCCATGATTGATGTCCGGCGAGGCGGGGAGAAAATGCAGGTGATAACCGCGCCCGTGCGGCAGGCGCTCGGCGTAGGCGAACATCACGGGCGCGCCGGTTTTGATCGCGAGGCGTGACAGCAACACCATGGTGCTCGCCGGAATACCGAAGAACGGCGCGAACACGCTGCCGCTGCGCGTGGACGGAACCTGGTCCGGCAGGATCGCGACCATCTCACCGCGCTCGATCGCCTTGTACAGCGCGCGGATGCCGGTGTTGTCGGCGGACACGAGGCGCGCGCTGAAGCGCTCGCGTGTCGCGCGCATCAGTTTCCCCATCTGCGAGATGGGCGGTGCGCGGAACAGGCTGGTCATGGGGTGGTGCAGCGAGCCCCAGAGTCCGATCATCTCCCATGCACCCAGGTGCGGAACCGCGAGCAGCAGTCCCTGGCCGCGGTGTAGCGCTTTTTCCAGCTTGTCTTTACCGCTGACTCGCCGCACCAACCGGCGGATTTTTTTTTCGTTGCGTGTCCAAAGCACGCCGATCTCGGTGACGGACTTGCCAAGCTCGATCATGTTGCGCCGCAATAACCGCTGGCGCGCCCCTCGACTCATTTCGGGAAAACACAATTCAATGTTGATTTCGGCGGTGCGCCGGCGTTTGTTGGGGATGACCAGAAACAACCAGCCTAAGACGGCACCCAGCGCATGCGCCACCGGCAGGGGAAGCGCGGCGAACAGATGAAACACGAGCTTGAGAAAAAACGCGCGCATCAGGAGCCGGGCATGATCTCGCGGAAACTGCGGATGCCCCGGAATTCGCCGACGTCCTTTTCCGGCAATTTCGAGTCCGGTTTGTACACGGCGAGCAGCTGGCCGATGCCGTGGGCTCGCGCCGAGCGCAGCACCGGCAGGCTGTCGTCGATGAGCAGGGCGGATTTTTTGTCGAACGGTTGTATTTTCTGCATCCGGTTCCAGAAATCCATGTGCTCTTTCGGCAGGCCGAGATCGTGCGAGCACACCACGGCGTCGAAATGTTCGCCAAGCGCGGTGCGGCGGAACTTGATGGCCAGTGTCTTGCCGTGGGCGTTGGTGACGAGCACGATGCGTTTCTGGAGCGCCTTCACCGCTTCGAGAAAATCCAGCACATGCGGATGCACGGCGATCAGATGGTCGACTTCTTCCTTGAGTTGCGGAATGTCGAGCCGGAGTTCGCGGCTCCAATAGTCCACGCAATACCAGTCGAGCGTGCCTTCCGCGCGTTTGTACCGTCCCAGCACCTCGGCTTTGGCTTCCGCGGCGGGAAGCGCGTGCGTCTCGGCGTAACGGCGTGGGACGTGCTCGAGCCAGAAGTGGTTGTCGTAATGCAGGTCGAGCAGCGTGCCATCGAGGTCGAGCAGCAGGGTATCGAGCTTGTTCCAGGCGATCATGGAAGCGGACAACGGGAAGGAGAACGGACTCAGCGGCCGTGCAGCCAGGCGTCGGCCGTCGTCGCGTCTTCGAAATGTTTTATCTCGGCGTCGGTGAACGCCGATGGCAGCCAGCCGAGCCAGGTTGCCCACAGCTTGCCCGTGACCACGGCGATGCGCCTGAAGTCGCGGGAGTGAGCGCGGGTGAACCGGATGTCCTCCCACATGACGTCCACGGTGTAGCCCGACATCTTGGTCAGGTCGAGCAGCAGTTTTATTTTGGGCGCCCCCCGCAATTCATTGTTGACGGCCGTCTCGAATTCGCGGAAATCCGCGAGCGAAAGCTCGGCATAGACCGACACCTTGAGCAGGTCCTTTTCTTCCTCAATGACGATCATGCGGGCAGGTCTCGCGACGTGAAATTTCCTTCGGTACAAGCATATACCCGATTCCCCGCGGATGAAATTCCCAAATTTTGTTCCCGGGCTAAAAAGGATTAATCTTCCCCACCACCATGAGCCGAAAGCCCGTCATCACTAACACCGAAACCATCGCACACACACGTCTCTTCCGTGTCGAACGGGTTGGTTTGCGTTTCGCCAATGGACGGGAAGTGAGCTACGAGCGTCTGCGCAGTTCCCCGGCCGGGGCGGTGATGGTGGTGCCGATGCTGGATGACACCACGGTGCTGCTGATCCGTGAATACGCCGCCGGGGTGGAACGCTATGAACTGTCGCTGCCCAAGGGACGTATTGAGGACGGCGAATCGATCGTCGCGGCCGCCAACCGCGAAATCATGGAGGAGATCGGCTACGGGGCGCGGCGCCTGACCCATCTCAAGTCGGTGACGCTCGCGCCCGGCTATTTCAGCCACGCCACCCATCTGGTGCTGGCGCAGGATCTCTACCCCGAACGTCTCGAGGGCGATGAGCCGGAGGCGATCGAAGTCGTGCCGTGGTCGCTCGACCGTCTGACCGAGCTTTGCGCGCGCGAGGAATGCACCGAGGCGCGTTCCATTGCCGGACTGTTTCTGGTGCGCGATCAGCTGGCGGGAAGGCGCTGAGCGCGCGTGACGGATTTCAATCCCGGCGTTCATCTGCAGGCGGTGCGCGAGATCGCGCACGCCGCGGGCCGGTGTATCCTCGACGTGTACGAGCGCGAGTTCAAGGTGGAGCACAAGGAAGACCGTACGCCGCTGACCGAGGCCGACCGCGCCGCGCATGAGATCATCGTCTCACAGCTTCAGGCGCTGACACCCGATATCCCGGTGCTGTCGGAGGAATCGGCCGCGGTCGATTACGATACGCGCGCCGGCTGGAAACGGTTCTGGCTCGTGGACCCGCTTGACGGCACCAAGGAATTCATCAACCGTAACGGCGAGTTCACCGTCAACATCGCCCTGATCGAAGAGAGCCGACCGGTGCTGGGCGTGGTGTACGTGCCGGTGCCGGCGCTCACCTATTACGCCTGCGCGGGACAGGGGGCGTACAAACAGAAAGGCGAGTGTGCGGTTCAACCCACTCGCGTGCGCCGTTTTGACGGCGGCAAGCCGATCGTGGTGGCGAGCCGTTCGCATGCCGGCAAGGAAACCGAGGCGTTTCTAAAAAATATCGGCGAACATGATATCGTGAGCATGGGTAGCGCGCTCAAACTCTGTCTGGTCGCGGAAGGCGCGGCCGACGTGTATCCGCGTCTCGGCCCGACGATGGAGTGGGACACGGCGGCGGCGCAATGCGTAGTCGAGGCCGCCGGCGGGCGCGTGACTGATCTCCACCGACAGCCGCTGGTCTACAACAAACCCTCGCTGCTGAATCCCTGGTTCCTGGTGAGCGCCGCCGGCGATTACGACTGGTACCGCTACCTTCCCGCCGCGTGAATGGTGCGCTCTCCGACGATATCCCCAAACCCACTTTATCTTTGTATCGACCAGGGCGGACACGCGAGCCGCGCGCTGGTGTTTGACGGCCGCGGTGTGTTGCACGCCAGTTCGCTGCGCGAAGTCGGTGTCCAGGTACTGCCGCCGGATCGGGTGGAACAGGACCCGGAAGAACTGGTGGCTTCGCTTCAGGATTCAATCGTGGAAGCGGTGACTTCTCTCGGCGATCGAGCCGATCATATCGCCAGCGCGGGTATCGCCACGCAGCGCGCGAGCATCGTCTGCTGGGACCGGCGCACGGGCGTGGCGTTGTCGCCCGTCATCAGCTGGCAGGACCGGCGCGCATATGAATGGCTCGGCCGGTTTTCAGCACATGCCGGCGAAGTCCATCAGCGCACCGGGCTCAGGCTTTCGGCGCATTACGGCGCTTCCAAGTTGCGCTGGTGCCTCGATCATCTGCCGGCGGTAACGGCGGCCCGGCGCGAAGGACGCCTCGCCATGGGACCACTCGCCAGCTTTCTGCTGTTCCGGCTGCTCGAGGAAAAGCCGCTGCTGGCCGATCCCGCCAACGCCGCGCGCACGCTGCTGTGGGATATCCGCAGCATGGATTGGGATCCGTGGCTCCTCGAGCGCTTCGGCGTGCCCAAGCAGTTGCTGCCGCGCTGTGTGCCCACGCATTATCCCTTCGGCACCCTGACTGTGAATCAACGTCGCGTTCCATTGACCGTCGCCACCGGCGATCAGTCAGCGGCGCTGTTTTCGCTCGGCGCCCCGCAACCGGAAGCCGTTTATATCAACATGGGAACCGGCGCGTTCATCCAGCGCGCCTTCAACCAGGCGCCGGAAGCCGACGGTCTTCTCACCGGCATGGTTTATCGTGACGTGGACCGGGCCGTCCTCGTACTGGAAGGCACCGTCAACGGTGCCGGTGCGGCGCTTCAATGGACAGAACAGGAATGGGGGCTGGAAAATATCGAGGCGCGTTTGCCAGGGTGGTTGGCACGTGCAGGCGATATTCCGCTTTTTCTCAATGGCATCGGCGGCCTGGGTGCGCCGTACTGGGTGGCGGAATTCGACTCGCGTTTGATCGGCGACGGTGAGCCGTGGCAAAAGGCGGTGGCGGTGGTCGAGTCCATTGTATTTTTGCTTCAGACAAATCTTGAACTCATGCAAAAACTTCCGCCAGCCCCGGCGCGTCTTGTGGCGAGCGGCGGACTGGCGCGCCACGATGGCCTGTGTCAACGGATTTCGGATTTAAGTGGTTTGGCACTGTATCGGCCGGCGGAGCATGAAGCCACCGCGCGCGGGACGGCGTATCTGTTGGCGGGATTTCCCGGTGATTGGCCGGAGGAAAAACCGGGAACGCCGTTCGAGCCAAAACAAAATTCCGGACTCAGGCAACGCTACCAGCGCTGGCGCGCGGAGATGCAACGCGCACTATAGAGCCGCCGATCGTCAGGGTTTGTCCTCGACCAGAATGCGGTCCTTCGGGCCGGGCGCGGGGCTGTCACCAATAAGATAATTGTTTTCATGGTCGCCTCCTTGAAAAAGTCATTATCCCGCCAGAAGATCTGCGAACACGAATCCGTCGCGCTCCACCACCTCGCCCGTCTGCACCGCGATATGTCGGGCGAACATCGGTCCGGCGTAGCAGAAGCTGTGAAACTCACCGTTCTCGCCGCAGGGGTCAATATCCGATGGCAGTTCATCGAGCAGCGTGTCGTCAAACGTGCGCCCGGCAAATTCGCGCGCCAAATACTTGGGATCCACGCAGCTCAATTTCGCGCGCAACCCGGAGCGCACCATGTCACGCGCCAGCCGCGTCGTGTCCAGACCCCAGATCGGAAATACCGGTGTGATGCCGGTGTCGGCGAGCTGTTTGACACGGTAGGCTCGTATGTCCTCGAGAAACAGATCACCGAAGGCCATGTGCGTTACGCCGGCCGCGACCGCGCGTTCAATCAAGACGCGCATGCGTTGTTCGTATTCGATATTCGGGCAGGGATGCGGGAGCGGCACGCGCCACAGCGGCACGCCGGCCGCCGCGGACTGCGCCACGAGCAACTCCTCGCGCACGCCGTGCATCGCCACACGCGCGAAATTTTCATTGACGGTGGTGACGAGACCGACAATTTCATGTCGGTTCTGCGCGCGCAGGATGTGCAGTGCCCAAGCGCTGTCCTTACCGCTCGACCACGACAACAGCAGCTTCGGTTTGCTCATGGTTTTCCTCCCGGCCGCTCGAAACTGAGTGAGGCCCAGATGCTTTCCCATTGTGCTTCGCTGCCGCTTGGCGCCGGGATCATGTGCACGGCGGTCACGAGCCAGGTGCCATGGGGCTTGATATCGAAGGTGACGCGTCCTTCCTGGTCGGTGCGTGCCTTGAGCTTGTCGAGCGGCGCGGCCTTGTTGAAGGCGACCACCAGCGCGCCGGCGAGCGGCCGGTTTTCATACAGCAGGCGGAAGGGAATCGGTCCGTTGCCGGCATAGGGGCTTTTTTCCGCGACCAACTCGATGCGGAAGCCCAGCACCCGATCCGCCGGTGTCGCGGCAGTGCCGTTCATGACCAGCGCCTTGGCGCAGCGCGAATAGTTTTCCGTGATTTTCCCTTGCGACGGTTTGCCCTTGTTCAGCAGCGCCAGGTTTCGCTCCAGCCCTTCCTTGATAAGGTACTTTTCGAATTCCTCCGCGGTGTCGAAGCTCACGGAGAATTTCGCGCTGCGGTAACCGATGACCGTCAAGCCCGCCGCTGTGATCGGCACCGTGCCGGCCGGGTCGTCGCCCGGCAGCCCGGAGACGGGTTTCTCTCCCTGGGCGTTGACATAAACGTAGCGTTCGAACCATTCCGGGATATACGGCGCCGGTTCCCCCTTGAAATCCATGCCCACGTAAAGATGCACGGGAACTTTCTGTCCGACGGCCGGACGGAAGCTCTCGGGCTCGATCCAGAAATCATGGGCCTGAACCGCCGGGACAAAGCAAACAAAATAGAACAGTGTCGCGCGCCGGCGCGCTTTTTTTACAGTAGACTGACGGTGTTTTTGGGAGAACATGGCGGCGTGTGGACTGGCAGACAGTTGAACCGGAAGCAGTTCAAGCATAACACAGCCCCTCTGAACACCTCTACGCGGAACTCTTTGTTGTCGCCATGATGAAAGATCATTTCTGGTGTGTCCTGCTCGCACTGGCGGCGTTGTGCTGGCCGTTCGGTTCGATGGCGCACGAAATCCGACCGGCCATCGTGACGGTCACGTTCAAGACCGACGGCCGTTATCAAATCGACATCTCCGCCAACATGGAGGCGGTGCTCGCCGGCGTCAGTCCGAAGCACGCCGATACCAATGAATCGCCGAATGCGCGCACCTACAATCAGCTGCGCGCGTCGCCGGCCGCGGAACTGAAGGCGCGCATCCAGGATTTTTCCAGGAACTATCTCGCCGGTATTGCCATTGAATTCGACGGCGCGCGGGCCAGCCCGGTACTCGAAACGATCGAGGTGCCGGACGCGGGCGATCTGCAACGCGCGCGGTTGAGCACGCTGCATCTGGCGGGAACCGTGCCCGCCGGCGCACGCGAGTTCCGCTGGACCTACGCACCGGAGTTCGGTTCCAGCGTGTTGCGTTTGCAGCGGGAAGGCCGTGAAGGCATGACGGCGTTCTGGCTAAAGGAAGGCACTCGGAGCGAGCCGTATCCACTGGCCGGGGAAGTGAAACCGGTGGCGCGCGGCGAGGTCGTGCAGCAGTACACCGCGCTCGGGTTCTCGCATATCCTGCCCAAGGGGCTGGATCATATCCTCTTCGTGCTCGGCCTGTTTCTGCTCAGCGTGAAATGGAAGCCGCTGCTGATTCAAATCACGTCTTTCACGGTGGCCCACACCATCACGCTGGGTCTGTCCATCTACGGGTTCATTTCGTTGTCACCGGCGATCGTGGAGCCGCTGATCTCCGCCTCCATTGTGTACGTGGCGATCGAAAATGTAATCACTTCCGAATTGAAACCATGGCGCGCGTTCGTGGTGTTCGGCTTCGGCCTGTTGCACGGGATGGGATTCGCCGGGGTGTTGAGTGAAATCGGCCTGCCGCGCTCGGAATTCCTGACGGCGCTGCTGACGTTCAATCTCGGCGTGGAGTTGGGCCAGCTCAGCATCATCACCTTGGCTTATCTGCTGGTCGGTATGTGGTGGAAGAATAAGCCGTGGTATCACCAACGTATCGTGCGTCCGCTCTCGATCCTGATTGCCGCGGTCGGATTTTACTGGACGGTGCAGCGAATCTTCGGCTGAGCGCAACCCTAGGGACGTTCTGATTAATTATGGTTTTCGCTCCATGAATATAAAACGCATTATCAAAATCAGAGGCTTAAAGTTCCATGTCCACGGGTGATTTGAATTATTCAGAACGTCCCTAGCCGGTTCGCTGTTGCCAGGATAAAGGCGCGGAGAGATCGTAATCGTTATGACGTCGCGCCCCGGCCACGCGCCGTTCCACCCCTCGCCACGATTGGCGCTTCACGCGTTGTTCCGGACGCGAACGGTAGACACACTCGCGCACGGATAAGTGACTGCCATTCAGCATGGTGTTGTGCAGGTTTACGAGCGCTTCGCAGGCGGCCTGCTCCGGCACCAGATACACATGGCCGTAGCCCAGCGGCAAGCCGGTGGCGGTGTCGCGCATGACGATGGCGTTGATGATCGTGCCATAACCGCCGAACAACCGGCGCAGATCCTCCGCCGTGACCGCCGCCGTGAGATTGCCCACGAAGATATTCATTCCCGCCCCTGGGTGACCTGATGATCTAATTATTTTGCATCATTCTCTGCATGCGATGCAGGGCTGACAAGTGGTCTTTCCCGTGCGGATAAAAATATCATGTGTACCAAGGAGTTTGGAACCAATGTCGATGCGAATTGCGAACCTGAAAAGACTCATTTCAGGCCGCTGAACGACAAAAGCACAGGTCAGGGTGAAAGGCTGATTTCGGACGTATCGGCGCGCGGCGCGCGCGCGGGCAGGGATTTTTTCAGCAGGCGCATTACCTTGACCGCAGTCGCGCGGTAGCCCGTGAGTTTCCCACCGTAGACGGTAACGAGCCGCACACGATCGGTATTGTCCGGGTGCAGGATGGTTTCGCGCGAGCGATAAAATGCTGCTCCGGAGCCATGCGGCAACACGCGCAGGCCGGCAAAGCTGCCGAGCAGCTTGCCGCGATGGCCGGGGAAATAACGCCACAGCGTTTCCTGTAAATAAGTGATTTCCTCCGGTCGCGCGCTCACTGCCGAAGGATCGTCGTCGAAGGGGGTTTCCGTCGTGCCGACCAGGGTGTGCTCCTGCCAAGGCATGACGAACACGGCGCGCCCGTCTTGCGGCGCTTCCAGGTAATAGATGCCATGGAGGGTTTCGTTTCCAACAACGATGTGCGCACCCTGGACGAGATCCACCGGCAGCACCGCGGGACGCGGCGTGATGCGTTCGAGCACCGTGCCGACCCACGGGCCGGCCGCGTTCACCAGGGTTCTGGCGCGGCAGGTGTGTTCATTCCCACCCTCGAGAGTATGCACCACGAAGATATCGTCAGTCCGCCTGGCCGACAGGAAGTTCGCCGGGCAGTGCAGTTCGGCTCCGAATTTCTGCGCCGAGCGCATCACCGCCTGTGTCAGCAGAGCGTCGTCGGTCTGCGCGTCCTCGTAGCGAAACACCGCTTGCAGGCCACGGGTATCGAGCCCGTCGAGACCGTCCCAGCGCGCGCGTGGCAGGGTGTCGAAGCGCGCATGACGGGAAAGTCCGCCGAGCAGGGCGTAGAGGCTGAGTCCGGCGCGGATCATCCACGCTGGGCGGCGGCTATTGCCGTAGACGGGAATGTGGAACGGAACCCGGTGCACCAGGCCGGGCGCGATCCGCAGGAGAATTTCACGTTCGCGCAGTGATTCGCGCACCAGCCCGAACCGGGCGCTTTCAAGATAGCGCAACCCGCCGTGGATCAGTTTGCTCGAGCGGCTGGAGGTGCCGCTCGCCAATGCCGCGCGTTCGAGCAGTAATACCGAGTAACCCGTGGCCGCGGCCGCCTGGGCCACGCCCACGCCGTGGATGCCGCCGCCGATGACCACGACGTCGTAATCCGCCGCGGACATCAGCGAGCGTCCGGACGCGCAAGTTCCTGGAGCATCTCGCCGACGGCAAAGGTCTCGATGAAATCGACGCCGCGCTCGGCCAGGTCCAGCGCCACGCGCGGTTCCGCTACTTCGAAGATGACGAGTTTCATGCCCTGGATCCGGAGTTCTCCTTTCCGCGGCAGATCGTCGACGTCGCAGAAGAGAAACTGCGGCTGGATGGCGGCAATGAGTTCCTGTTGGCGTTCGTCCCAGCGATCGATGACTACGCCGATCTGTCGCCAGCCGTTACGGCGCGCCGTGAGCAGGGCTTCCAGGGCGTAGGAGATCAGCACGCACTGTTTGAGCACCGGCTTGAGCGCGCGCCGCACGAGGCTCAACATCGTTTCGACGCCGAAGTGTTCGAGACTGGAGCGCTTGAGTTCGATGAAGGCGGTGACGTCCTGGTGGCGCTGCAGGAAATGTCCGAGCTCGGCCAGACGGGTGATGTGCACGTCGTTGAAACGGTCGCCGAATTTATCCGGCTCGCGCGCGCGAAACGCCCATAGCTCGTCATAGCGGTAATCTTGTATTCTGCCGTCCACGCCGCAGATGCGCTTCAGGCCACGATCGTGAAACAGCACCGGCACCCGGTCGCGGGAGATCTGCACATCCACCTCGACGAAGCGCGCACCGGCGGCCACGGCGGCCTCGATGCCGACCAGGGTGTTCTCCGGGTAATGCCGGGGGTATCCCCTGTGCCCCACTAGTTGCGGGATGACCATGAACCTAACTTTAGCACTATCTGTTTAAACCGTTCCTTACTCCCCATGGATTTTGAATTGCCTGAAACGACGATAATGACCGATCTGATTTAGAATGGGTGCGACGCAACACCGGCTCAAAGACACCATGAAAACCACGGACGGCCACGGCTCCAGAATTCGTCTTGGCATCAGCAGTTGCCTGCTGGGCCAGAAGGTGCGTTTTGACGGCAATCATAAGCACGACAGTTTTCTGACCGGCACGCTCGGGCAGTTTTTCGAATGGGTACCCGTCTGTCCCGAGGTCGCCATCGGCCTGGGAATTCCGCGCCCGCCGATACGGCTGGTGGGTTCACCCGCGTCACCACGTGCCGTGGGTGTGAAGGATGCGTCAATCGACGTGACGGACAAGCTCGCCGCCTACGGAAAGCGCCAAGCGCACGCGCTTGAAAACCTCAGCGGCTATATCTTCAAAAGCAAATCGCCCAGTTGCGGCTTGGAACGCGTCAAGGTTTACCAGGCTGGGGGCGCACCCGCCGCGAACGGACGCGGAATCTACGCCGACGCATTTCTTTCCGCGCAGCCCTGGTTGCCGGCGGAGGAAGAAGGCCGGCTCAGTAATCCGCGCCTGCGGGAAAACTTCATCGAGCGCGTTTTTGTTTACCGGCGCTGGCAGGAACTCATGGCACGCGGGCTGTCCGCCTCGCGGCTGGTGGAGTTTCACACGCATCACAAGCTCGCGCTCATGGCACATGACGTCGAGGCCTACCGCGCGCTCGGCCGGCTGGTGGCTCAGACCGGGCGGTGCAACCTGAAAGAGTTTGGGCATGATTACATTCACCGGTTAATGGTTGCGCTCCAGCGGCCGGCGTCGCCGGCGCGGCACGCCAATGTCATGATGCATTTGATGGGTTATCTGAAACTGCAACTCGACGCCGAAGACAAGGCCGAATTGCTCGAGATGATCCATGCCTATCGGCGCGGTGAGACGCTCTTCGCGGCACCGCTGACGCTGCTCAGGCATTATTTCCGGCGCTTTCCCGACCCGACCATCATGCACCAGACATATCTTCATCCCGACCCGCGTGAGCTGCTGCTGCGCGGCGGTCTCTAGAACACCGCCGTGTGCATTCCGACAATCTTCATCCGCGGGAGGCGTATCTAGGGCGGGATTCCGGACATCCTGTCCTTGGTCGGCGCGGTGCTGGCGTGCCTGGCGGGCATACTGGCCATCCGGTTTGCCGGCAAGCGCCGCCTTCCCAAGGCAAAGCTGGCTCGGCGCTGAGTATCTGGACTACTATAAATCCAGCAGACGGGCGGTATATTTTTGTTGGCATTCACCTTGTCAGTGCCGGAACCTTGTCTCAAAATAAATGAACCGAACCGCGGAAATGCACCGCATTCTTCCAATAGTGGACATGGAGACGACAATGGACAGCCTGGATCGAGCGATTGAACTGGTGATGCGCTGGAAAGCAGACCGGCAGAAGCAGCGTGCCGACGTGCTGGCCCGGCTGGATGCCGCAGTGAAGGAATGTCAGACGGCGGTGCAGGTATGGCAGGGATATCTCGCCAAGCCGGGGGCGCCGGGAGATCAATGGACGATTGTCAGCTGGGTTGGTCCGGACCGCGCGAAACAATTACACGAGATCAACCTGCGCGCCAAGCAGAACGTGGAGGAGGTATGCCGAATGGCCGGACCTCGGTCGGGACGTTTTGTCGCGTTGGATGATGACGTGATTGAAATGGCCTATCGCATGCTCAAGCCCGGCGAAACTGGCGCGGATGCCGCCAAAACCGCTGTCCAGCGTCTGCAGGAACGCATGGAATATATTCGCGGACTGATGCAACGCCTCAAAGCGGCTCCGGCCAAGGCGCTGGGAAAGAAACCGGCGACAAAACATAGCGCGCCGAAAAAGGCTGGAAAAAAAGCCACCAGGCCTTCGAAGCAGAAAGCGGCTCCGGCCAAGAAATAACAGTCTGCCGGGAACCGCAAAACAAAAAACAAAGCGCCCCAACTGGGGCGCTTTGTTTTACAACATGAAGCGGAAGATTACTTCGCCGGGGCCGGAGCGGCCGGAGCGGCTTCCTTCGTTTCTTTCTTGTCTTTCTTGGCGGCCTTCTTCTTCTTCATCTTCTTTTCTTTCTTGGCATCTTTTGCATCTTTCTTGGCATCAGCCGGAGCAGCGGCATCGGCCTTGGCAGCCGGGGCCGTGCTCTTCTCGGCATCGGCAGCGTGCACCAGGCCAAACATGAGGACGAACGCCAGAGCAAACAGGCTGGTCAGTGACTTTTTCATATTTAAAAACTCCTTGAGAGGGTGAACATCGTTTTTCAGTATCAGTATCTGATGGAAGATACGGCTTGATTTCCGCCACCATTGCTAACTACAAAAGCAATCGCTGTGCCAACATCAGATGACATTTAATATGCTTAAAATCATGTAGATATATAAAATTCCCGAACTGCGCTATGCTTGGATTTTGTAGCAAGCATCAAAATTTGTAGCTCACGACATTTCAAAAAAACTCATGCCACCCAGACTTTTCAGATTAGGCCGTCTCCAGCGCAAGGTGTTGTTGGTAATTTCCGTGATCGTGATTGTGCCCATGCTGGTGGCCGGCTGGTTGGCCGCCGAATGGGTCTCGATCAGTTTTGAAAAGCGTCTGGAACAGTGGATCGTGGATGCGGCCCGTGCCAACCAGAACTGGCTGCAGGCCTACCAGAACGACGCCGTCATGCTCGGACGGGTGCTTGCCGACGATCCGGCATACGTGGCCAATATCGAGCGCAACCCCGAGGAAGCGATTCCCTTACCGGTGCGGCGCATCTCCCAGGAGTTGAGCATCAATCTCATTCAGCTCTACACACCGGACAAAAAACTGCTGTACTCCTCGATCCCCGTGGAGGTCAACGCACTGTGGGACCGCGGCCAGACCGAGGCGGTGCTCAAGGTGGTGCGCAAGCAGAAGACCATGCTCGCGGCGGTGGGCATCACGCCGATCCCGCGTCACGGCAAGCCGCGCTACTACCTGGTGCTGGGCAGCTTGCTGGGACAGGATTTCACCGACGAGTTGGCGCAACTGACCGGATTGAAGGCGCGTCTCTATTACCGCGAAGGCAAGAATTATTTCGATCTTTTCTCGGAACCGGGCGAAGTGATCGCACTCAAACACCTTCCGGCTTCGGCACTGGACCGGCTGGAGAAGCGCAAGAAATCCTACTACAGCCTGGAGGCCGAGAACGGACAGTACCGCGGGCTCTACACGCCCATCGTGGATCCCACCGGACGCGTGGAGGCGATCATGTTCAGCGGATTGGAGCGCCGCGGCGTGCAGGAAGTGCTCACCAACCGTGTCGCCTTGTTTCTGTCCATCTCGTTGCTGGGAATCGTTATCGGCGGCCTGACCGGCCTGCTGCTGTCGCGTCTGGTGGTGCGACCGCTTCAGTACCTGCGCAACGGCGTCATGCAGCTGGCGGGCCAGAATTTCAGCGCCAACGTGCCGATCACGTCCAACGACGAACTGGGCGATCTGGCGAAGGCGTTCAACGCCATGGCCGCGCGCCTGCGCGAGGCGCGCGACGAGCAGGCACAGCGTTTCCAGAAAGACAAGCTGACCGCGATGGGGGAGCTGTCGGCGGCGCTGGCGCATGAAATCCGCAATCCCATCGGCATCATCAACACCTCGGCGGCGCTGCTCGACAAGCCGGATTATGCGCCGGAGAAGCGGGCGGAACTGACGCGCATGATCCGCGAGGAAAGCCTGCGCGTGTCGAATCTGGTGCAGGACTTCCTGCAATTGTCGCGTCACCGTCAGCCGTCGTTTGCCGTGATCGACCCCGCACAGCCGCTGACGCGCGCGCTCGATCTGGCGCTGGCGGGCACTCCCCCGGTGACGGTGCACAGGCAGTTCGATCACGGCGACGCGAAGATCAAGGCCGACCCCGGTCTGCTGCAGCAAGCCTGGAGCAATGTCTTCACCAACGCGTTGCAGGCCATGAGTGGGAAAGAGGCGATTCTCAAACTCCGCTCCGGTGTCGAGAACGGGCAGGTCACTCTGTCGGTCGAGGACAACGGGCCCGGCTTGCCGGCGGATATCATGCCGCGTCTGTTCGAGCCGTTTTTCACGACCAAGGAACAGGGCACCGGTCTCGGGCTCACCATCGCTTTCACGCTGGTGGAAGCCAATGGCGGGCGGCTCGAGGCCATGCCTCCCGAGGGCAGCGGCGCCCGGTTCGTCATGCGGTTTCAGGTACATGAAGGAGCGGCGGCATGAGCCGCAGAGCAGTGCCTGCCACGAAGTGGCAGGTGCGACCGGCGAATTGCCGCCAGGCTGCCGACAACGGGGCATCAGGTGCGGTGAGGCATTAATGGAGGCAGCATCATGAAACGAACCGTACTGGTGGTGGATGACGAACAGAACATGCAGGCGGTGATGCGCATGGTGCTGGAAGGCGCCGGTCACGAGGTGCTCGTCGCCGACAGCGGCGAGGCGGCGCTGGCGCACATACAGAACCCGAACCTCGACGTGGTGCTCAGCGACCTCAAGATGCCCGGCATGGGCGGCGAGGCCTTCGTCATCCGCTGCCGCAAGGACCGGCCGGACGTGCCGGTGATCATCGTCACGGCGCACGGCACCATCCGCTCCGCGGTCAAGAGCATCCACGACGGCGCAGCAGACTATCTCACCAAACCCTTCGAGCCCGAACAGGTCGAGATCGCGGTGCACAACGCCATCAAGCTGCGCGACATCCTGCGCGAGAACGCCCAGCTCAAAGCCGCCGTCAGCGAATCGCGCGGCACCAAGCGCCTCGTCGGCGAAAGCCGGGTCGCGCAACAGTTGCTCGAGGAGATTCGGCGCGTGGCACCGTACAAGACCGGCGTGCTGATCACGGGCGAATCCGGCACCGGCAAGGAACTGGTGGCGCGCACGATCCACGAACTCTCGCCGCGGCACGAACGTTCCTGGGTGGCGATCAATTGTTCCGCGATTCCGCGCGACCTCATGGAGTCCGAGCTGTTCGGTTACGTCAAGGGCGCGTTCACGGGCGCGAGCCAGAATCGCCCGGGCCGGTTGGAGCAGGCGCAGGGCGGGACGCTGTTTCTCGACGAGATCGGCGATCTCGATGCCTCGCTGCAGGCCAAGTTACTGCGCGTGCTGCAGGAACGCGAATTCTCTCCGGTCGGTTCGAATCAGTTGCGGACCGTGGACGTGCGCTTCATCGCCGCCACCAACCGCGATCTGAAGGAGTACGTGCGCGAGGGCAAGTTTCGCGAGGATCTGCTCTACCGCCTGGACGTCTATAGCATTGTCGCCCCGCCGCTGCGGACGCGGCACGAGGACATCCCGCTGCTGGCGCAGACCTTCCTGCGTGAGCTGGCCACCGAGATGGACAAAAAGGTGACGGCCTTTACGCCCGCGGCGTTGGAGGTTCTGGAGCGCTACGGCTGGCCCGGCAACGTCCGCGAGCTGCGCAACACCGTGGAGCGCTCGTTGTTGTCGTGCCGCGGACAGACGATCGATGTCGAGGATCTGCCCGGAGCAATCGCCGCCGGCAGCGTGCCGGCCGGCGGCGCGGAGCGCTTTTCACTCAACAAGCTGGGCGAAAAAAATCTGGACCATTGGCTGGAGGAGGTCGAGCGCGGCGCCATCCTCGAGGCGCTGTCGCAATGCAAGGGCGTGCAGGCGCACGCCGCCAAGCGCCTCGGCGTCACCGAGCGCAGCCTGTGGCACCGCATCAAGAAGCTCAATATTCAGATCAACCGCGTGGTCAACTGAGTGCCACGGCGTCAGTCTGACTAGGTGAGTTTGCGCACGCCCTGGTCGGAAGCGAGCAGCAGCACGTCCGCCGGGCGACGCGCGAACAGGCCGTTGGTGACCACGCCGGCGAGGTGATCGAGTTTCTCCTCGAGCTCCACCGGGTTCATGATGCTCAGATTGTGCACGTCGAGAATGATGTTGCCGTTGTCGGTCTTGAAGTTGTCGCGCAGCACCGGTTGGCCGCCGAGCTGCACAATCTGGCGCGCGACATAGCTGCGTGCCATGGGGATGACCTCGACCGGCAGCGGAAACTTGCCGAGCACGCCGACGAGCTTGGAATCGTCGGCGATGCAGACGAACTTCTGGCTCGCGGCCGCGACGATCTTCTCGCGCGTCAGCGCGCCGCCGCCGCCCTTGATGAGGTGCAGGTGCTTGGTGGCCTCGTCCGTCCCGTCCACGTACAGCGGCAGGTCGCCGGTGGTGTTGAGATCGAGCACCTGAATGCCGATTTTCCTGAGCCGCTCTGCTGTGGCATTGGAACTGGGTACCGCGCCGTCGAGCTTGCCCTTGATCTTGGATAACGCATCAATGAAACAGTTAGCGGTGGAGCCGGTGCCGACGCCGATCACCCAGCCGGATTCCACGTATTCCAGCGCCGCCAGCGCGACCGCTTTCTTCTTTTCGTCCGGGGTCATGATGTTCTCGAGATGCCTGAAAGGGCGCCAGAATACCCATTATCCGTGTAATAATGAAGCCTCCTTCATGCTAGATTATCGGGTCATATCAGGGATTCACGCCAACCTCCCGCTCGCCCTTACAGGGGAAGGGCGAGGTAAGAGAGCAAGATGCCGCAAAAATACCTAAAAAAGATTCTCACCACCCGAGTCTATGACGTCGCGCGCGAGACGCCGCTCGACTACGCGCCGATCCTGTCGCGCCGCACCGGCAACCGCGTCTGGCTCAAGCGCGAGGACGAGCAGCCGGTGTTCTCGTTCAAATGCCGCGGCGCGTACAACAAGATGGCGGGGTTATCCGCCGCGGAGCTGAAAAAGGGCGTGGTCGCCGCCTCCGCCGGCAATCACGCGCAGGGCGTGGCGCTCGCGGGCTACCGGCTCAGCGCCCCGACAACCATCGTCATGCCGCGCACCACCCCGCAGATCAAGGTGGATGCGGTGCGCAGCTTCGGCGGCAAGGTGGTGCTGCACGGCGACAATTACGACGCGGCCTACGCCCACGCGCGCGAGATCGCGACCCAGCGCAAGCTCACCTTCGTGCATCCTTACGATGACCCGGAGGTGATCGCCGGGCAGGGCACGATCGGCATGGAGATCATCAAGCAGCACACCGGCGCGCTCGACGCCGTGTTCGTGCCGGTGGGCGGCGGCGGGCTGATCTCCGGTATTGCCGTTTACATCAAACAACTGCGCCCGGAGGTGAAGATCATCGGCGTCGAGCCGGAAGACGCCGACGCCATGGAACGCTCGCTTAAGGCCGGCAAGCGCGTGTTGCTCGACCACGTCGGCATCTTCGCCGACGGCGTCGCCGTGCGCCAGGTCGGCGAGGAGACCTTCAAGCTGTGCAAGCAGTTCGTGGACGACATGGTCGTGGTCACGAACGACGAGATCTGCGCCGCGATCAAGGACATCTTCGAGGACCGCCGCTCGATCCTCGAACCGGCCGGCGCACTCGCCTACGCGGGCCTGAAGCGCTACGCCGAGGGAAAAAAACTCAAGGACAAGAATTTCATCGCCATCGCCTCCGGGGCGAACGTGAATTTCGATCGTCTCCGTTATGTCGCCGAGCGCGCCGAGGTCGGCGAACGGCGCGAGGCGATCTTCGCGGTCACGATTCCCGAGCGCCCCGGCGCGCTCAAGCAGTTCTGCACCATCCTCGGCGATCACAACATCACCGAGTTCAATTACCGTTTCGCCGATCCCAAAGCGGCGCACATTTTCGTCGGCGTGCAGATCCCGCCGGACACCGCGGATGCTAAAAAGCTCGTGGCCACGCTGCGTTCCCAGGGTTACGCCACGCTTGACATGACCGACAACGAAATGGCCAAGCTGCACATCCGTCACCTCGTCGGCGGCCGCGCGCCGAACGCGGTCAACGAAATCCTCTACCGCTTCGAATTTCCCGAGCGCCCTGGCGCGCTCATGAACTTCCTCGACAAGATGGGCGGAAGCTGGAATATCAGCCTGTTTCACTACCGCTCCCACGGTGCCGATTTCGGCCGGGTGCTGGTCGGCATGCAGGTCCCGCCGCAGGACAAAAAGAAATTCCAGAAGTTTCTGGATACGCTCGGTTATGAATATGCTGAGGAGACGGGGAATCCGGCGTATAAGCTGTTTCTGAGTTAATCCTTCTTTGTCATGCCCGCCTACGCGGGGATGACGACGAAGAGAGTTTCCGTGGGAATGACAGGAATGATTGCGGGGGACGAGTCACCCGCCATTATTTCTTAATTAATTCCACTTTCTCTATCACCACATCCTTCACCGGTACATTCTGAAACGGTCCCACGTTATGGGTCGATACTGACTCGATCTTCTTCACCACATCCATTCCTTTCGTCACTTTTCCGAACACGGCATAACCCCAGCCCGGCGTCGTTTTATCGCGGTGATCGAGCGCGGGATTGTCCACGGTGTTGATGAAGAACTGCGCCGCGGCGGAGTGTGGGTCGGGCGTGCGCGCCATGGCGATGGTGCCGGCGAGGTTCTTCAATCCATTGTCGGCTTCGTTGCGGATCGGCGGGCCTTTGACCTTTTCGTCCATGCCCGGACGGAAGCCGCCGCCCTGGATCATGAAGCCGGGAATCACGCGGTGGAAAATCGTGTCCTTGTAGAAACCGTTCTCGACGTAATTCATGAAATTTTTCACCGTGTCCGGCGCGTGCTTCGCGTCCAGCTCGATCTCGATCACGCCGAGACTGGTGGTCATGCGCACACGCGGATTGTCCGCGGCGGCGGCGATGGCCGCGAAAGGCAGGATGACGGTCAGGGCGAGCACGACGGCAAATAATTTTTTCATGTTCATTCCTCCGGGGTCGATTCAACAATTTTTTCCAATTTCAGGATGACGTTCCATTCCTTGGCGGTGACCGGCATGACCGACAGCCGGCTGCCGCGCTGCACCAGCCGCATGTTTTTCAGCGCCGTCTGTGCCTTGATGGCGGAGAGCGTGACCGGCCGCTTGAATTCGTGCTGGAAGCATACGTCCACCATGTCCCACAACGGCCGTTCCGGCGTGCTCTTCGGGTCGTAATGATGGTTTTCCGGGTCCCAGGCGGTGGGATCGGGGTAGGCCGCGCGCGCAATCTCGATGATGCCATAGACACCCGGCACCGCGCAGCTCGAATGGTAGAAAAACGCGAGGTCGCCTTTTTTCATGGCACGCATGAAATTGCGCGCCTGGTAGTTGCGCACGCCGTCCCAATGCTCGGTTTTTTTCGGGCGCGATTTGAGGTCGGCGATGCTGAACGCCTCGGGTTCGGATTTCATCAGCCAGTAGTTCATGCGTACGGCTCGAATTGCGGGATGACCTCGGTTTCGGCGCGCGCGTCAGCGACCCATTGCTGGATCGCCGGCAGGGCGGTGATGGTCTGGACATAGGCCGCGCAGACCGGGTCGAGCTCGACCGCGTAGGTCATGAAGCGCAGCGCCACCGGCGCGTACATGGCGTCGGCAACGCTGAATTTTCCAAACAGAAAACCGCCGCCCTTGCCGAAACGCGCGCGGCAGTCGTTCCACAATGCCGTAATGCGCGCGATGTCCTTCAGCACCTCGGGTGTGCGGCCCTTGCCGGGGAGATGTTTGCGGCAGTTCATGGACATGTGTTGGCGCAGGGCACCGAAGCCCGCGTGCATCTCGGTGGCCACGGACCGCGCCATGGCGCGTGCCGCCGGGTCGGTCGGCCACAGATGTTTGTGCGGAAATTTTTCGGCGAGATATTCGCCGATTGCGAGCGACTCCCACACCGTGATTTTGCCGTCGATCAGTACCGGCACCTTGCCCGAGGGCGAGTACTTCCTGATCTCGGCGCCCGAAGTTTCAGTGTAGAGCGAGACGGACACTTCCCGAAAAGGAACTCCCGCCTGTTTCAGCAGCAGCCACGGCCGCAGCGACCAGGAGGAATAATTCTTGTTGCCGATGACGAGGGTGAGGTCCATCCCGGACGGCATCCCGAAGACTAGGCGACCCTGATCTTGGCCTGAGAGATGTTTTCGTCAACGCGCAGGCGTGTGATGGTGCGGCACAGGCCGGTACCTTCATCGAGGTCGAGCAGCACGCCGCAAATGGTGCCGAGGCCTTCCGCCACCTCGAAACGTTCGGGCAGTTTCTGCACGAAACGCTTGAGGGATTTCTGCGTATCCATGCCAATGACGGATTCATAGCAGCCGGTCATGCCGACGTCGGTGATGTAGCCGGTGCCGCGCGGCAGCACGCGCTCGTCGGCGGTCGGCACATGCGTATGCGTGCCGACGACGGCGCTCACGCGTCCGTCGAGATACCAGCCCATGGCCATTTTTTCGCTGGTGACTTCGGCGTGCAGGTCCACGAGCACCAGCTTGACGTCGTCCGGTTTCGCCGCGAGGGCGCGTTCGGCGGCGGCGAACGGGCAGGCGAGATGCGGGTGCATGAAGACGTTGCCCATGAGATTGAGAATGCCGACCTTGTGCCCGACGGCGGTTGTGGCCACGAACCAGCCGGTGCCGGGCGTGCCGTCCGGGTAATTATGCGGGCGCAGCAGGCGCGGTTCGGCAGTGATGTATTCGAGGGCTTCTTTCTTGTCCCAGGCGTGGTTGCCGTTGGTCAGCACGTCCACGCCCGCGGCGAACAGCTCGTTCGCTGTCTTGCGGGTGATGCCGGCGCCGTCGGCGATGTTCTCGGCGTTGGCCACGACCAGATCGAGCTTGAAGCGTTGGCGCAGGGTGGGGAGTTGATCGGAAATGGCGCGCCGTCCGGGTTGACCGACCACGTCGCCGATAAAAAGCAGATTCATGATGCTTACCTTTTCGAATAAATCGATGAGCTGTTAATAAAGATAGACTGCCCGGTCGGTGATGACACCCTGCAGGGGAATGTCCCAGGAATCGGGCGTCAATCCGTTGATCCGTTGGAAATCATACGCGATTCCGAGCACCTGTGGCTTGTGCCAGCGGGTACGGTGACGCAGGAATTCCAGGCTGCGGTCGTAGAAGCCCCCGCCCATGCCCAACCGGTTGCCGTGGTCGTCGAAGCCCACCAGCGGCATGAGGATCAGATCCAGCTCCTGCGCCCGCACCAGATTGCGCGCCGGCACCGCCGGCTCGGGGATGCCGAAGCAGTTGGGGACCAGCTTGGTCTTGGGTTTGGCCTCGGCGAACCACAACCGGTCGTGGGCCAGCGGCGAGAGCACCGGCAGGTAAAGGATTTTGCGCAGGCGGCGGATGTGCTCGATGACAAGGCGGGTGTCAATCTCTCCGTCGTTCGGGAGATAACAGGCGATGCGCCGGCTCACGAGAAACAGGCGCGTGCCCGCCACGTTCATGGCGAGCGCGCGCGCCGCGAGCTTCTGATCTTCGGCGGACAGCGATTGGCGTCGGGTGCGCAGGGTGCGGCGCAGGTCGGATTTTTCTGTGGGCACGGAATTCGTCAAGGAAAAAAAGAAAGGCGCCCTCCGCAGATGCCGTGTTGCTCCGTAGCCTTGAACCGTGAGGTTCAAGTGGGTGCCTCAGAGATGCATCAGGCTTCCCGCTACGAGGCGGGCATGCACAACAGCATCTACAATCCGGCTCCCGTAAAAAGCACTTATAGGTTCAGAGGATAACTGGAGCAGTCACGCACACCGCAGGGGGCGCAATACAAATATATACCTATTGGCGGGTTTGTGCATCCCAGCGCAACGCGGCGTCAATCTTGGTCTGGAGGAATTTGATTTTCTGCACGGTGTCAATAGCCATGCCGCCGCGGTTGCGCAAGTCGAGGAATTCATGCGCGATGTTGAGCGCGGCCATGACCGCGGTGCGCTCGGTGCCGATGACCTTGCCGCTCGTCTGGATCTCGCGCATCTTTTTGTCGAGGTAGCCGGCCGCCGCCACCAGCGCGGCACGCTCGTCCTCGGGACAGGCCACCATGAACTCCTTGCCGAGAATGGTGACGGTCACACCGTCGCGAGTTTCTTTCACGTCAGCTGCGCTCCAGCGCCTTGAGGCGGTCGATCATCGTCTCGATGCGCGCGCGGGCGACACGGGTTTTCTCCATCAGCCGCGTGTGCTGTTCGTTCAGGTTGCTCTGCTCGGACTTGAGCGAGTGATTCTCGCTCTTGAGACGCCGGCAGGTCTCGATGAGTTCATCAATGCGGCTTTCCAGAATCTTGAGGTCCGTGCTTTCCGCGCGATCGTCGTTGGCCATATGTGCCACTATAGGACCGACGCCGGTATCGGTCAACGCTTCCGGAGCCGGCCGCGCGGGTGTAGACTTTCCCTCCCCCCAATACGGACCGCCGCCAGGCGGCGTTCGCGCACTGTGGAAACTACCCCCGATCTTCCCGCCTATGACCATGCGGCGCGTCTGCTGCACGAAGCCGGTGTCACCACCGGCGTGGCCGAGGCGCATGGCATCATCACCGGCGTGCTGTGCGCGCCGCAAGGCGCCGGCGTGGCCTGGCAGGAACTGGTCCTCGGTCGCGAGGCAGGAAGAAGCCGTGAAGCGCCGGAGGCGCTGGCGCAGTTGCTGGCGGCGATGCACCGATCCGCTTACGCGCACCTGAGCGGGGTGGAATGCGATTTTGTGCCGTTGCTCCCCGGCGATGACCACAGCCTCGCCGAGCAGATCGAGGCGCTGACGGATTGGTGCCGCGGTTATCTCTTCGGCCTGTATGCCGGGGGCGTTAAGGAATCACAGAAGCTGCCGGGCGACGCCGGCGAGGTCGTGCGCGACATCACCCGCCTCTCCGAAGCTGAACTGGATGGCGCGCTGGCGGATGAGGAAGAGGCCAGGGCACTCGTCGAGATAGTCGAATACCTGCGCGTGGGCGTGCAGCTCGTGTTCGAGGAGTTGCAGCCGCCCACCGCGAAGCACTAAGAGCAGTGAGAAAAATATAGACAGAATTAACAGGACGAGCCGGAAATAGACGAAGACACTTTGTGGCCCAGGGTGCAACAAAAACCGTTGCACCCGTTCGGCGACATCCCCGCTTCACCCTGAAAATCCTGTCAATTGTTGTTTTCGAGTCGTGCCTCGATTTGTTTCAATGTCTCGCGGAAGGTTTCGGTCTGCGGCCCGCCCAGCTCCACGGCGCGTAGCGCGGCGGCGCGCGCCTGCGGCCATTTGTGCTGATCCGCCAGCGCCTGCGCGAGATTGTTGAACGCCGGGGCGGCTTCGGGATGGTCCTGTGTTGCTTCCCGGAATGCCTTTTCGGCGCCTGACACATCCCCCAGCGCGTAGCGGCTGTTGCCCAGACCCATCCTTGCCGCAAGACTCTTCGGCCAGCGCTTGAGCGCGATGGCATAAGCTGTCTGTGCTTCCGGCCAGCGCGCGATCCGTTCCAGCGGCGCGACCGCCTGCACATACGGGATCTCTTCGGCGGTGAATGGCAATTGATCCGGCGGCAGAACCACCATCGCCCAGTAATGTGAGCGGCGCCAGGTTCGTTCAAATATTTCGATGGGGATATCATGACGCTGCTCGCGCCCCGAGCGCAGCACGATCCGGTCGTGCGGCAGGTCGAAACCCACGACCACGGCGTAATGCCATTTCGGATACCACCAGAAACTCAGATTCTGCAGTGTCAGCACCGGGTTGCCGGAAGCCACCTCGGCAAACAGCGACTCGAGCTCCGGCCGCAGCACGTACGGCACGCGCCCGTGGCGGCGCGCGGCGCCGATCATTTCCACTTGCAGACTCCCCTGGCGTTCGGGCAGATAAACCTGTGGCGCCAGCTGATCGGGCGTGACCGAGACACCGGTCCAGTTGAGCACCGTCGCCAGCGCCGCCGGACCGCACTGGTATTCCTCCTGCGGGAAGAATGGAACGGTCGTGAGCTCGACCGGTTGCGGGAAGGCGTTGGCGGTGGCGCGGACCCGGTCGGTTTGCAGCGTGGCACAGCCCGACGTGAACAGCATGACGAAAAGGAAAAGAGCGCACGCGAGCAGGGAGCAGGACGCCCGCCGAGGGCGGAGCAGGGGCCCCACGCAGTGGGGATGCGACCCCGAGGCGGAATGTAAACGCGCCGTGTTCATTGCGGTCGTCATTATCGCCTCCGCTGCCCGATCCCGCTTACGCGGGTCCCTCGGGCAACGCTCCGGCGCGTACCCGCGAAGCGGGGATGCGACCGTCCGCGAGTCGGGCGCAGGCGCCGCCCGAGAAAATCCGGGCGGTTGGGACGTCAATCATTCGGTTAACGCGAAGAACTGCGAATTAATAACGTTTTTGATGCTTGACGAAAGGGAAGATGTTGGTGAGACCGAGAATATCGGTGATCAGCAACACGATGAAGATGAACACCAGCGCCCCGAGCAAGCTGTCACCGCCTGCCGGTAGTTGATTGATTTTGCCGGACAGGGATTGCACTTCCTGATCCGTCAGACTGTCGATGCGCGCCTGCACCTGCGCCGGATCGACGCCACGGGCGAGAAGCTGGGCCTTGACATCGTCGCGGCTGAAGACATCGCGCAGACGCTCGCGGTCCTGTTGCACCTGGGCGGCGTTGATCACCGCCTCGGTGCCAATCATCGCGGCGTGCGCCGCGGGTAAGTGCAGACTCAGTGCAAGCAGACCCAGGACGACCAGATGGCTGACTGGTTTGGCAAGACGACGAAGTATTTCCATTATTCGAATCTCCTGAATGTAGGCAATGCGATAAAGCATTAATCGAATCAGCGCTTGGGATGCTTGACGAACGGGAAGATGTTGGTGAAACCCAGGATGTCGGTGATCAGCAACACGATGAAGATGAACACCAGCAGATCAAGGCCATCACCACCGGCCGGAAGCTGATCGATCTTGCCGGACAGGGATTGCACTTCCTGATCCGTCAGACTGTCGACGCGCGCCTGCACCTGCGCTGGATCGACGCCGCGGGCGATGAGCTGGGACTTCACGTCGTCACGGTTGAAGGCGTTGCGCAGACGCTCGCGATCCTGTTGCACCTGGGCGGCGTTGACCACCGCCTCGGTGCCGATCATGCCGGCGTGCGCCGTGGGCAGAGGCAGACTCAGCATGAGCAAGCCGAAGATGATCAGATAACCGACGGGTTTGGTGAGAAGACGAAGTTTTTCCATTGTTTCCATTGTTATGTCTCCTGCGGAGTGGAATGAAGATGGTACAGCATAATTTGACCGGACCGGAGTAACGGTCCTGTTTGGTCTTGCGAAGGATACCGGTTGTCGGATATACGCCCAATTGCGCGGGGATTATAGCAAGCCGCCGGAATCACACCAGCGGGTCCCGATTTTGGCATAATGCCTGATATGGACATGAAGGTTTTTCAAAAGCGCCGCGAAACGCTGATGAGCCACATGCGCGCCGGCGTCGCCATCCTGCCGACCGCGCCGGTGCGCGTGCGCAATCGCGACGTGCATTATCCGTTCCGCGCCGACAGCGACTTCTATTATCTCACGCACTTTCCCGAGCCCGAGGCGGTGGCGGTGCTGGTGCCGGGACGCGAACACGGCGAGTACATCCTGTTCTGCCGCGAACGCAATCCGGAGAAGGAGACCTGGGAAGGCCGGCGCGCGGGGCTTGACGACGCGCGCGAGCTTTACGGCGCGGATGACGCCTTTCCGATCGACGACATCGACGAGATCCTGCCGGGTCTGCTCGAGAACCGCGAGAAGGTGTTCTACAGCATGGGGCGCTATCCGGATTTCGACGCGCACCTGATGAACTGGGTCAACGAGGTGCGCAGCAAGGCGCGCAACGGGGTGCACGCGCCGGGCGAGTTCGTGGACCTAGATCACATCCTGCACGAGATGCGCCTGTTCAAGGGACCGGAGGAGATCCGGCTGATGAAGCGCGCGGCCAAAATTTCCGCGCAGGCGCACCGGCGTGCCATGCAGGTGTGCCGGCCGGGCATGATGGAGTACGAGATCGAGGCCGAGCTGCTGCACGAATTCAAGAAAGGCGGCAGCACGTTTCCCGCTTATCCGCCGATCGTGGGCGGCGGCGCCAACGGCTGCATCCTGCACTACACCGAGAACAGCGCCGAGCTGAAACCCGGCGACATGCTGCTGATCGACGCCGGTGCCGAGATCGACGGCTATGCCGCCGACATCACGCGCAGCTTTCCCGTCACCGGGCGTTTCAGCGGCGAGCAGCGCGCGGTCTATGAACTGGTGCTCGCCGCGCAAAAGGCGGCCATCGAGCAGGTGCGGCCGGGCAAGCACTGGAACGATCCGCACGAGAGCGCGGTGCGTATCCTGACGCAGGGTCTCCGGGACCTCGGCCTGCTCAACGGCAGCGTGGACGGTCACATCGAGAGCGGCGATTACAAGCGTTTCTACATGCACCGCACCGGGCACTGGCTGGGCCTGGACGTGCACGACGTCGGCGACTACAAGCTCGACGATACCTGGCGGTTGCTTGAGCCCAGCATGGTGCTTACCGTGGAGCCGGGACTTTACATCGCGGACGCCAAGGACATCCCGGCGGGCTTCCGCAACATCGGGGTGCGCATCGAAGACGACGTACTGGTCACGCGCGATGGCAGCGAGGTGCTGTCGCGCGACGCACCCAAGGCTGTCGATGAAATTGAATTGTTGATGAAGAAATAGTTTTTACCGCCAAGGCGCCAAGATCGCCAACTGAAACAATATTTATTTAAATGTTTTATTTAAGAGGTCCGATTCTCCAAGTTCTCTTTTGATTTTCTTGGTGTTCTTGGCGTCTTGGCGGTTCAAAAATCATATGAAAACTGATTACGACATTCTCATCATCGGCGGCGGTCTGGTCGGCGCCAGCCTCGCCTGCGCGCTGCGCGCGAGTGGCCTGCGTCTCGGCGTGATCGAGGCGGTTCCGCTCGCGGCTTCCTCCCAGCCCGGCTATGACGACCGCACCCTGGCCCTGGCCTACGGCTCTAAACGTATTTTTGAAACCCTGGGCGTCTGGGAAGGCATCGTTCCGGAAACCACGCGCATCGACCGCATTCATATCTCGGATCGCGGCCATTTCGGCGTCACGCGGCTCACGGCCGCCGAAGCCGGGCTGCCGGCGCTCGGTTATGTTGTGCCCAACCGCGCGCTCGGCGCGGCGCTGCTCAAGGCCCTGGAGAGTTCGCGCCAGATCGACTGGCTGTGCCCGGCGGAGATGCGCGACATTCGAGTTACACAAGACCACGCTGCGGTCACGGTCCATCATGAAGGGAAGGACAAGATGCTCACGGCGCGGCTCGTTATCGCCGCCGACGGCGCGCATTCCGCGGTGCGCCAGGCCATGGGCATCGAGGCGGTGCGCACCGAATACCGCCAGACCGCCATCGTGACCACGGTCACGGCCAGCCAGCCGCATGGCAACACTGCGTACGAACGCTTTACCGATACCGGTCCGCTGGCGTTGCTGCCGCAGCGGCAGAACGACTGCGCCGTGGTGTGGAGCGCGCGCGCGGAGGAGGTAAAGACCATTCTCGGCTGGAGCGACGCTGAATTTCTGCGCCAGCTTCAGGAGCGTTTCGGCGACCGGCTCGGCGACTTCACGCGACTTGGCCGCCGTGCTTCCTATCCGCTCGCGCTCACGCGCGTGCCGGAACAGGTACGCGCGCGCCTCGCGCTCATCGGCAACGCCGCACACACGGTGCATCCGGTGGCCGGGCAGGGCTTCAACCTGGGCCTGCGCGACGTGGCTGCAGTGGCAGATATTCTCGCTGACGCGCATCGCGCCGGCAACGACATTGGCGACCTCACGGTTCTGCGCCGCTACGCCGACTGGCGCCGGCGCGACAATCAGGTGATCTCGCTGTTCACCAACGGCCTGATCCGGATTTTTTCCAACAATATTTTTCCGCTCACGCTGTTGCGCAACGCCGGTCTCCTCGCCGTGGACCTGATGCCGGGCATCAAGCGTGGTTTCGTGCGTGTCACCAGCGGGCTCGCGGGGAAGCTTCCGCGTCTCGCGCGCGGGTTGCCGTTGTAGACCATGGCCGCCACGAAACAAAAATCTGGCGCTGCCTATGACGTATTAATCGTCGGCGGCGGCATGGTGGGTGCGGCGCTCGCTTGCGCGCTGGGAAATTCATCACTCAAGGTAGCCGTGCTGGATCGCGCGCCGCCCGCCACACCGGACACGGGTTACGACCTGCGCGTCAGCGCTATTACGCTTGCCTCCCAGAGTTTCTTCGAAAACATCGGCGCGTGGGATGGCATGGTCCGTCGCCGGGTTTCACCGGTGCGGGAGATGCAGGTGTGGAGCGAAGGCGGCAGCGGTTCGATTCATTTCAACGCCGCCGAGATCGGCGAGCCCTGCCTCGCCTGGATCATCGAAAACCGCGTCATCCAGACGGCTCTGATCGAGCGGCTGCACCAGTTCACCAACGTCCATTATCTGTGCCCGGTCGAGGTCACCGATATCACCCTGGCGGATAACAGCGCGGCGGTCATGCTCAAGGACGACCGTCTGTTGCAGGCGCGGCTGTTGGTGGGTGCGGACGGCGCGGATTCAGAGGTGCGGCGCGCGGCCGGCATCGACACCCAGTCGCTCAATCTCCATCAGAAAGGCATCGTGGCCACGGTGACCACCGAGAAACCGCATGAACAAATCGCGCGTCAGCGGTTTCTCACGACCGGGCCAATGGCTTTTCTGCCGCTGGATGATCCGCATACCTGTTCCATCGTCTGGTCGGCGGACACGGTGCGCGCCGATCAATTGCTGGCGTTGGATGACACGGGCTTTATATCGGAATTGCAGAAAGCTTTCGGTGACTCTTTAGGAAAGATTCAAACGCTGGGTCCGCGCGTGGTGTTTCCGCTGGCGCTGTTGCACGCCAAAGCTTACACCGCGCCGCATCTGGCCCTGGTCGGCGATGCCGCGCATACGGTGCATCCGCTCGCCGGGCAGGGTGTGAACCTCGGCTTCCTCGACGCTGCGACCCTGGCCGAGGTATTGCTCGAGGCCGTGGCCAATCAGAAAAACATCGGCACCCACGTGGTGTTGCGGCGCTACGAGCGCTGGCGCAAGGGAGATAATTTTGCAATGGTTTCGATTACCGGCGGATTCCGCTATTTATTTGGGAATGATTTACCGGTGATGAGCCAGTTGCGGAATTGGGGGCTCGATCTCACCAATGCCGCGACGCCGATCAAGAATTTTATTATGAGAAGGGCGAGTGGGTTGGAGGGGGATCTTCCCAAGCTCGCCAAGCGAACATTGCATTAGCAGGATACTGAAAAAAGCATTTTCATCCCCGCGAGAGCCATGTTTGTTGTCATGCCCGCAAAGGCGGACATCCAGGCATTAAATGGTGTCGCGCGCCTTGCGCGCGATCTCAAAAGCTATTTGCGGGTGGAGTCACCCGCTATTAGCTTTTCAATCCGCTGCAGGCGGCACAATAATAGCGATATGAAAGACTACAAATACCTCGCTTCCCGTGATAATGAACAACCCCAGGGACAATCTCCGGAGAAGGAGAATATGAACTATCTTGCGCGTCCGGCGTGGCTGAACCAGTGGTGGCAGATCGGCATCGCAGTGTTGTTGCCCGTCATCTTTGTTCTGGCCTACCTGAAAGGTCATCAGTATTTTTCTTCGGAAAACCTGCGCGTGGTTTACGTGGTGATCGTGGCGGTGTTCGTGTATCTGGTCGCCGTGGTGATTTACCGCCGCTACTCGTGGGCTTACACGATCGATAGCGAGACCATCGAAAGCCGCGAGGGGCTGATCGCGCGCAAGGTCAAATCTATCCGCATCCAGGACCTGCGCAACATCAACGTGAACCAGTCGCTGTGGCAGCGCATTGTGGGCGTGGGCGATGTGGAGTTCTCCAGCGCCGGTGGCAGCGGCATCGAGGTCGTTTTCCGCGGCGTGGACAAGCCCCTGCAGGTCAAGCAACTGGCGCAGCGCAGGCAAGGCAACAGTCCGGGCGATTGATTATCCGGCATGACCAACGACTTCTGGAATTCCCGTTTCTCTGAACCGGGCTACGCCTATGGCACGGAACCGAACGCCTTTCTGGTATCGCAGAAACATTATTTGATGCCCGGCCTCAAGGCGCTCGCGGTGGGGGACGGCGAGGGGCGCAACGGCGTGTGGCTGGCGCAGCAGGGACTCGACGTGTTGTCGGTGGATGGCTCTGAGGTAGGTTTGCGCAAGGCGCAGGAACTGGCCAGGAGCCGAGGCGTTTCGATCGGTACGGAATTAGCCGATCTCACGAAATGGAAATGGCCCGAGAACGAGTTCGATATTGTCGTTGCGATTTTCATCCACTTCCCGCCGGAACACCGCGCGCGCATGCACGACAAGATGCGGCGGGCGCTCAAGCCCGGCGGTGTGCTGATCATGGAGGCGTTCACGCCGGAACAGCTCGAATACAAAACCGGCGGGCCGCCGGTCAGGGAAATGCTCTATACCGTGGAGATGGTGCGCGATGAATTTTCCAAGGGAGAAATCCTGTTGCTGCAGCAGATGTTGACGGATTTACACGAAGGGCCTTACCACCGCGGTACGGCGTCGGTGGTCAGGCTGATCGTGAAAGGAAAGCCCTTATCCTAGCGGCCGTAGCCCCAGCTGTCCTTCAGGTAGACATCCAGTCCGACGTAATCGTTCTTGCTGGCGAAGACCAGACCCTTGTCGGCGCCATTTGCCGCTATCAGGCGGCTCAAAACCTGAGAGGCTTCCGGTGATACCAGAGCCGCGGCGATGCGCGCCTGATCGTCCCGCGAAATGCGCGGACCGGCAGAGAACGCCTGGTTGGATATGGGCTGTGTCATGTAGATCGCCCGCAAGAGGTTTGCGCTTTCGTTGAATTTTTTCAGACTGGCCGCGGGCAGGATGCCGGCGTTGCATTGTTTCTCGATCGCTACGCCCTCATAGACCTTCGTCGATCCCAGGGTGTTGACGATGATCGGCTGGCGCACGGGGTTTTCGAATTGGCCGAGCACCGCCAGCGTGCCGAAGTCCGGCGGTGTGATGCCGCATATCCTCAGACCGGCGAGTTGCTTGAGATTGGTAATCCTGTCGTCCTTGCGCACCACGACCACGAATGCGTATTCGTCGGCAAGCTTTACCAGGGTGTTGTGTTGCAGGTTGGAAATGCGCCAGCTGTTGAAGTGCGGTCCATCGAACACGAGATCATAGCTTCCGTGCTGCATTTTATTCTGGTAGGTGAGCCAGTCTTTCGGGTAATGGAAGATGATTTTTTTGCCGATGACGCGCGTCAGGTATTCAGCGATGGGCCGATAGGTGCGCAGGGCCTCCGCCTCGGTTTCATGCGGTGGCGCGGAGAACACCAGCGCTTCCTGTTCCCCGGAAATGCGTTCCGGGAGATTGCTTTTCGCGAAGGCGGGCGATGCAGGCGTGAACGAGACCTTCTTCATGGCCGCGGCAGAAGCCTGCATTGGCGCGAGATTTTGTGCTCCGGTGGATTCCGCGATTGACAGCCGCGAGATTAAAACGAAGAACAGTGCCAGAACAACGGCCAGTGCGGATCTGATCTTCACGATGACTCTCCTTGTTGCACGCGCTTCCCCAATTGCTTCTTGTCGATGTCAAAGAATCACAGAAGCCGCAGGAACGCCATGTCAGACCGCGCGAACTACCGTGTTCTCTATTAAGAAGAGAAGCTTAGCCGGGGTTTGCGCCAAATCCACGTGACCAATTATGGCGTTCATTCCTGCCCGACAAGCGGCCGGTTTGTTTGTGTGAGCGGTAGGAATCCCGCTTGCTCTAACGGCCGTAACCCCAGGTGTCCTTCAGGTAGACATCCAGCCCGGCGTAATCGTCCTTGCTTGCGTAGGCCAGACCCTTGCCGGTGCCATGGGCTGAGATCAGCTGGGCCATGGCCGGAGAGCCTTCCTGGGAAATCAATGCCGCCGCTATCCGCGCCTGGTCGGCCGTGGAAATGCGTGGACCGGCAGAGAATGCCTGGTTCGGCAACACCTTCGTTTTGTACACGATACGCACGACGTTTTCGCTATTGGAGAATTTCTTAAGGTTTGCCATCGGCACAATCGCGGCCGTGCATTTTTTCTCGAATGCCACGCCTTCATATGCCTTGGTCCAGCCGACGTTGTTCATGATGAGTGGTTGGCGCGCCGGATTATCGAACTGGCCGAGCACCGCGAGTGTGCCCAGGTTGGGCGGGTTCATGCCACACACCCTCTGCCCGGCAAGTTGCTTGATGTCGGTGATGCGGTTGTCGTCCTTGCGCACCACGACGGCGAATACATGCTCACCGGCAATTTTCACGAGTGTACTGTGCTGAAGATTGGAGATGCGCCAGCTGTTGAAATGCGGGCCGTCAAAAACGAGATCGTAACTGCCGCGCTGCATCTGTGTCTGGTAGGTGAGCCAGTCGCCGGGGTGCTTGTACACGATGGTTTTGCCGATGATGTGGGAGAGGTATTCAGCAATCGGTTGATAGGTGCGGATGCCTTCTTCCTCGGTTTCGCGCGGCGGCGCGCTGAACACCAGTATGTTGTCACTGCCGGCTGGCATGCCTCGGGCGATGCCTTCGAGTGATGGTCGGCTCGCCGCCGTCTCCGGTGGAGTAAAGGAGGTTTTTCGGGCGGTCGGGGTTTTCTCACGAACGTTCTGTTCGGCGGCACTGGCGCCCATGACAAAAACCATCGCACCCAGTGATATCACGCCGGCGGCAGTCGTCATCGTTCGGTTAAATCCAAACACGGTACCTCCTTGTTTCAACCAGCTGACGTGTCTTGAAAGGGTTTGTCCGCACGCGTCACGCGCGTCTCAGTAGTAACCCCATTCGTTGCGTAGGTACTCCGCCAGTCCCTGGTATTCCTGGTTGCTGGCCAGCGCAAAGCTGTCACCGACCTTGAAAGCGGCACGCAGTTTTTCCGTCGGCCCGGCGGCATTCGGTGACGCCAATGCCTGGGCGATCTTCGACTGATCTTCAAGTGATACGCGCGGACCGGCGGAAAACGCCTGGTTCGGCATGGCCTGGGTCTTGAAGACAACCCGTGTCAGCCCGGCGCGGTCGTATTTCTTGAGATTGAGCATAGGCAAAACGCCACCCACGCATTTGCCGCTGATCACGCCGTCGTAGATTTTATCCCAGCCATTCGTGCTGACGATCACCGGTTGGCGCGACGGGTTATCGAACTTGCTCAGCAGCACAAGCGTGGCGAGATTCGGCGGGGCATGGGCGCAGAAGGTGCGGCCCGCCATCTGCTGGACGGTGTCGAAGGAGCCCTTGTCCTTTCTGACGATGACCACGAACTCGTGGCGCTCGGGAATCTTGACCAGAATGTTGTGGCTGAGCTTCTCCATGCGGTAGCTGTTGAAATGCGGTCCATCGAAGATGATGTCATATTTTCCCTGGAGCATTTCAGTGCGGTACACGCCCCAGGTTCCCGGGTCTTTGTACACGACCTTCTTGCCGATGATCTGGCTCAGGTAGGCCGCCACCGGCTGGTAAATTTCCTGGGCGGCGGCCGGCGTCTCGCGCGGCGGAGCGGTGAATATCAGTGCTTCCTGTTCTTCCACAATGCGTTCCGGCAGATTGTTTTTGGCCGTCGCGGGAGACGATGGCGTGAAGGCGGTCTTGATGGCGGTGGCTATCGACTGGAGCGGAGGTATTTTTTTAGCGTCGGAAGATTCCGCGGCGAGCGGCGGCGCGAACAAGACGGCAAGCAGCGCCAGAGAAATAATCTGAGCAGATTTGATATTCATGGTAACTCTCCTTGTTGCACCCGTTTCCCCGAACCGTATGACCGCTTATATTTGTCTGGGATATTTTTTAGGAGACGCGAAGACCATCGTGTCAGAATGCGCGATTTCCCATGTCCCAATTAAGGAGAAGAGCCTAGCCCGGTAATCCGTCAAATCCAGTGACCATTTTTTGGTATGCCGCGTAAGCCGACCAGCGGCCGGTTTGTTTGTGTCGGCGGTCGTGCAGTCACGCAGACTGGAGCTTTACTTATTCCTTGCAGCTTCAGGAACACCGCGTGACCTGACTCGTCGGATACTGTGACCATAGAAAATTCCGCACGCAACGCGGCGGACCTGCTTTAATAGGGAAGTTCATGAAAGCCAAGCGTCACCAATCTGATTCCTCCTCTCCGGACGTTTCCCTGTCTGTGCTTTTCTGGATTTTCTTCCGCATTGCCTGCACCAGTTTCGGCGGCTTCATGGCCATGATCGCGGTCGTCGAGAACGTGGTGGTGGAGCGCAAGAAACTGCTCACGCACCAGGAAATGCTCAACGGCATTTCACTGGCCTCGATGTTGCCCGGCCCGGTAGCGGTCAATGTATGTACCTACGTGGGTTACCGGTTGCGCGGCGGCATGGGCGCGTTGGTCGCCGCGTCGGCCGCGATTCTACCCGCCTTTGTGCTGGTCGTGGCGCTGTCCGCCGTCTACTTCCGCTGGGGCCAGATCCCGGCGGTGAATAAGCTGTTCATGGGATTCATTCCCGCCGTGACCGCTGTGATCGTCGCGGCCGCGTGGAACATGAGCCGCAAGTTGCTCGTCGGCGCGCGCGAGGACGCCATTGCCATCGGCGCCTTCGCGGTGCTGCTCGGGATCGGTGGCTTTTACAGCACGCTAGCGATCATTGTCGGCGCCGGTGTCATCGGCTGGCTGTTGTTCCGGACGGAGTGCGGCACGACTTCCAAACCGGGCAAAAACAAATTGGGCAAAAAACGGACAACCTCTGGATCGGGATTCAACGCCCACGCGTTTCTGCTGGCTACGACACCGATGGTTAGTGTGCCATGGTGGAATCTTGATCCCGCCATTCTCACTAAGCTTTTCGCCGTGTTTGCCGGGATGAGCGTCATGCTCTTCGGCGGCGGTTACGTTTTCATTCCGCTGATTCAGGAAATCGTGGTCAACCACCACCAGTGGGTGACGCCGCAGGAGTTCGTCGACGGCATCGCGTTGGGCCAGATCACGCCGGGCCCGATTCTGGTAAGCGCGGCGTTCATCGGGCTTAAAGTCGCCGGACTTGCCGGCGCGGCGGTCGCCACCGTCGCCATCTTCGCGCCCCCGGCGGTGCTCATGGTCGCGGCTTCGCGCGCCTTCGAGCGCCTGCAGCGCTCCAGCGCCATTCAGGCGGCGCTGCGTGGCGTGCGTCCGGCGGTGATCGGCATGATCTTCGCCGCCGCCGTGATCGTGGGGCGGAGTGCGGTGCCGGTATGGTATTCGATCGCGATTTTCGCGGTCGCGCTATATGCGCTGATACGTTTTCGCGTGGAAGCGGTGTGGGTCATTCCCGCGGCCGGTCTCGCGGGATGGTGGCTGTATTGAGTGTTGCGCGCCAGCGTGAGGCGCGTGCACGTGGAATATTAATTCAGGAGTAATCACCATGAATATTTTCATGATTGGAACACAACGCTCGGGTTCGAACCTGTTGCGTCTCATGCTGAACGAATTGCCCCGCATCGCCGCGCCGCACCCGCCGCATATCCTGCAACGTATGCTGCCGCTGGTGCCGAACTACGGCGATCTCGAGAAACGGGAAAACTTCGCCCAGCTCGTCGAGGACGTGTGCCGGCTGGTCGAGC
>NZ_JBGQKW010000008.1:0-57390 GCF_041499725.1 Sulfuricaulis sp.
ACCCCGGTTTCAGCAAAGGCTCGGATGTTGGAAAGATTTATCCCGCCGGAGGCCTCGAGCTTTGCCCGTGCGCGCGTTTCCGTGACGGCGGCTTTCAGTTCCACCACGCTAAAATTGTCGAGCAACAGGCGATCCGCGCCGGCGGCCAGCGCCTCGCGCAGTTGCGCGATATTTTCCACCTCGATCTCGACGCCGGTGCTCTTGGGCGCCGAGTGGCGCGCGGCCTCGAGCGCCGCCGTGATGGAGCCCGCGGCGGCGATATGATTTTCCTTGATCAGGATGGCGTCGTACAAACCCATGCGGTGGTTTTGTCCGCCGCCGCGGGTGACGGCATATTTCTGCGCGCGGCGCAGTCCGGGAATGGTCTTGCGCGTGTCGAGAACGATCGTTTTCGTGCCGCGCACCGCGTCCACGTATTGGCGGGTGCGTGTCGCGGTGCCGGAGAGCAGCTGGAGGAAATTGAGCGCGGTACGCTCGCCAGTCAGAAGACCGCGCGCCGGGCCGCTGGCATTGCAAAGCGCCTGACCGGCGCGCATGGCGTCGCCATCCTTGACGAGCCAGACGACGCGGATGTGCTTGTCCACTTGGTGGAAAACCTCGTCGAACCAGGCCGTGCCGCAGAGCACGGCGTCTTCGCGGGTAATGACCTGCGCTTCGACGCGTGCGTCGGCGGGGATGAGCGCCGCTGTCAGGTCGCCCGCGCCCACGTCCTCGGCAAGCGCCCGGCGGACCGTTTCGGTGACGTCATCGGGAAGTTTCGGCATAGACATCAAAAAGGCATGAACTTCCACGCTTCTGTGTGGTTTATTGTCAGGCGGGTGAGTCTAACCAAGAGCGCAGGGACGAGACAGGGCAATATCAGTAATTCATCGCGTTCGAATATATTGACATGTTTTCCGGTTGCGCTATGCTGAGCCTGATTTGATTTACGGTCTGGTTCCGAAATGCCGTCGTTCCACGTTGCATGAACCCCGAATTCGCCGATCGCCTGCCCGAGAACTGGGAACGGTTCTCCCGCTTCTTTTCCGCGCTGGGTGACACCACCCGCCAGCAAATCCTGCTGGTGTTCGAGCCCGGTGAGGAAATCTGCGTCAACCACATCGCGCGCTTGTTCAAGATCAGCCGCCCGGCCATCTCGCATCACCTGAAGGTTCTGCGCAATGCGGAATTGCTGGTGTCCGAAAAGCGCGGCAAAGAAGTCTACTACCATATCAATCAAGCTTACTGCGCCGAGGTCATGCGCATCGTGCACGACTTTGTCACCAGCCGATCTGTTAGCGTCATCAAGCCCGCTGCCTGACCTGGCGCCACTGACTCGGCCACACTTTGAATAGCTTAGCGAGATGCCGTGGTGGGGGATTGATCGTTGCCTGCTTCTAAAATGCCTTGGCGGACGTTTACCCTGAATAACAACAGCAGGCCCAGGACAAAGAAAACAATCAGCGACAGAATGGCAATGCGGTAGCTGCCGGTGAATTGCAGTGCCAGACCGAAGAGCAGCGGACCAAGCCAGCTTGTCCCCTTGTCGCTAATTTCATAAAGTCCGAAGTATTCCGATTCCTGGCCCTGGGGGATCATCAGCGAATACACCGAACGGCTGAGCGCCTGACTTCCGCCAAGCACGATGGCAATGGCGGCGGCCATCATAAAGAAATCGCGGGTGGTTTTCAGAAAGGCGTAGGCATAAACCAAAGTGCCGATCCATATCAGCAGGCTGATGATGATCGCTCGTTTAGCGCTTACCGCCCGGGCGATATAGTTGAACAGGATCGCGCCAAAGAAACCGACAAACTGGACCATCAGGATAACGGTGGTCAAGGTGGTCATGCTCAACCCCAGCTCTTCCTGACCGAACACGGACGCCAGCGAGATGACTGTTTGAATGCCATCGTTGTAGATCAAGTACGCGACAAGAAAAAGCAGCGCATGGGGATGGGCGCGGATTTTGCCCAAGGTGTTCCGCAGTTGCCTGATCCCGACGGTCAGGTAGTGCCCACCCGGCGGCAATTGCTTGACGGGCTGACGCCGCTTCAATGCCACGAGGGGGATTACCGTGAAAACCGCCCACCACACACCGGCGGAGGCGAGGTTGATACGCACCACTTCGCCGATGCTGAACCCGAAGTCGCTGGCTTTGGCGAAGAGCAGAAGATTCAGGGCAAGCAACAGGCCACCGCCGATATAACCAATCGCCCATCCCATGGATGAGACGCGATCGCGTTCTTCGGGCAGGGCGATGTCTATGAGAAAAGCGTTGTAAAAAACGATGGAGGCTCCGAAACTCAGGTTGGCGACAAGAAACAGGGCGCCGCCGAGCAGATAATTCGTGCCCTGAAGAAAATACAGTCCCATGGTGGCGAAGGCGCCCACGTAGGCAAAAACGGCCAGCATCTGTTTTTTGAAATGCGAGTAATCGGCGATGGCACCCAACAAAGGGAGAAATATCACTTGCAACAGGACGGACAGGGAGACGACATAAGGAAAGAACGATTCCGGCGCTACCTTAAGCCCCAGCGGGTAGACAAAACCGCCACTGCCTGCCGCCGCTTTGGCGATGGTCGTGAGATAGGGGCCGATAAATACGGTCAGAACGGTGGTAGGAAACGCGGAGTTGGCCCAGTCGTAGAAATACCAGGCACGCTGTTCCCTGCGGTGGGCAATGGATTTTTGCATTATTATGTGTCGCCATGGTTAGGACAGGCCACGGCGCTGTCCCGCACCAAGTTTATTTTATTGTGGCGTATTCCGTGGCGATCTACCAGAACATAAATACGAATCAATCCGACGGTGCAGTGTCTGCCCGTGGAAGAGGGGCAACGGGTGTCTGAGCGAGATCTTGTGTGGCTGATGGGGCTGGGGTTCGTCCTGGTAGGTGCCGGCGGGTTGTGGCGCTGGTTTATCCGCCGCTGCGAACGCGCCCATGTCGCTGACTGGGGTAGCAGCTGGCTCAACCGCCTGGACGGGCTCAACCGGATTCTCTGCCGCCGTTTCCACCGCCTCAACCACGAACTACTGAACCTTCCCGCCACCGGCGGCGTGCTCGTGGCGTCCAACCACGTCTCCGGCCTCGACCCGCTGTTGCTCATCGCCGCCAGTCCGCGGCCATTGCGTTTTCTCATCGCGCGCGAGCAATATGACCGCTGGTGGCTCAGATGGCTGTTGCGCGCGGTCGGCTGCATCCCGGTGGAACGCACGCGCAATCCGCGCGCCGCGCTGTACGCCGCACGCGAGGCGCTGCAGCGGGGCGAAGTGGTGGCGTTGTTTCCGCACGGTCGCATTCATCTCGACCATCACCCGCCGACGCCACTCAAGCGCGGCATCGTGCTGTTGGCGCGCATGACCGGCGCGCCGATTCTGCCGGTGCGCGTGGAGGGCGTCCGCGCGCAGGGTATGACCGTCGCGGCGGTCTTTGTGCCGAGCCGCGCGCGCGTCCAGGGATTTGCTCCCCTGCGATGCGACGGCCAGTCGGTGGAGGATTGTCTTGAGAAATTATGGGATATCCTCGCGGCGCCGCAGGTTCGCGCCGGACACGAAAATCCGCACCGTCCTCAGCGCCGGCGGATGCCGGATTGATTGGAAATCCGCGCATTGACCCTTGAAAACAGGAGGCCATTCCCCCAGTTATCTAGCACGAATCTGAAGAATCGAGGACGATTACCCCATGCGCATGGACAAATTGACCACCAAGTTTCAGCAGGCGCTCGCCGACGCGCAAAGCCTGGCGCTCGGGCGCGACCACCAGTTCATCGAACCGGTGCACCTGATGACGGCGCTGCTCGACCAGGAAGGTGGCACGACCCGCAGCCTCCTCGCCAAGTCCGACGTGAACGTCAACGCCCTGCGCACGAAACTCTCGCAAGTGCTCGACCGCCAGCCGACGGTGGAAGGCGCCGGCGGCGAGGTGCATGTTTCCAACAATCTGTCCACGCTGCTCAATCTCACGGACAAGTACGCGCAGAAGCGCGGCGATCAATATATTTCGAGCGAACTGTTCCTGCTCGCCGCCTTGGAGGACAAGGGTGAGTTCGGACGCCTGCTCAAGGAAGCGGGCGTTTCCAAAAACGGCATCGAGAAAGCCATCGATGCCATGCGCGGCGGGCAGAAGGTGGAAGACCCGAACGCCGAGGAAGGCCGCCAGGCGTTGGAGAAATATACCATCGATCTCACCGAGCGCGCCGAGCAGGGCAAGCTCGATCCGGTCATCGGGCGCGATGACGAGATCCGCCGCGTAATCCAGATCCTGCAGCGGCGCACCAAGAACAATCCGGTGCTGATCGGCGAACCCGGCGTCGGCAAAACCGCCATCGCGGAAGGGCTCGCGCAGCGCATCATCAATGGCGAGGTGCCGGAAGGAATGAAGAGCAAACGCCTGCTCTCGCTCGACATGGGTTCGCTCATCGCCGGCGCCAAATTCCGCGGTGAGTTCGAGGAGCGGTTGAAAGCCGTCCTCAAGGATCTGTCCAAACAGGAGGGCCGCATCATCCTGTTCATCGACGAACTCCATACCATGGTCGGCGCCGGCAAGGCCGAGGGCGCGATGGATGCCGGCAACATGCTGAAACCGGCGCTGGCGCGCGGCGATCTGCACTGCGTCGGCGCCACCACCCTGGACGAATACCGCAAGTACATCGAAAAGGACGCCGCGCTCGAACGACGTTTCCAAAAGGTGCTGGTCAACGAGCCCACGGTCGAGGACACCATCGCGATTCTGCGCGGCCTGAAAGAGAAATACGAAGTACATCACGGGGTGGACATCACCGATCCGGCGATTGTCGCCGCGGCCACGCTTTCGCATCGCTACATCACCGATCGCCAGTTGCCGGACAAGGCCATCGACCTGGTGGACGAGGCGGCGTCGCGCATTCGCATGGAAATCGACTCCAAGCCCGAATCCATGGATCGCCTGGACAGAAAACTCATTCAACTCAAGATCGAGCGCGAGGCACTGAAGAAAGAGACCGACGAGGCTTCAAAGAAGCGTCTGACCACGCTCGAAGGCGAAATCAAAAAACTGGAAAAGGAATATTCGGACTTGGAGGAAGTCTGGAAATCCGAAAAAGCGGCGGTTCACGGCGCGCAGCACATCAAGGAGGCGCTCGATCGCGCGCGCCAGGAATTCGAAACCGCGCGCCGCGCCGGCGATCTGGCGCGTTTGTCCGAACTGCAATACGGCCGCATTCCCGAACTGGAAAAGCAGCTGAATGCCGCGCAGGCCGCCGAAGGCAAGGAGCGCAAGCTCCTGCGCAATGCCGTGACCGAGAATGAAGTGGCCGAAGTCGTGTCGCGCTGGACCGGCATTCCAATATCCCGAATGATGGAAGGCGAGCGCGACAAATTGCTGCGCATGGAAGAGGCGCTGCACCAGCGCGTGGTCGGTCAGGACGAGGCGATTCGCGCGGTTGCCAACGCCATCCGCCGCTCGCGCGCGGGCCTTTCCGATCCGCGCCGTCCCTACGGCTCGTTCTTGTTCCTCGGACCCACCGGCGTTGGCAAGACCGAACTGACCCGTGCGTTGGCCTATTTCCTGTTCGACAGCGACGATGCCATGGTGCGCATCGACATGTCCGAGTTCATGGAAAAGCATTCCGTGGCCCGGCTCATCGGCGCACCGCCCGGCTACGTCGGTTACGAAGAGGGCGGTTATCTCACTGAAGCCGTGCGTCGCAAACCCTATTCCGTGATCCTGCTCGACGAGGTCGAGAAGGCGCATCCGGACGTGTTCAACGTGCTGCTGCAGGTGCTGGACGACGGACGCCTGACCGACGGCCAGGGGCGCACGGTGGATTTCCGTAATACGGTGATCGTCATGACCTCGAACCTGGGCTCGAACGTGATCCAGGAACTGGCGGGGGAAGAGAACTACGACAAGATGAAACTGGCGGTCATGAACATCGTCAGCGGTCATTTCCGGCCGGAGTTCATCAACCGCATCGATGATATCGTGGTGTTCCATCCGCTCGGCCGCGAACAATTGCATCGTATCGCCGAATTCCAGGTACAGTACCTGCGCGCCCGGCTGCGCGCGCGCGAGATGGATATCGAGCTTACCCCGCGGGCACTGGACAAGCTGTCCGAGGCCGGTTTCGATCCGGTATTCGGCGCGCGGCCGCTCAAGCGCGCCATTCAGCAGCACGTGGAAAATCCCCTGGCGCAGGAAATTCTGGCCGGGAAGTTCGGACCCAAGGATGTCATCGAGGTCGACGTGGCCGCGGACGAGCTGGTTTTCCGCAAGAAACGCCCGGCCGGAAAGAAAGCCGGGGTCGCCTGACGCTAGACGGGTGAACTTTTTCGTGTTTTCCCCATCCATGTGACTAGATAAAATAGCCCGCAACCCGGGAGGAATAATATGTCTTTGGATCGTCGCTCGTTCAAGGTAGGCATCATTGCCGGCGTGTTTCTCGTCACCGGCGTGGCGGTCGGAATCGTGTTCAGTTCGCGTCTCGGCTGGCTTCCCAGCGCCGTCAGCAGCCCTACCGAGGGGGCGGCAACCACGGCGCCGGCATTGTCCGGGCCGACACCGCCTAATTTCGTCCCGATCGTCAAGGCGGTCATGCCCGCGGTGGTGAATATTTCCACCAGGCGCACGGTGCGTTCACAGGGCGGCGACGTGCCCTCGCAATTTCAGGACGATCCGTTTTTCCGCCAGTTCTTCGGCGAAGAATTTTTCCACCGCTTCCAGATGCCGCGCGAGCGGCGCGAGAGCAGTCTCGGTTCCGGGGTGATCGTGGATTCCGCCGGCTACATCGTCACCAACAATCACGTCGTGGCCAAGGCCGACGAGATCAAGGTGTTGCTCAACGACAAACGTGAGTTTTCCGGCAAGGTGGTGGGCACCGATCCAAAATCCGATATCGCCATCGTCAAGATCAACGCCAGGGATCTACCGGTCATTCCGTGGGGCGACTCGGACAAGCTGGACGTGGGCGAATACGTCCTGGCCATCGGGAATCCTTTCGGACTCAATCAGACGGTGACGCAGGGCATCGTCAGCGCCGTGGGACGCGCCAACGTCGGTATTGCCGATTACGAGGATTTCATTCAGACCGATGCCGCGATCAACCCCGGCAACTCGGGCGGGGCGCTGGTGAACGCGCGCGGCCAGCTGGTGGGCATCAACACCGCCATTTTTTCGCGCTCCGGCGGATACATGGGTATCGGCTTCGCCGTGCCGAGCAACATGACGCGCTCGGTCATGGACAGCCTGATCAAGACCGGCAAGGTGGTGCGCGGCTGGCTCGGCGTTTCGATCCAGGAGGTCACGCCGGATCTGGCGAAACAGTTCGGCATGAAGGAAGCCCGGGGGGCGCTGGTGAACGAGGCCATTCTGGACAGCCCGGCCGCGGCCGCCGGTATTCAGAGTGGCGATATCATTACCGCGTTCAATGGCAAGGCGGTTGACAGCCCGAGCACGCTGCGCAATTCCGTGGCGCAGACCGTGGTCGGCAAGAGCGTGAAGGTGGAAGTGTTGCGCGAAAAGAAATCCATGACGGTTGACGTGAAGATTTCCGAACAGCCGAAGGATATCGCGCAGTCGGAAGGCGAGACCGCCCAGGGCGATGGGAAGGACACGGCGCTGGCCGGCGTCGAGGCGCGCAACCTGACCCCCGACATCGCGCGCCAGCTCGGATTGCCTCCGGGAACAATGGGCGTGGTGATTGCCGGCGTGGAGCAGGGCAGCGCCGCCGAGGAAGCGGGGCTGCAGGAAGGTGATGTCATCATGCAAATCAACCACCAGCCGGTCCGCAACATTGGAGATTTCAAACGCCTGAGCGGCAAGCTTTCGAAGAAAGACAGCAGCTTGCTGCTGATCAATCGCCAAGGGCGTAAATTGTTCCTCGCGCTCCGGCCGTGACGGTTGTGTAGGGGCGGGATTTATCCCGCCCGTGGGCGCGTGAATTGTGCCCCTACTTCAAGTAGATTCATGCCGCCGCAATAATTCAGAGCGGAAAACGCTCGCACCATTTTTCGATAGCCTCCCGAACCTGCCGCGGCTTCTCCGTCAGCGGCCAGTGATAGGCATCAACCATAACGGTCCGCACCTGCGCATTTCCAGCGAGCATTTTTTGCGTGATGCCCGGGTCCGTGTAGGTAATGCCGGAGGAGAGCAGCGCCAGGATCGGCACCTTGATCTCCGCCAGCGCGGGCAGCGGACGGCTGATCTCGATCAGCTCCTGCAGAAAACTCGCCAGGGGGAAAAACTTCAGATCCTCCCACGGCGACGAATACAGCTCGATCATCTCTTTTTGTTTGCCCGCCGCAAGCAGGTCTTGCCGCGTTTTCTCGTCAAGTTTTCGCAGGTTGCGGACCGGAATGTGTCGTCGGCGCAACCCCAGCCTGCTCGGCAGGTGGACCAGAACCGCCAGCAGGCTGATCGCGGGCCGCAACCAGCTCAGGACTCGCATGCCGCCGCGCAGCGCCTGGTGAAAGATCGGGTCAATGAGCACCAATCCGCGCACGCGGGCCGGATAACGCGCCGCGAACTGCACGGCGACCTGCGCCCCGAGGCTGTGCCCGATAAGCAGCGCCTGGTCGTAGCCCTCCGCATCGAGAATATCCCGCAGGTCCCGACACCAGATTTCCAGGCCGAGTCGGCCACGCGCGAAGGATTCGCCGTGACCGCGCAGGTCGGGTCGCAGCAGATCCCAGGACTCCTTCAGCGACGTGTGTTCGACGAATTCCGACCACCGGCTCATGTTGCTCGCCACGCCGTGCAACAGCACGATCAGTCGTCGTGGCGCCGCCGCCCCGCGAAAAAGGTGGTAGCCGAGCGTGGCGCCATCGGCTGTAGTCAGATTGCGGATCACTTCCATCGGTGTACAGAGAATAGAGGCGCGCGTGAAATTTCGCCACTAAGGTCGTACTGATTAATGCACGACGGGTTTGTGGTATAGCGTGGATTCCAGGGAATCTATACCTCGCGCCACAATGAAAGTAGTTTATTCAGAACGTCCCTAACCGTTGGTTTCCGCAACACGCCGCGCCGCGGGTTTGCCGGAGCGATGGCCCATGATAGATTCCGGTCATGTATTTTACCTGCCACCGCGCGGCGCGATGGACCTGTTGCCGGCTGCCATGAGCCACGAACCTCTGCCGATTGACGGGATACTGCCGTTACTGCGCCAGACGCTCGCCGTGAATCATGCCGTGGTGCTGCAGGCGCCGCCCGGCGCGGGCAAGACCACCCACGTTCCCCTCGCGTTGCTTGACGAAGCCTGGCTGGCCGGACGTTCCATCCTGATGCTGGAACCGCGGCGGCTGGCGGCGCGCGCGGCGTGCGCACGCATGGCCCAGCTGCGTGGCGAAACGGCGGGGGAGACGGTCGGTTATCGCATCCGCTTCGACAGCAAGGTAACGGCAAAAACCCGCATCGAGGTGCTCACCGAAGGAATCCTGACGCGCCGGTTGCAAACCGATCCCGAATTGAAAAATGTCGGGCTGGTCATTTTCGACGAGTTTCATGAACGTCACCTGCATGCCGACCTGGCGCTGGCGCTCTGTTTCGACAGTCAGAAGGTCTTGCGCGAGGACCTGAAGATTCTCGTGATGTCCGCGACCCTCGACGGCGAATCGATATCGAAACTTCTGGACGATGCCCCGATCGTGACCAGCGAAGGTCGCCGCTATCCGGTGGATATTCGTTATCTTCCGCGCGACCCCAGCGGACCCCTGCCGCCGCTAGTATGCGATGCCGTACTGTCAGCGATCGAGAAGGACGAGGGCGATGTGCTGGTATTTCTGCCCGGCGCGTGGGAAATCCGCCGCACCCAGGAGTTGCTGGAAGCGCAGGTCGCCGCGCGCGTGGATGTATTTCCGCTCTACGGCGATCTGTCATGGGAAATACAGGATCGCGCTATCCGTCCGTCCGCCGGCCGGCGCAAGATCGTGCTGGCCACACCGATTGCCGAAACGAGCCTGACCATCGAGGGCGTGCGTGTGGTGGTCGACAGTGGTTTCGCGCGGGTTCCGCAGTTCGACCCACGCTCCGGACTGACGCGCCTGGTGACGGTGCGCATCTCGCGCGCTTCGAGCGAGCAGCGCGCCGGGCGCGCCGGACGGCTCGCCCCGGGTGCGTGCTACCGGCTCTGGAGCGAAACCACGCAGCGCGGTCTGGTGCCGCAGTCGCTGCCGGAAATCCGCTCCGCGGATCTGGCGTCGTTGGCGCTGGAACTGGCCGCGTGGGGTGCGCGCGAGGCGCGCTCGCTCGCCTGGCTGGATCCGCCGCCCGAAGCGGCATTCAGTCAGGCGCGTGAACTGCTCACCGAGCTCGATGCCTTGGACAGCTCGGGCCTGATTACAAAAACCGGACGCGCCATGGCACGTCTGCCGCTGCACCCGCGTCTGTCGCATATGCTGTTCGCGGCGCAACACCTCGGACTGGAAGCGCTGGCGTGCGATGTCGCCGCGCTGCTTTCGGAGCGGGATATTCTGGCCGGTGAGTCGCGTCGATCGACCGATTTCACGCAGCGGCTCGAGGCATTGTGGGCGTTCCGCCTACACGGCCGTCAGGGCGCGCAGTCGCATCATGCCGATGCCGGCGCGTGCGCGCGCGCCAATCAGGCCGCGCAGCAGTTCCGGCGGATGCAGTCTTTGTCCGAACCGGTGAATACCGCCGATGCCGGATCGGCAGGGCTGTTGCTGGCGCTGGCGTATCCCGACCGCGTGGCACTGGCGCGGGCACCGGGTGAGACGCGCTATCTTCTGGCCTCGGGCCGTGGGGCGCGCTTGCCGGACGCGGAGATGCGTCTGCGCCAGCCCTGCATCGTGGCGGCCAGCCTCGACGCCGGGGAAACCGAGGGCCTGATTTATTCCGCCGCACCGCTCGATGTGTCCGTATTGCGCAAACATCTTGCGACGCATCTCCGGACCGAAGACGTGGTGCGCTGGGATGGACAACAGCAAGCGGTCGTCGCGCGCCGCGAGGAACGTTTCGGTACGCTGGTTCTGGACAGTAAGCCGTTGACCGCTGCGGATGCGAACCAGATGCGCGCCGCGATGCTCGGCGGCATTCGCCGTCTGGGAATCGAGACGCTTCCCTGGACGCGCGAAGCCCGCGAATATCAGGCGCGGATTCTGTCGCTACGTCATTGGTTACCCGATGAAGGCTGGCCGGACGTTTCGGATATGGCGTTGCGTGACACGCTGGATGACTGGCTGGGGCCGTATCTGGACGGCATCACGCGCCGCGATCACCTGACGCGACTCGATCTGTCCGCGATTCTGAAAAATCTGCTCGCCTGGGAGCAGGGCCGGCGTCTCGAGGAAGAGGCACCGACGCATCTGGAGGTGCCGAGCGGATCACGCGTGCGGCTTGAATATATTCCGGGCGAGTCGCCCGCGCTCAAGGTGAAACTCCAGGAAATGTTCGGATTGGCGGATAGCCCGCGCGTGGCCGGAGGCAAGGTACCGGTGACGCTGCACCTGCTCTCGCCGGCGCAGCGGCCGATTCAGGTCACGCAGGACCTGCGCGGTTTCTGGGAGCGGACCTACCCGGAAGTGAAAAAGGAATTGAAGGGGCGGTATCCCAAGCACCCGTGGCCGGACGATCCGTGGAGTGCAACACCGACCGCGCGTGCCAGGCGACCCCCGCGGTCATAGGCTTATGCGTGGGGATTACAGCGGTTCAGGCATGTGCAGGCCGAAGCCTTGCGCGTAGTCGACGCCGATCTCCCGCAGTTTCGCCAGGATGGCGTCGTTTTCCACGAATTCGGCGATGGTGAGCAGGCCCATGATGTGACCGATGCGGTTGATGGATTCCACCATGGCCAAATCCGTCAGGTCGTTGGCGATATTCCTCACCAGCAGGCCGTCGATCTTCAGATAGTCGATCGGCAGTGACTTGAGGTAGCCGAACGAGGACATGCCGCTGCCGAAATCGTCGAGTGAAATACAACAGCCGATTTCCTTCAGTTCGCGCATGAACGCCGACGCGCGTGGCAGATTGGAAATCGTCACCGTTTCCGTGATTTCGAAACAAAGCGCCTGCGGAGGAATCCGGCTTAAGGCTATTTGTTCTTTCAGGAAAGCGGGGAACCGCTCGTCGTTCAGACTCGCGCCGGAGAGGTTGATCGAACAGGATACGTTACCGCCGGAATTCAGGCGGCGGTGGAATTCATCGTTGCCGGACAGCAAGTGGTGCACCACCCAACGGTCGATGACCGGCATCAAGTTGTATTTTTCCGCCGCCGGCAGGAAGACGCCGGGCGCGACGACGTTGCCGGCTTCGTCGATCAGCCGCAGCAGCACTTCAAAATGTTCGGACCCCTCGCGTGGAGCGCCGACCGGGACGATTTTCTGGTAATACAGGCACAGTCGATTTTCTTCCAACGCCCGGTTCAGCCGGGCGACCCAGCTCATTTCAGTGCGCTTGAGCGTGCAATCGCGCCCGCCGAAATACAATTGCACCCGGTTGCGGCCCTTGTCCTTGGCCACGTAACAGGCGGCATCGGCATTGCTCAGAACGGTCGCGGGGCTTTCACTTTTGGATGTAATGGCGCAGGCGCCGATACTCACCCCGACATCGAAGGAGCGTTGTTCCCACTGAAAGCGGAATCCGGCGATGGTTCGCCGCAGCGTTTCGGCTATTTCCAGTCCGCGTTCGACCGAACAGCTTTCCAGCAGCACGCCGAATTCGTCGCCGCCCAGTCGTGCCATGGTGTCGTTCGCGCGGATATGTTCCCGAGTCCGCGCCGATAGCTGACGCAGCAGTTCGTCGCCGGCCATGTGTCCGCAGGTATCGTTGACGATCTTGAACTGGTCCAGGTCGAGATAAAGAAGCACATGTTCGGCGTTTCGGGATTTGGCGGATTCGAACAGTTCATGCAAGCGTCGCTCGAACTCGCGCCGGTTAACCAGCCCGGTCAGATCGTCGTAACGCGCATGGTGGTTCACCAGCGCCATCATTTCCGCGCGCTCGGTAATGTCGCGCACCACGCCGATCACGAGATCGCCGCCTTCCACGTCTACCTTGTTCATGCTGATCTCGACCCAGCGCGGCTCTCCGTGTTTGGGTTCGAGGCGGCACTCGAAGCGCACCGGTTTGCCGCCGAGCACCGTCTGGAATTGTTTCTTGAACAGTTTTTTATTATCCGTGTCGCCGAAGAATCGGGTGATGGGGAGGCGCCGCTGGTGTGCCGACAGGGTCTCCTCGGTCTCGCCCAGCCAGGAGGTGAGCAGGCGATTGGCGACGTGGAATTTCATCTCGTCGCAGACAACGAAAATACCGTCATTCGCGCTATCAATATAGGCGCGCAACAACGACAGATGGAAATCCGTATCCGGCGGGGTTTTCGTCTTCGACATCACAGAGGGTACCTCCGGCGCGATAGCACTTCGGGACTGACGCCGGGTGCCATCGCGATACCCATAAAACAAGCAAGATTTGTACCTGTTTTCGAAGAATTATGGTATTTCCCCGAATAGGTCCGAATTATGCACGTGAAACCCCAGAATTGTTGGATAACCGGGGGCGTCGTTCCGTGTTTTTCAGACAGAAAACCTCAAAAGACAGCACGCTGTCGTATCTGTTTGGTTGTGGCGGACTGGGCAAGGCCGTGGCCGTCGACGTGGTGGCGGGCGATGAGGAGTGGTTCGTGGAAGAGGCGAGCAAAGCCAAGTCTGCGATCACGCATGTCATCGACACCCATGTTCATGCGGATCACTATTCCGGCGGACGCAAACTGGCCCTACGGGTAGGGGCGCAGTATTGCCTGCACGCGAGCGCCCCAATTAATTTCCCTTGTCTCCTGCTTAACGATCGCGACGTGATCGAGGCCGGCAACGTGCAGGTCACGGTCCTACACACGCCGGGGCACACGCTCGACAGTGTCTGCCTGCTGGTGACCGACATGCGTCGCGGTCCGGAGCCATGGTTTCTGCTGACCGGCGATACGCTGTTTGTCGGTGGCGTCGGCCGGCCGGACCTCACGGGGCGGGAATACGACATGGCCGGCATGTTGTTCGATTCGCTGCACCGGAAGCTGCTGATGCTGCCGGAGCACCTGGAATTTTTCCCCGGCCATCAGGCCGGCAGCATGTGCGGTTCGGGGCTCTCCGGCAAGCCGAGTTCTACGCTGGGGTTCGAAAAACGCTGTAATCCGCTACTCGCCATCACGGACAAGGAACAATTCATCCGCCAAATTACCAGCAAGCTGCCTCCGCGCACTGCGGAGATGGGTCAGATCGTGCTGATCAACACTGCCGCGTGACATAACAACGTCGTTTCCACGTTTGTTTCGTAAGTAATCCACCGCCCCAAGCCGTTGCGAAAACCCGTGGATACGGAGATGATTTGGGCCGGAGCCCATTGCATGAATCATCCCGTCCCGCGCCCGTCAAAGCGCACGCTGCTGTCGATCATCGAACTCGGCGGTTACCCCAATTTCACGCCGCTCTATCAGCAGGCGGGTTATGCCGTGGAATCGGTAACGTCGGTGCGCAAGGCGCTGGGTCTACTCAAGAAAATAAATCCCGACGTCATCGTCGCCGAGTTTAATTTCCAGTCGGATTTCCGTGACCGCACCAGCAGTCTCGAATCGCTACTAGCCGTCGTGCAGCGGTCGCCAACTACAAAAGTGATTGTCTTCTACGAAAAAGACCAGGCGCATCAGCTTGTCAAACTCCAGACACAGTTCCCGATACACGCCGCGCTCGCCTATCCGATCGACACGCATTTGCTCGAGGCCAGCCTGCGATGAACGTTTCTCCCGGCTAACGTCCGGAAACCGGCGTCGCGGGACTGCCCGGCGCCGGTGATATTCCATCCGACCCGGCGGCGCGGGCGCGCACGGCGTCGATGACCTTGGGCAGATAGCGGTTCATCGCGAACGTCACGAGCCAGGCGGGCAGCGCACCGCCGGGGTCGAAGTGCAAGGAATAAATCGCGTCGGTGGCCGCGCCGCCGGAGACCGGTGCCAGTTCCCAGTAACCCGTGAACGCGGCCGGGGTAATTCCTTCCGCGTCCGGCGCGGGCCGGTTTGTTTCCGGGACTAGGCGCCATTCGACGCGCCAGTGTTCCTGCGGAAAGGGCGTGTATCTATCACGGCTCTCAATGACATAATGTCGGTCAGCTACCGGCCCGGGAAAGTGCAAATGCTGAGAAACCCGGCGTAGCCCGTCTTCACGGTGCACTACTCGGCTGCGCACGACGTATGGCACGAACTCGGCGAAGCGGTCGTAGTCCGTGATCACCGAGAACAGGCGCGCCGGCGGGACCTCGATGCGGACGCGTGCCAGGGCAGCGGGTACGGCGACACCCGGCACGGCGCGGTTATAGAGTCGCAGGCCACCCCGTTCCGACACCGGATACCAGCCGGCTTTCAGGATGGGGTTTTCCTCCGGGACCGCCGGCCCGGCCGGTTCCGCGGCCGCCGCCACTATCCCAAAGAACGCCAGGAACAAGAATGCAACCCGTATGTCGAAGCAATCACGACGCCTGCGAACGTCGGATAAACCACAAGGAGGTTTCATGGAGAAGGATAATAAGTCAGAACGCGGGGCACGGCGCAAAAGATTTTCGGCCGTTCTCGCCTGTACATTGCTGGTTTCGGTTCCGCTCGCGGCGCTCGCCGCGGAGACCGGAGCCCAGCAGGTCACGGTTCATCTCGGCGATTACCGCTTCCACCCCGATGCCATTGAATTGGTCGCCGGCCAGCCGGTGGAACTGACGCTGGTGAACGACGACAAAATCACACCGCACAACTTCACGCTGAAGGGACCGAACGCCGGCATCGATCTGGATGCCGCGGTACCGGCTGGCGAATCCACCACGCTGCACTTTACTCCCCCGACGGCCGGCAGTTACATTTTTTACTGCAACAAAAAACTTCCTTTCATGAAGAGTCACCGCGAACGCGGCATGGAAGGGAAACTCGTCGTTCGGCCCGCCTCCTGAACGCGGCATAGAGAAGCCCATGCGAGTTCTCCTGGTCTCTGCGAACCGCGAGCGGATTCCCGATCCGATCTTCCCGTTGGGATTAGCCTATATTGCCGCCGCCGCGCGCCAGGCGGGACACGAAGTGGCCGTGGCCGATCTGTGCTTTGGCTTGCATCCACTCGATGACTTGCGCCGGCAGGTGAACGCATTTCAACCCGACGTCGTCGGCCTCTCGATTCGCAACATAGACAACGCGGCCTATCCGCTCACCGTGGAATATCTGGATCAACATCGCGAGGTCGTGGATACGCTGCGTGCTGTCACGCACGCACCGATAGTTCTGGGCGGATCCGGTTTCGCGATTTTGCCGGGGCCGTATATGCAGGCCCTGGATGGCGACTGGGGTGTGGCGGGGGAAGGTGAACAGGCGTTTGTGGAACTCCTGGCGGCGCTCGATCGCGGATGGAATCCGGCCGGCATACCGGGTGTGATATCCCGCCGCCGCGCTTCGGCAGATACGCGAGCCTCCGCCACGCCGGTGCGGCGGCCCACCGACTGGGCAGCGGGGCTGCGTCCGGCGCGCGATCTTTTCGATTACCCGCGCTACATACGCCGCGGCGGCATGGGCAACGTTCAGACCAAGCGCGGATGCGTGTTCAAGTGCAGTTACTGCACTTATCCCTTGCTGGAAGGAAACCGTTTCCGCGCGCGCGAGGCCGGCGACGTGGTGGACGAGCTCGAAGCGCTGATGACGGATTATGGACCGCATGACGTTTTCTTCGTTGACTCCATCCTGAACTTTCCAGTCGGCCACGTGGAAGCGCTGTGCGCAGAAATTTTGCGACGCCGGCTGCGGCTGCGCTGGAGCTGCTATGCCACGCCCGTCAAGCTGGGCCGTGAGCAGGCGAGCCTCATGGCGCGCGCCGGCTGCGACGGGATGGAACTCGGCAGCGACGCCGTGGAAGACGGCCAGCTCGGACGCCTCGGCAAATCGTTCGATGCCGATGCCGTACTCCGCGCCAACGCGCATGGCCTGGAGGCCGGACTGCGCGTCTGCCATACGGTGATCTTCGGCGGGCCGGGCGAAACCGAAGCCAGCGTGCGCGCCACCTGCCGGGCCCTGCGCGCCATGCGGCCAACCGCCGTGGTCGCCATGACCGGCGTGCGGCTCTATCCCGGCACGCCCCTGACCCGACAACTGGTCACGGAAGGAAAAATTCGGTCCGATGAAGCGGGACTTTTGCCCACGTTTTATGTCGAACCGGAGGTGAGAGATTTTCTGCCCGGCTATCTGCTGCGTCAGGCGCGCGCGGCGGGTAACTGGGTGTTGCCGGGTCTGAGTCCGCCGTTGCTGCCCACCAGTCAGCGCGTATTGCGCGCCCTGGGCATTTCGGGTCCGCTGTGGCGGTTGTTGCGGTTTTCCGCGATGCGCGCCGCCAGCCGTACCAAGTTTCTGCGTCCCAACACCAGTTGGGGTATCCCTAACCCAAGGAGGAAAGTCCTATGAATCTGCAAAAGTCAGTCGAAGACAATGGTTATCGCCAGTCCATGGGCCAGCTGTTGATGCTCTACACCCAGGTCGACCGGCTCATCATGGAAGTCTGCGCCCAGCGTTTGACCGATGCGCCCGATGAAGACGCGGAGCTGTCGCTCGCCAAGCAGGTCGGCGATGAAAGCCGCCACGTTACCATCCAGCGCCAATGGATGCGCCAGTTCGGCGCCGCCCCCACGCCGCTCATCACGCCCGAACAGGAGCAGATGATCCGCGAGTATTTCCACGCCTTGCCGTGGATCGATTTCCTCGCCGATCTTTATGTTTGCGTCGAGGCGCTGGGCAGCGAGGCGGTGGAGCGTATCGTGCCGCTGGCCGATCCCGGCACGCGCGAATCCCTGCGGATTCCGCTGGCGGATGAGCTGGATCATGTCGCGTTCGGCATTTCACGACTCCGGAAGGAACTGGCGCGTCTGCCCAAAGCCGAGCGTCAGACTTTTCTGGAACGGCTGCCCGCGCGCATCGAATCGCTGGCGGACGCCTTCCACGGTTTCGGTGTTCCCGTGCGGAGTCTGTTCGAGGCCGTCGGCGCGGATTACGACCGGCTGTGCGAACTATTGGAAGATCGCCAGAAGGAACTGATTGCCGAGCTGACGTTCGGGAAGCAGCCGCCGCAACCGACCCACGCAACAGCGGTTGTTTCGGCCTAAGAATTTAGGTGTGCTGAGTTAATGTAGGGCGGGTTAGCGCTTGTTTTTTGGCGCGTAACCCGCCGAACCTTGCTTTGCGCATCTGATACGCAGGCGTAATATCCTCGTGTCCATCTCAGTAAGAGAGAATGCATGCGGAGGAGGGTTTTCCTTTTCGCGGTTGTAGCGGCCGCATTGTGGTGCGCGGCGCCGTCGTATGCCGCTGAGCCAATAATCAAGGAATTTCCCGTACCCAAAGGTTCGCAGCCGCACGACGTCGCGCCCGCGCGCGACGGCGGCGTGTGGTACACCGCGCAAGCTTCAGGCGCACTCGGTTGGCTCGATCCAATAACAGGCAAAACCAAACACATCCCACTCGGCAATAACTCCGCACCGCACGGCGTGATCGTCGGGCCCGATGGCGCGCCGTGGATCACCGACGGCGGCCAGAACGCCATCGTGCGCGTGGACCCCAAGACCGAAAAGGTGGACGTCTTCCCGCTGCCGCAGGGCACGCCTTATACCAATCTCAACACCGCGACCTTCGATAACAATGGTGTCCTCTGGTATACCGGCCAGAGCGGTTATTACGGCCGGGTCGATCCCAAGACCGGCAAGGTGGAGGTGTTCGAAGCGCCGCGCGGGCGCGGGCCGTACGGCATCTGCACCGCGCCGGACGGAAGCGTGTACTACGCCTCGCTCGCGGGCTCGCACATCGCGCGCATCGACACCAAGACTGGCCAGGCCACGGTGATCGAACCGCCCACGTCGCACCAGGGCGCGCGGCGTGTGTGGGCTGACTCGCGGGGCCGCATCTGGGTGAGCGAATACAATGCGGGCAAGCTCGCGCTGTACGACCCAAAGGGTAACGGCTGGCGCGAATGGAAACTCCCCGGCAACAATCCGCAAACCTACGCGGCGTACGTGGACGACAAAGACATCGTCTGGCTTTCCGATTTCGGCGCCAACGCCATCGTGCGCTTCGATCCCAAGACCGAAAAGTTCACTGTGTTCGCGCTGCCGAGCCGCGGCGCAAGCGTGCGGCAGATTCTCGGAAGGCCCGGTGAAGTGTGGTTGCCGGAGTCTGGCGTGGACAAGCTCGCGGTGATTCGCGAGTGAGCAGCCGGAATCAGGAGAGAGAAACGCCGCGCGCCGAGCCGCGCCGCCCGGCAAGAGCGGCACTACTCGTGGCGCAAGCCACCCACGCTTAAGCGCCGAGATATTTCTTCGCCGTCGCGACACCCGACAGGACCACCGGGAAACCGGCAAGTCCGGTCGCCAGCAGGATGGCGTGGTAGATCTCGGCGTTGTTGGCGCCGGCCTTCCTAGCCTGAGAAATGTGGGCCACCACTCCGCCTTCGTGTTGCAACGCCGTGGAGATGCCGATCTTGATCAGCTCCGCCGTTTTGGCATCCAGCGGACCTTCCTTGTCGCAGGCGCTTCTCAGCTGCGCATAGGCAGTCCAGGTCTTCGGAAATTGCTTCTTGAAATCTTCGAGAGTTTTGGGCATGACCGACTCCTTCATCGATGAGGGGATAGCAGCATAGGGAATAATGATTCTTGAGTCATTATTTCCACGCATGTCTTCTATGTGCCGCGGAGCACCCGCAGGCCGGCTGGCGTGATTTTACGGTTCGATTCCTTCGATGGCACAGCCATGTTCCCTGGCGTCTGGCGTTGTGGCAGGCTCTATCGGCACATGACCAAAAGACCAATAAGAAAAGCGCCACACATCGAGCCGCGCCGCCCGACAAAGGCGGAGCTTCTTGCCGCGCGCAATAAAACCGTTCCCGACGTCATCGCTCCGCGTCTGAAAGTACTATTCGTCGGCATCAACCCGGGACTTTATTCGGGTGCGGTGCGCCACCATTTCGCCCGTCCCGGCAATCGCTTCTGGCCTGCGTTGCATAAATCCGGCTTCACGCCGCGACTACTTTTGCCGTACGAAGAACGCGAGTTGCTCAAATACGGCTGTGGCATCACCAATCTCGTCAACCGCACCACGGCCAACGCCGCGGAGCTCGAAGAAAATGAACTGCGCGCTGGCTCCCGTCGCCTGACAGCGAAGGTCCGCCGCTATCGCCCGCGCGTCGCCGCCGTCCTCGGTGTCGGCGCGTATCAAGCTGCTTTCGGCCACACCCGCGTCCGCATCGGCGAACAACCGGAGCGAATCGGCAACACCCGGGTCTGGGTTCTGCCCAACCCAAGCGGTCTCAACGCCAATTATCAACTTCCCGACCTCGCGCGGCTTTTGCGGAGGCTATACAGAGCGGCGGAGAAGAGTAACATTTAAATATCCCTGTCGGAGGAGGTAAGCAACAGAAATCAAAAACCGTTCAGCTCCGTATCCCGGCGTACGCCGGATATGGCATCAATCCCGAAAGCGAGGTGAAACATGGCAACCAAGATTCAAGTCGTGTTCTACAGCATGTACGGCCACGTTTATCGGCTGGCCGAGTCGGTCGCGGCGGGCGCGAAGGAGGTCGCCAACACCGAGGTGTCGCTTTACCAGGTTGCGGAACTGGTGCCCGACGACGTATTGGAGAAGAGCGGGGCCAAAGCGGCGCGCGCCGCGTTCGCCCGCGTGCCGGTCGCCAAGCCTGAGCAGCTAGCCGATGCCGACGCAATTATCTTCGGCACGCCGACGCGCTTCGGCAATATGTGCGCGCAGATGCGCAACTTCCTCGACCAGACGGGCGGTCTGTGGATGAAGGGCGCGCTCATCGGCAAGGTGGGCAGCGTGTTCACCAGCACCGCGACCCAGCACGGCGGACAGGAGACGACGATCACGAGCTTTCACAGCACGCTGCTACACCAGGGCATGGTGATCGTCGGCGTGCCCTACTCCGAACAGCGGTTGCTCAACATGGACGAGATCACCGGCGGCTCGCCCTACGGCGCCTCGACGATCACGAAGAGCGACGGATCGCGGCTGCCTTCGGAGAACGAGCTGGCCATTGCCCGCTTCCAGGGCAGGCACGTTGCGGAGATCGCCGTCAGGCTGACGCGCTAGCGGGGCGCTTTGGCGCTGCACCGCAGAGCCCTGGTTGTGAATCACACTGCAAGGTTCAGTGTGCATGGCGCATTCCCCATCACGTCGCCACCGGCGTTTGAAACAACCGGCGACAATGTGATATCCAGGCGAACTCTTCCGGTTGCGCGAGGGTGAATAACCTGTCACCAGCTCGCTGGTTCCGGCGTTTTGCGCTCCACGGCAGCGTGAACTCGGTGTCCGTGGTAATAGTCTGTGAATGTATTCCGCTTCCTTTCCGAGTCGGAGGCATGACAGTATGATAACGAATAATAATTCGCCATGGACAAGATGATCTTGGCCTACTGGCGCTGCGCAACGATCATTCACAGACTCCGCGCCTAGCAACCCACCAACCGGAGACATCGGTCATGCCACAGACCATCCAGCAAAGCGTTACCCTGCCAGCCACGCCCGCGCGCCTGTTCGCCATGTATCTGGATCCCAAGCTGCATGCAGCGATTACCGGTGCTCTCGTCACGATCAGTCCCGAACCAGGATCGCCCTTCCACGCCTTCGATGGCGCCCTCTCCGGGACGATGCTCTATACGGTGCCGCAGCGACTCATTGTGCAGACGTGGCGATCCACCCACTGGAATAACGATGATCTCGACTCCATCCTGGTTCTGACCTTCTGGCCGGCGGGGGAGGTTGGACGCATAGACCTGGTTCACGTCAACGTCGCCGATCACGACGTGCCTGGCGTGACCGAGGGCTGGGAGAAGTATTACTGGAAACCGTGGCGACAATACTTGCAGTCGCATTAGCCGAACCGGCGTAGCTACATCGTAACCCCATCGCCTCAGGAAACCTTTGTTCAGGCTTTCTAAGGCCGCGTATCCTTGCAAGACTGCGAAATTGAGTTATGCCCGCGTAAACGGGCACGACGATTGGTGTCTTGAAACGCCGCTCAGTTGCGGACGAGAGTGCCGTTGACGATTTTCACTTTGTCGCCCACGCCAACGCCGGCCGCGGCATCGAGCGTGAGGTCTTGGCGCGTGCCGTCATCCATGCGCACGCCGACGCGGTAATGGGTGACCTTGTTCGAGTTCTTTTCGATCTCGTTGCCGGCAATCGCACCGCCGACGGCACCGGCCACGGTGGCGAGGTCCTTGCCGCGGCCTTTGCCGATCTGATGACCGAGCACGCCGCCGAGCAGGCCGCCCGCCACCGCGCCGCCACCGGAGGCTTTACCTTTCTCCGTTAGGCTCTCGATCGATTCCACCACACCGCAGTCGTGACACACGACCGGCGCCGCGGCGCTGGCCACCTGGGCTTCAGGTGCATGGGCTTTGAACGCCGAGCGCTTGTGCGTCACTGTCGGCGTTACGGCCTGAGCCGGCGCGGGCGGAGTTGATTCCGCTTGCTCGGCGACCACGGCGGGGCGTTGAATTACGCCGGTCATGACCGCGGCGGCCACCGCACCGACCGCGAGCACGAACGTGGTGACGATGGTGATGATCGTCTTTTTGTTTCCTTCCGGGTTTGTCATCTTTGTCTCCTTTATGAGAATCCGTGCCGTTCGACGGCGATCCTGTGATAGTCGTTAGATACTCCCGAGGCAGCTAAGTTTTCAGCCAAAACAACTAAAACCCCGGGTGGCAACTCGACGTTACACAGTTAACGCGCATGTGGCCCCGCGGTTTACAGGCTATTAAATTTGCGAATGCCTGAATCCTCAAGACTGGCAATCTCTTCCGCGTGCTTCCGTGAATAAGGTCCGGTCCTGCTACGTCAAGCGCGCGGATATATGGAGTGTTGGAGTAAGGAGTTGATGAAATTGAAAGTCAAGGTCCGGCCATCGGTGTTTGCCGGAAGCGCTTGAACAGCTCGAACCACAACACTCCCGCGGCGCCGGCGGTGATACTGAAGGCAAAGTCCGCGACACTCAGTGCTGCGAAGCGGAACAGGTCGCGCAGCACCGGAACCGACAAGGTGAGCGCCAGCACCACCAGTGTGCCTGACGTGACCCACCATAGCGCCGGGTTGGGCGCGCGCAACATGGTAAAACCCGAGCGTACCCAGGAGCGGTTCGTGAAAATCAGCGCAAGGTTGGAAACCACCAGCGTGGTGAAAGTCAGCGTACGTGCCTGGTTTTCGTCCAAGCCGCGGTAGAGCGCGAGGCCGAACAACGCGAGCGCGACGAGCAGCACGCCGGCGCCCTGCAGCAAGCTCAAGGCGAGCAGGTGACGGCTGAAGAGGGGTGCGCCGGGCGGCCGTGGCGGTTTGCGCATGACGTCGGCCTCCTCGTGCTCGGCTTCGAACACGATGGAGCAGGTGGGATTGATGATGAGCTCGAGAAAAACGATGTGCACCGGCGTAAGGATCAAGGGCCATCCGGCGAGTACCGGCAGCAGCGACAATCCCGCGATCGGCACGTGGACGGCGAGCGTATAGGCCATCGCCTTGTGCAGGTTGGAGGCCATGCGTCGCCCGAGCCGCACCGCGGCCACGATGGAAGAGAAGTCATCGTCGAGCAGCACGAGGTCCGCCGCCTCGCGCGCCACGTCGGTACCGCGTTCGCCCATGGCGATGCCGATGTGCGCGCTCTTCAGCGCCGGCGCGTCGTTGACGCCATCGCCCGTCATGGCGACGACCTCGCCGTTGGCCTTCAGCGCGTTGACGATGCGAAGCTTCTGTTCCGGCACCACGCGCGCAAAGATGTTGATCCGTTTGATACGGTTGCCGAGTTCGGCATCGCTTAACCGATCGAGCTCGGGACCGGTGATGATGGCTTCGCTTTGCACCAGGCCGATCTGACGCGCGATGTTGGACGCCGTGCCGGGATAATCCCCGGTGATCATGATCACGCGGATGCCGGCGGTGTAACAAGCCGCGAGCGCCTCGGGCACCGCCGGACGGATCGGGTCGGCAAGTCCCACCAGCCCGAGGAACTCGAAATCAAAATCATGTTGTTTGCCAGGCAGCGGCTGCTCGCGGAACTCGGACCGCGCCACGCCCAGCACACGCAGGCCCTGCTCGGCGAGTTGGTGGACGGATTCTTCCAATGTGTCCAGTTGCGCCTGGCTGAAGTGGCACAGGTCCGCGATCGCTTCCGGCGCGCCCTTGGCGGCGATGACATGATGCTGCCGGTCCGGTCCGCGCCATACATGCGACAGCGCCAGAAGCTCGGGAGAGAGCGGGTATTCGCGTACCAGCGTCCAGTGTTTGTGCAGGTGCTCGGTGTGGGCGAGGGTGGTTTCGCCCAGCGAACGTAGCGCTTTTTCCATCGGGTCAAAGGGATCGCGCTGGCTGGCGAGAATGGCGAACTCGACGATCTCGTGAAAATTTTCCGGAAGCGTTCGAAGCGGCGCGGACACGTCCAGATGCTCGCCGTTGGCAAAGAGCCGGTTCACCGACATGCGGTTCCGGGTCAGCGTGCCGGTTTTGTCCACGCACAGCACGGTGGCGGCACCCAGCGTTTCCACGGCGGGCATGTGCCGGGTGAGCACCTGCGCCTTCGCCAGGCGCCACGCGCCGAGGGCCAGGAACACCGTAAGGATCACCACGAATTCCTCCGGCAGGATGGACATGGCCAAGGTGAGCCCGGCGAGCAGACCGTTCAACCAGTCGCCGCGCAGCAGGCCATAGGCGGCTACGACGATGAGGCTGAGCACAACGCCGAGCACGGCGAACAGCCGTACCATATGTCGCGTCTCGCGCTGCAGCGATGTCGGCTCCTCTTCCACCTTTAGCAGCGCCTTGCCGATACGGCCGATCTCGGTGTTGAGGCCAATGGCCTCGACGACGGCTACTCCCTTGCCGTGCACCACAAGAGTGCTGGCGTACACGAACGGGAGATCATCTCCGCCGGGTCGGGCAGCAGGTGGCGCGTCATCGGCGGCGAGCTTGCGCGCGGGGACCGATTCGCCGGTCAACAGCGACTCATCGGCGGACAAGTTGCTGCACCAAAGGACCCTGGCATCCGCCGGTACGCGATCGCCTTCGGCAAGAACCAGTACGTCGCCACGCGTTACCTCGCGTCCCGAAATGCGTCGAGTCTGACCGTCACGGATCACCCGCGCCCGTGGGCTTGAGAGATCGCGCAGCGCTTCAAGCACGCGCACAGTCTTGCGTTCCTGGTACAGCGTGATCCCGATGACGATGAGTACGAAGAAAAGCAGCAGCAACGCTTCGCGCACATCGCCGAGCAGGAGATAGAGGCCGCCGCTGACGAGCAGCAGCAGAAACATGGGCTCGCGCAGGACGCTCAGGGCGATGACGAGCAGGCTGCGCGGTTTACTGGAAGGGAGTTCGTTATAGCCGTCGGTTTTCAGCCGACGAACGGCTTCGGTTCCGGATAACCCTGAAAGGGTTGCGATATCAGATTCGCTCAGCAATGGGGCTTTCTTCTCCAGTCAAAGATATTTATGGCGCTGATACACAGGCGGCGATCACAGTATCAAGTTTAAGTATTTTGCAAAAATTTACATTTAATATCTTTTCCAGGGCTGATTAACCGGCGTATACTTCAGCGCTCGGAATATGAATGTTTCATCAAGGAGGTTTATATGCCAGCAACTGAAGGTTCATCGTCACCTATTGTAAAGATTGCCGCCGTGGCCGTGATTATTTTCGCCGCCGTGGGTGTTGGCATGATGACCGGCATCATTCCTGGCGCGGGCTCCAAGAATACGGCGCAGGAAGCTGCCAAAGAGTGTCTTAATTGCGGAGTGATCGAGTCGATCAATCTCGTCGAATTGAAAGGCGAGGGTTCCGGGGCTGGTGCCGTGGCCGGTGGCGTGCTCGGTGCCGTGGTGGGCAGCGAGATCGGCGCGGGCAGAGGCAAGACTCTGGCCGAGGTCGCGGGCGCGGCCGGCGGCGCCTACGCCGGAAACGAGGTCGAGAAGAACATGAAGAAATCCGCTCATTTCCGCATCACGGTGCGCATGAACAACGGCAGCGTGCGTACCATCACCCAGAAAACCGATCCCGGCTTCAGAACGGGCGACAGCGTGAAGATCGAAAACGGAACGCTGGTCAGAGGGTAATACCGGGAGAACAACTGAGCACCTGTCCCGGTTTATATCAAGACAAGGGCGCTTTTCAACATGAAAAGCGCCCTTTTTATTTACTCCTCGGGTTCGTATCCCAGATTCGGCGACAGCCAGCGCGTAATGATCGCAAGGCTCATGCCTTTGCGTTTGGCATAATCCTCGACTTGGTCCTTGCCCAGATTGCCCACGGCGAAATACGTAGAATCGGGATGTGAAAAATAGAAGCCGCTGACGGCGGCGGCCGGCCACATGGCGAAGCTTTCCGTGAGCTTCACGTCCGTGTTTCGCGTTGCTTCGATCAATTTGAAAAGTAACTCTTTCTCGGTGTGATCCGGGCAGGCCGGGTAGCCCGGCGCCGGACGTATGCCCTGGTACTCTTCGCGAATGAGGGCGTCGCCGTCGAGTTTTTCACCAACTGCATAACCCCAGAATTCCCGGCGCACGAGTTCGTGCAGCCGCTCGGCAAAGGCCTCGGCCAGCCGGTCGGCCAGTGCTTTGGCCATGATGGCGTTGTAATCGTCGTGTGCCTTCTCGAATTTTTTCGCCAGTTCATCGGCGCCGTGGATGCCGACGGCAAAAGCGCCGACGTAGTCCTTGAGACCGGATGTTTGCGGCGCGACGAAATCAGCCAGTGCGCGGTTCGGCCGCCCCGGCGGCTTCTCGTCCTGTTGCCGCAGGGTATGCAGCGTCATCGTTACTTTCTGGCGCGACTCGTTTTCATACACTTCGATATCGTCGTCGGACACGCTGCTCGCCGGAAACAGCCCGATAACGCCTTTTGCCACGAGCAGCTTCTCATTAATGATGCGCTTGAGCAGGACTTGGGCGTCGTTGAACAATTTAGTCGCTTCCTGGCCCGCTTTTTCATCCTTGAGAATGGCCGGGTAGCGGCCTTTCATCTCCCAGGTGATGAAGAACGGTGTCCAGTCGACGTAACGCACCAGCTCCTCGAGCGGGTAATTTTCCAGGACGGTAATTCCCGGCTTGCGCGGCGCCGGAGGCGTGTAACCCGACCAATCGATTTTCGTTTTGTTGGCGCGTGCCTCGGCGAACGCGAGCAGCCGCGCTCCAGCCTGCTTGCCCTTGTGACGCAGGCGCACCTCGTCGTATTCGGCTTGCACCTTGGCCACAAAATCGGTCTTGAGGTCGGTCGAGAGCAGGTTCGAGGCCACGCCGACGCCGCGTGAGGCGTCCTTGACCCAGATAACGGGTGCCGGGTAATGCGGCGCGATCTTGACCGCGGTGTGCACGCGCGAGGTGGTGGCCCCGCCGATGAGCAGCGGGATCGTGAAGCCCTCGCGCTGCATCTCCTTGGCGACATGCGCCATTTCGTCGAGCGAAGGCGTGATCAGACCGGACAGGCCGATGATGTCGACTTTGTGCTTGCGCGCTTCTTCGAGAATCTTCGCGGCCGGCACCATGACGCCGAGATCGATAACCTCGTAATTGTTGCAGGCCAGCACCACGCCCACGATGTTCTTGCCGATGTCGTGCACGTCGCCCTTGACCGTGGCCATCAGGATTTTCCCTTTTGGTTTGCTGCTTGCCGATTTCTCGGCCTCGATGAAGGGCACGAGATGCGCCACAGCCTTTTTCATCACGCGCGCGCTCTTTACCACCTGCGGCAGAAACATCTTGCCGGCGCCGAACAGATCGCCGACCACGTTCATGCCGTCCATGAGCGGGCCTTCGATTACCTGGATCGGGCGCGCGAACTGTTGGCGCGCTTCTTCTGTGTCACGTTCGACGAATTCGTCGTTACCGTGCACCAGAGCGTGCGTCAGGCGTTCAGTGACCGGCGCCTCGCGCCAGGCGAGGTCCTGGGCTTTGGCCTTGCCGCCTTCGCCGGCGTACTTCGAGGCGATCTCGAGCAAGCGTTCGGTCGCCTCCGGACGACGATTGAGAATGACGTCCTCGACCCGCTCGCGCAGTTCGGCGGGGATGTCTTCATACACGGCGAGCTGACCGGCGTTGACGATGCCCATATCCATCCCGGCCTTGATGGTGTGATACAGGAATACGGAGTGAATCGCCTCGCGCACCGCGTTGTTGCCGCGGAACGAGAACGACACGTTCGACACACCGCCGGAGATGAGCACATGGGCTAAGCGCTGCTTTATTTCGTGCGTCGCCTCGATGTAGTCCACGGCGTAGTTGTTGTGTTCCTCGATGCCGGTCGCGACCGCGAAGATGTTGGGATCGAAGATGATGTCTTCCGGCGGAAAGCCCAGCTTTTCCGTCAAAATCCCGTAGCAGCGCGCGCAGATCTCGATCTTGCGTTGGCGTGTGTCGGCCTGGCCTTTTTCGTCGAACGCCATGACCACCACGGCCGCGCCGCAGCGGCGTACCTCCCGGGCCTGTTCGATGAATTTCTCCTCGCCTTCCTTGAGGCTGATGGAGTTCACCACGGGCTTCCCCTGGATGCATTTGAGACCGGCCTTGAGCACGCTCCACTTGGAGGAGTCGATCATCACCGGCACGCGCGCGATCTCGGGCTCGGAGGCGATAAGGTGCAGGAACGTCGTCATCGCCTTCTCGCCGTCCAGCATGGCCTCGTCCATGTTGACGTCGATCATCTGCGCGCCGTTGATGACCTGCTGGCGCGCCACGTCGAGGGCCTTGCCGTATTCGTTATTGAGGATGAGTTTCTTGAACGCCGCCGAGCCGGTGACGTTGGTGCGCTCACCCACGTTCACGAACATCGAGTCCGGGCCGATGTTGAGTGGTTCGAGTCCCGCCAGCCGGCATTGCGGCTCGATCCTCGGCAGTGTGCGCGGCTGGACGGTCCGTACGGCGTCGGCAATCGCCTTGATGTGCGGCGGTGTGGTGCCACAGCAGCCGCCAATGATATTAAGGAAACTGGATTCGGCCCATTCCCTGATTTGCCCGGCCATGAATTCGGGCGTGTCGTCATAACCGCCGAATTCATTCGGCAGGCCGGCGTTGGGGTGGCTGCTCACGTGCACGTTGGCGACGCGCGCCATTTCCTCGACGTACTGACGCAGTTGCGTCGTGCCGAGCGCGCAGTTCAGGCCCACGCTCAACGGCTCCGCGTGCGCGATGGAATTCCAGAAGGCCTCGGTGGTTTGTCCCGACAGCGTGCGGCCGCTGGCGTCCGTGATCGTGCCCGAGATCATGATTGGCACGCGGATGCCGTGGTCCTCGAAATATTTATCGATGGCGTACAACGCCGCCTTGCAGTTCAGCGTGTCGAACACGGTTTCGACCAGCAGCAGATCGGCGCCGCCGTCGAGCAGGCCGCGCACGCACTCGCTGTAGGCGGTGACAAGCGCGTCGAAACTGACGTTGCGAAAGCCCGGGTTGTTGACATCTGGCGAGAGCGAGGCGGTGCGGTTGGTTGGTCCGAGCACGCCGGCCACGTAGCGCGGACGCGTCGCGTCCTTGCGTTCGTATTCGTCGGCCGTGGCACGTGCCAGACGTGCGCCTTCCCGGTTCAGTTCATAGGCCAATTCCTCCATGTGATAATCCGCCATGGAGATGGACTGGGAATTGAAGGTGTTGGTCTCGAGGATATCCGCGCCGGCCTCGAGATAGGCGGCGTGGATGTCATGGATGATCTTCGATTGCGTCAGCGTCAGAAGATCGTTGTTGCCCTTGATCTCGTGCGCCCAGGCGGCGAAGCGTTCGCCGCGGTAGTCCTTTTCTTCCAGCTTGTAGCGCTGGATCATGGTGCCCATGGCACCGTCCAGGATCAGAATCCGTTCTTTAAGGAGAGTTTCGAGCCGCGACAGGCGTTCGCGGCGCGCGCTGTCGGGGACGGCGTAAGGGCGTTGCGGCATTCGACGGGTGAAAATGCATTATTTAATTTAGTGATGTGAAGTGTACCGGAAACCTTGCGCTGATGCCTAAAACGACAACTCCGCCGCGCGCCCAGTGCCCGAGGCGAATGCTCCTTCGACAATGGGCGCAGATAGCCGCAATGAGCTTAGTTTCCTTGGGCACTATAGCCGCCATTTGCGAAAGAACTCCACCTTGGGTTCCGGCGGCTAAGCGGGGTTGACTGGTACACCGCGGAGATTGCTGGCGGTTTATGCCGCCTTGTTTCCGTACCTGGCCTTGGCTACGCGCGCGGCTCTGGCCTCCTCGGGTGAGTAGGCCTGGCCGGACCAGAGCATCGAGTAGGCGATTTCCTCGTTGCCGTTCTCGCACAGCTCCAGAACTTTTTTGAATAGCGGCTGGAAGGAATCGCTGCGATGCGACTGCTCATGCTCCTCAAAGGAGCGCCAGAAGGTCACGATCAGCGCTTCCTTGTCCTTGAGCGGATTCGCGACTGCTTGGCCGATGGTCGAGCCCTCGTTCGAGATGGCGCCGCTGTTCAGGGCGACGAAACCACCGACGAAGCCGGTGTCGGAGTGATAGGTTTTCACGTTCTCGCACAGCATGGCGACGCGTTCTTGCAGGTCGTCCACGGTGAATCCGGGTTTGAGCAAAACCCGGTTGACTGTGACCACGCCATCCGACGGAAAGCCATTAATTAGTTGAGCCATGTTCGGATACCTCCTGATAATCAAATAGAGCCGGTTCTACTCGGGCAACAGGCCATAAATCAGCGATTAGCAACGCTTATGACCATATAATAATATACTAATATAGTCAAGTATTATGGGGCCATAAAAAATGGCTTCAAGAGCACCGTGATTCGGGCCGGAAATTTACGAGGATTGATTAAAAAAGGTGTTAGGCAGCAACGCTATTCATCGATGGACCGGGCCATCAGACCCAGTTGCAGAATACGCTGGATGAAATCCTCGTAGCTGAGCCCGGTCTTGATGGCCGAGAGGCTGCAATCCTCGTCGCGGGCGATCCCGGGGTTGGGGTTCGCTTCAAGAACATAGAGTTCGCCGTCCGCCGTCGCGCGCAGATCCAGGCGACCATAGCCACTCATGTCGAGCAGGTGGTAGACGCGCTTGCACAGGTGGCCGATACGTTCGGCCATGCCGTTCGGCAGGTTGCGCGCGAACTGATACTCGATCTTCCAGCGCTCGCGATACTTGTCGTCCCACTTGACCTTGTAGGTGGCCATGCGCGGCGTGCCGGGTTCGGTGCCGCCGAATTCCAGCTCACGGAGGGGCAGCACCTCGAGCTTGGTGTTGCCCAGGATGGTGACGTACAGCTCGCGGCCGTCGATGTATTCCTCGGCAATGGCGTCGCCCTGGAGTTTCTCGTGGATGAGCGCCACGCGCTCGCGCAACTGGGCGTCATTTTCCACGTACGAGGCCTTGGCGATGCCCACCGAGCCTTCCTCCATCAGCGACTTGACGATCAGAGGATAAGTGAACTTGCGCAGACGGCTGATTTTCTTGCCGCGCGGGAAGACCGTGAAGTGCGGCACGCTGATGCGATGGTAGGTGAGGATCATCTTGGACAAGGCCTTGTCGCGCGCCAGCAGCAGCCCGCGCGGATTACAGCCGGTGTGGGGCAGGTGCATCATGTCGAAATAGCTGACGACGTAATAATCGAAGGCGCTGTTGCCGGCGAAGTCCTCCAAAAGGTTGAAGGCGATGTGCGGCTTCCATTCCTCGATGACCTTGCGGATGGGCGCCAGATCGCCATAGACGCCGACGACCTGGACTTCGTGACCGAGAGTCAGCAGCGCGGTCTTGACGTCGTACTCGGTGCGGTATTTCTCCATCCGCGGGTCGCCCTCGGCAAGCAGGTCATCCGGCGGCACCAGCGTGTAGTGCACCACCATCATGACGCGCAGCTTTTTCATACCGCCAGGCGCGAGGTGCCGCTGCGCAGGGAGCCCATGTACAGCATGACAAGCGAGGCGATGAGCGCGACCTTGGTTTCTTCCCGGTCACGCGAGGCATGCAGGTTCATCTCCTCGCAGCGGTGGATCATGTCCTCGATGGTGAGATGGATGCGGTAGCGTGAATCCGAGGTCCAGCGCGCGACGGTGGTGATCGCCTCGCGGCGCAGGCGGCGGATGAAATGCGCCGCTCTTTCATTCTTGCGTCCGCCCGCGGCCGGGAAGATCTGCCGCAACTGCTGTTCGTGGAAGCGCGGCAGGTCTTGTTGCAGGCGCGTCTGTTTCTCCGCGTAGTACTCGCGCAGCGTGATGCGCAGCGTGGTGGTCGATTCGATCTGTTTCTTGGTGCGCACCGGCGGAGAGTGGCCCACGATTTCCTTCATTCGCCCGTCGACATAATTGAGTTTCTTGAGCGCCGGCCAGTCACGGTATTTTTCGCGCCAGCGCGAATCGGGATCGAGCCACACGGCGAAAGTCTCCGCCCAGTCTTCCGCCGGATGGCTTTGGGCGTACCAGTTGTCGAGATGCAGCACGTAATTGCGACTGTAGGGCCGTGGCAGATAGCTTTCGGGATAGACCTTGCTCGCGCGCCCGAAGCGCCGGCGCCAGCTCTGTTTGAGGTGCAGCCGGAAGGCGTTGGCCAGCGCGTGCGCGGTTTCGTGCCGCAGCAGTTTCATGCGCGACTCCGCGGTGTTGCCGTCGAATTCGAGCATGTGCGCTTTTTCCAGGCGCATGAGCCGTGGGTGCGCGAGATAGAACGGAATCGCGAAGCCCGGCACGCCGTCGGGACAGAACCAGCAGTCCGACAGCCAGGTGTGCGGGCGGAACACGAAGCCGCGGTTTTCCAGCTCGCGGTAGAGGGCCTCGATCTCTTTCTGCAACTTGGTGCCGGCGAGCGTCAGCCCCAGATCGCACAAGCGTGTGTCGAGCAGATGCTCGTCGGACCGGCGCGTCCAGGACGTCATCACGGGACGGCGTGATGACGCTTTTTTGCGCCGTTTTCGGATTTTGGTTTTGCGGGAAGAGATGTCCGTCTCCTTGTTATTTAGCGTTTCTTACTTAATAGACAGGGGTGACACGATACCCGGCTTTCTCGATAAGATTCAACAGCCCTGATTCGCCCGTGAGGTGGGCGGCCCCCACGGCGATGAAGACGCCGCTATCCTTGAGTATAGGTCCCAGCCGCGCGGCCATGCGCATGTTGCGCCGCGTCAGCAGCCGGTCCATGACGGATCGATGCAACCGGTCGTTGTCCGGTTTGTGCTTCGCGCCAGCCTCGGCCAGGGCGGCGATATCGCGGGCGAGATAGGCCTCGATCATTTCCTCGAGATCCTTTTCGAACGCGTCCTGCTCCTGCACCGCCTCTTTCAGGAGCGCGACCTGGTCCGGCAGGGGCAGTTCATCGAATACCGCCAGCTGTTCCTGGATGGTTTCCAGCCCGGAGACGGGCTTGTTCTGGCGCGTGGCGCGGTCCTGCAGGATGAGATCGAGATACTCGCCGGTTTTCGGTTGCGGCATGGACAGCGCCATCATCACCGCCCAGGGTTTCTGTTTCTCTACGCCGAGCGTCGGGATGCCGCGTGCGGCCAGCGCCTTCACGGACTCCGCGTACAGTTTTTTGCCGACCACCTGTTCCAGGGTTCGGCCATCGCTGAAGTACATGGCCTCGGCCATGTGCACGAGACCTTCGTCGTCGATCACCGCTTCCATCGTGAAGCGGTTCGAGGCGTCGAGCGCCTTGGTCACCGGTTCCGGCAAGGCCGTGACGCGCCTGTCATCGGAATGGATCGTGCCGAAAAGATAGCTTGATCTTGCGCCCGGCGCCTCGATTTTCCATAACAGCCCCTTGGCATATTTGGCTGCCGGTGGCAGTTTGGCATCCGCAGCGGGACCGGCATTCGCCGCCGTCGCTGCCAGTGCCGTGCCTGAGGTGAACAGCAGGGCGCAGAAAAGAGTGAAAAGAAATTTGAGAAATGACCGCAGACCAGTCGTGGACTGAATCGAGGCGGATGACGGGAAACCGGTGCCCCGCATGGGTGGTGTCAGGATGATGGCCCGATTACCATGTATCCAAGAGTATATTAGGAATGCCGATGCGACAAATACTCCGTTTTGTCTTTCTGTCCGCCGGCCTGCTCGCAGGCCAGGCACATGCCGACGAATTGCCGCGCTGGGAAGTTGGCCTGGGCGTGGCGGCATTGAGCATCCCCGATTATCGCGGCTCGGACCGGCAGCGCGGATATCTGTTGCCGTTGCCCTATGTTCAGTATCGGGGAGACATCTTCCGGATTGACCGTGAGGGCGCCCACGGCGATTTGTTCAGATCGGACCGCTTCAAGCTCGATGTCAGCCTCAACGCCGGGCCCCCGGCGAAGAGCGGCCGCAACGGTGCGCGCAGCGGCATGCCGGATATCGATCCCACGGTCGAGACGGGCCCTTCGCTCTATATTTTTCTCGCGCGTAACGGAATCCGCGATCGTATCTGGTCGCTGCGGCTGCCGCTGCGCGCCGCGGCCGCCACCGATCTCAGGCATGTCCAGCGCATCGGCTGGGTGTTCGCGCCCAGTCTCAACTTCGATGCCACCGGCCTTGCCGGAGGTTGGGATATCGGTGTGGCCGCGGGACCGATGTACGCCTCCGAGGACTACCACGATTATTATTATGAGGTTCAGCCCGCCTTTGCCACGGCCGCGCGACCTGCCTACGATGCGCGGGCCGGTTACAGCGGCAGCCGGCTGACGCTGACGGCGAGCCGGCGATACCCGCGCTTCTGGGTTGGCGCGTTTGCGCGGTATGATAATCTTTCCGGCGCGGTTTTCGCGGACAGCCCGCTGGTCAAAAAGAACGATTCGTTCATGGCCGGAGTCGGCATCGCCTGGATTCTGGCCACGTCTCGCTAAGTATCGCCAGCCATTTCATTCGGGACATATCTTTTCATGATGACACCACGTACGCAGGATGAATATCTGGATCTGGTCGAGCAGGCGATCTTCGAAATCGAGGATGTGCTTATGTGCGCCGAAGACGAGGGCGATCCGGAAGACAACGCGTTTTCCGACATTCTGCCGGTCTTTGAAAAGCTGTCGAGCGATCTCAAGAAACTGCATGCCGATATCCTGCAGGGCAAGCATGCCATCGGCCAGGGCGAGGACCTGCCATTCATGTCGCTGGTGTCCGCGTGGAAGGAGAGGATTCCATTCCTCGACCTGTTCGCGGCGTTGAACTACACCTACAAGACCGGATTCCAGACTTAGGGAGGCTGAACAAGCCCGAATCCGTTCGCCCTGAGCCTGTCGAAGGGGGACGGATTCGGTATTAATAAACCAGGTTTCCCGTTCGTGCTTCGACAAGCTCAGCACGAACGGGAACTTGTTCAGATCTTGCCCAGGGGTTTGTTCGATTCCGGCTTTGCCGGTAACATGCCGCCATGTCCGGAAACACCATAGGTAAGCTGTTTACCGTTACCACGGCGGGGGAATCCCACGGCCCGGCCTATATCGCCATCGTGGACGGCTGCCCGCCCGGCATGGCGCTTTCCGAGGCCGATATCCAGCCCGACCTCGACCGGCGCAAGCCCGGCCAGTCGCGGCACACCACGCAGCGGCGCGAGTCCGACGAAGTTAAAATTCTCTCGGGCGTGTTCGAGGGCAAGACCACTGGTACGCCGATCGGGCTGCAGATCCTGAACACCGACCAGCGTTCGCAGGATTATTCCAAGATCGAAGACCGGTTCCGTCCGGGTCATGCGGATTTCACCTATTTGCAAAAGTACGGGCTGCGCGATTACCGCGGCGGCGGGCGCTCGTCGGCGCGCGAAACGGCGATGCGCGTGGCGGCCGGCGCGATCGCCAAGAAATATCTTCATGAACGCTACGGCGTGACGGTGCGCGGTTACCTCGCACAACTCGGGCCGATCAAGCTTGAGCTCAAGGATTGGAACGAAGTCGAGCGCAATGCGTTTTTCTGTCCGGATGCATCGAAGGTTCCGGAGCTCGAGGCCTACATGGACGCGCTGCGCAAGGAAGGTAATTCCATCGGTGCGCGCATCAACGTCGTCGCCTCGCACGTGCCCGTGGGTCTGGGCGAACCGGTGTTCGACCGACTCGACGCGGATATCGCTTACGCGATGATGAGCATCAACGCCGTGAAGGGCGTCGAGATCGGCGCGGGTTTCCGCGCGGTGGAACAGAAGGGCACGGAACATCGCGACGAAATCACCCCGAAAGGTTTTCTCTCGAACAACGCCGGCGGCATTCTCGGCGGCATTTCCACCGCCCAGAATATCGTGGTCAGCATGGCGCTCAAGCCTACCTCCAGCATCCGTCTGCCCGGGCGCACGGTGAACGTAAGCGGCGAGGCCGTCGAGATCGCCACTACCGGCCGTCACGATCCTTGCGTTGGCATCCGCGCCACACCGATCGCCGAGGCGATGCTCGCCATCGTGCTGATAGACCACGCGCTGCGCCATCGCGCGCAGAACCTCGACGTCAAAAGTCCCACGCCCGCCATTCCCGGCAGCGTCTGAGAATCCCGCGAGCATGAGCATGACGCTCATCAATCCGGGACGGATCGGCAGGGCGGTGCTCGGTACCGGCGATTACTGGAAGGGCTTCCACGAACTCCTGTTTTACAGCTTGCGGCGGCTCGGCGCTTTGGGCAAGCCGCCCGTGCGGCTCGTCTTCTTCAAGCAGATATATTTCACCGGCATTGAGGCGCTGGGTGCGGTGACGGTGATCGCCGCGCTGTCCGGCATCGTGATCACCACCCAGATCACCAGCCTCGTGGGGCAGAACATCGCGCTCACGGCGAAGATCATGCTCTGGACCGTGGTGCGCGAACTTGGGCCCCTGCTTTCCGCCATCGTGATCATCGCGCGCAGCAGTTCGGCTACCGCCTCGGAGCTGGCGAGCATGAAGATCCGCGGCGAGATCGACCATTTGCGGTTCATGGGTATTGCTCCCGGCGACTATCTAATGGTGCCGCGCATCGCCGGCATCACGCTCTCGGTCGTGGCCGTTACCTTCTATTTCCAGATGACGGCGATCGTGATGGGCTACGCGTTCGCCGCCTTCATGGGATTCATGCCGTTCGTCAAAAGTATTACCGGCGTCATTTCGACATTGAGCATGACCGAGGTTCTGGTATCGCTGCTCAAGGCGTTTGTCTTCGGGCTGGTGATCTCCATCACGTCCTGTTATTACGGCCTGCGCGCGAGCGGTACCGTGACCGCGATTCCGCGCGCCGCGACCGGGGCCGTCATGCGCAATCTGCTGACGATTTTCCTGCTCGATGGAATCATTACCTATGCCTTCTTCGTATGACGCATCGCTTTCGGGCCGCGGCAACTCATGATTCGTTTCGATCATGTGACGAAAGGACCGGTCCGCAACCTGTCGTTCGATCTCGACCGGGGTGGCACGGCCAAAATCCTGTTCAATTCAGAAGATCGGAAAAATCTTTTATTCGGCATGCTCGCTGGGTTGCAGCGTCCGGAGACCGGCAAGATTTTATTCTTCGGTGAGGATCTGTTTGCCCACGGGGAAAATGAACGCCTGGCGCTGTTCCGGCGCATCGGCGTGGTGCCGGCGCACGGCGGCCTGATCAGCAATCTCAAGGCATGGGAGAATCTGCTCCTGCCGGCATGGTATCACCGTGGTTTGACGGCGGAGCAGGCCGAACGACCGGTGGCGGAGATATTCGATCAGCTCGGACCGGGCGAGGCCGGGTTGAAGCAACGCATGGGCGAGTTGCCCGGCCAGCTGAGCCTGTACGAACGGCGTGTCGTGGCCCTGGCGCGGGCGATGCTGATGGAGCCGGACATCCTGATATATGATTTCACCTTCGCCGGCCTGGATCGCGACGCCGTCCAGCAATTGATGAAGCTGACCGGTGAGTTTCACGGCAGAAAGGCCGGCCGGGTGTCGCTGTACCTGTGCCCGGACGACGCGGTTTCGGCGCGTCTCGTGGTCGATAGCACCATCACCCTGACCCAATGACGCGAGGGACCCATGGCCATATTGCACGATGACGATACGCGTTTCAAAGGCCTGGAGAAAAAAATTGGGCTCTTCGTCATCATCGCCTTCCTCGGCATCGTTTTGACCATTATTGCCGTTGGCATCCAGCAGGACGTCTTCTCGCCCAAGACCCGGCTCTTTATCATCACCGATAGCGGGCAGGATATTAGCGAAGGAATGGAGGTCAAGCTCAGAGGTTTCAACATTGGCAAGGTGGAGAAGCTCGAGCTTACCGACGACGCCAGAGTCAAGGTGACGCTTTCCATTTTGCGCAGCCACATGAAGTGGGTGAAAAGCGATTCGAAGGCGCGCCTGCTCAAGGAAGGCGTCATCGGCGCGAATATCATCGAGATCACCCTCGGGTCCGAAAAGGAAAAACCTCTGGAACACAATGCCGTGATCGCTTTCGAGCGCGAGCGCGGTCTCGGGCAGGTGGTGGATCAGCTGTACGCGGAAGTGATTCCCCTGATCGAAGACCTGAAGCGTGTGGCACGCCGTGCTGACACGCTGCTCGCCGGTCTGCCCGCGACGCAGCAGAAACTGGATACGGCGCTCACCAGCGCGACGAAAAATTTTACGAATCTGGAAAAAGTCACGGCCTCCGACCTGCCGGCGATCACGAAAAGCGGGCGCGAGACGGTGGAGAAAGCCAACAAGGTCGTGGATTCGGTCAGCCGCACCTGGCCGATCAGCAGCAAAATTAAAGAGCCTCACTCGGTAACCCTGCCGGTCGACAGTTATGCGCCCGATCAGGCCCCGAAACAAAAGTAATCGCCTGACAACACCATGATGCAATGGCGCATAACAGAGAGTCCCTTCTCCCCTTGCGGGAGGCGAGGCGGGGTTATCGCGAATGTCCAGTGGACATTCGCGCCGCCGAGCGGGTGCAAATGTTTTTCTTGCACCCCGGCAGGAATAACAGGATGAGGGGAAACTTTGTCATTATATTTTTCCTCATGCTGGTGGTGCTCACCGCCGGTTGCGGCAGCAATCCGCCTGCGCTCACGGAACAGCAGGAAACGGCTATCCAGTTCAATCAGCGCGGCGAGACTGCTTTCCGCCGCGGCGATTATGCGCAGGCGCTGCAGGAATATCAGGGCGCGCTGTCAATCCACCGGTCGGTCGAGAACGTGGCAGGCATCGCCACTGAACTGCTGAATCTGTCCGTCGTCTATCGTTGGCTCGGCGACAAGGCGGCCGCGCAGGCCACGCTTGATCGGATACTGACGGAAAGGAGCCCTGCCTTCAGCGCCGACCAGAAGGCCGAGGCCGCGTACCGCAAGGCCGGTTATTACCTGGATGACGGCAACGAAACCGAAGCGCTGTCATGGCTGAACAAGGCGCTCGAATTCTGTCACGGTTGCGGCACCGAAGGCCGGCTTTACAATCTTATGGCCAGAATGGCGCTTGCCGGTCAGCCGCAGGACGCCATGAACCATGCCCGCCGCGCCCTGGTGCTGAACAGAAATGCCGGCGATAAGAATGAAGCAGCCAATTCGCAGCGCTTGATCGCGGATGCCGCTTTCAAATTGGAGGATTTCAAAACGGCGCAGCAATCCTATGACGATGCCCTACGGCTCGACAAGGACACCGGCGCCGCTGCCAAGATCGCGCTGGATCTCATGGGCCTCGGCCGCAGTATCGCGCGGCAGGGCCGGCGCACCGAGGCTGTCGAGTATTTTCAGCGCGCCTATTCAGTCAGTGAAGGGGCAGGCGATACTAAGGCCATGGAAGATGCCGCGGCGGAAATCAAGAAAGTGACTCCCTGATACGTGCAGCGTGTCACTTCCTTGTCGGGTTTGCGGTTTACTTTTTAGGTCGCACTAAAATCGCGCAGCGTATGAAATATAAAGGGCCAGAAGAATATATTGCACTGACATACAGCATTATGTCGCTTTATAAAGCGACAATTAGGTCGTCTACTTCTAGTTAGAGGGCATAAAATGCCACGAGTGAAGGTCGTTATATTTCTGATACTTCTTTTCTCTGTCGTGCTGTCGGCAGTGGCTGCCGGTCCCGAACGTTCCAAAGGCATTTCTCTGCATATGTTGCCCAAGCAAGTCGCAGAGATTGGCGATCAGAAATGGGGCTTCGTTGTAACATATGCAGACTATCTAAAGCCGGAACAAGCACAACCTGTACTGCAATCCACCGCAGAGCTTCTGGCCTTCGTAAGGAAACAAGACAAGAATGTCCGGGACCACGGAGTCTGGATAGTAACTACACATCCCGATGCATACTCTGAATCGGAGAAACTTCTGCTTGAAGATATCAAGACCCTCTGTCGTAAGGAGAGAATCCCTTTATTTATTGTACGCGGCTCGCAACTGCCAAATGGCTGGCGGCGTTATGACAATGCCCCTAATAACTAATCAAAGGGTCCAGGCTCGATTTCCTCATAAGGAGAAGCGATGTTTAATATTTCAAGTATCTACCCAAAGAAAGAAGGATATCGATTCGATTTTGATTATTACTTAAATACGCATATGCCTATGTCCATCGAAAGGCTGTCCAAGGCAAAAGGGTTCAAGGGGGTGTCTGTCGAGCGCGGCGTGGATGTCGACGAGCCGAGAATAGAATCCTCCTACGTGGCTATGTGTCATTATTATTTTGATTCACTGGAAAATTTCATGTCGGCCTTCATGCCACATGCGGAAGAACTGCAAGGAGACATCGCGAACTATACAAACATCCAACCGATTATTCAGATAAATGAAGTCAAAATTACAAGGTGATCACATACGCAACTTTCGGGGAATGATTCAATCTATCCCGTTCCCTCTGATTCAAATTACCGTCTCAATGAGTCTCTCGTGATTGAAGCCAGTAGTTTCTAACCCAATGCCATACTGGCGCCTTTCCGGATTTTATTTTTTCTATTTCGCCACGCTCGGCGTGCTGGTGCCGTACTGGGGACTGTATCTCCAGTCCGTCGGTTTCACGCCGGTGGACATCGGCAATCTGATCGCGATCCTGATGTTCTCGCGCATCGTGGCGCCGATGGTGTGGGCCTGGATCGCCGATCACCGCGAATCGCGCATGGCGGTGGTGCGGCTGGCGTCGTTTCTCACGATCGTAGCCTTCAGTGGCGCGTTCTTCGGTTCGTCGTTCTGGTGGCTGGCGGCGGTGATGCTGTTGTTCAGTTTTTTCTGGCACGCCTCGTTGCCGCTGCTCGAAGTGTTCGTCATGCGCCACACCGCTTCGCGTCCAGGCGCCTACGGGCGCGTGCGGATGTGGGGTTCGATCGGTTTCATCGTCGCGGTGACCGCGCTCGGGCCGGTGATCGACGCGCACGGTCCGTGGTGGGTGCTGCCGGCGTTGCTGACGATGATGCTCGGCATCGGGGCGTTCAGCCTGACGCTGCCGGAGTCCGAGATGAAAGGTGCGGTGGAACATCCGGGGTCGTTCCGTCAGGCGCTGCTGCGTCCCGAAGTGTTCGCGTTTCTGCTCGCCTGTCTGCTGATGCAGATCAGCCACGGGCCGTACTACACCTTCTATTCGATTTATCTTGAAGGTTATGGCTATTCGAAGACGCTGATCGGTCTGCTGTGGGCGTTCGCAGTGCTATGCGAGATCGGCGTGTTTCTCGTGATGCAGCGCTTGCTCACGCGCGTGGCGCTACGCGCCGTTTTGATCGCCAGCTTTTTCCTTGCCGCCGTGCGCTGGCTGTTGATCGGCCATTATCCAGAGAGCCTCGCCGTGCTTGTGTTGGCGCAGACGCTGCACGCCGCGACCTTCGGGAGTTTCCATGCGACGGCGATGCAGCTGGTGCATCGGTTCTTTACGGGGAAGCATCAGCATCGTGGGCAGGCGATCTATGGAAGCCTGAGCTTCGGCATCGGCGGGGCAGTGGGGAGTTTCTACAGCGGTCACACTTGGGTGACGCTGGGTCCGACGGTTACTTTCAATATTGCCGCCGCGAGCGCGGGGCTGGCGTTTCTTGTCGCTTGGTTTCTGATTAAGCCAAAGACTTGAGATAGCGCTGCCGCCGATAGGCCGACAGCAGGATGATTTCGGCGGTGCGCCGGATCGGCGCGATGGGTTTGATGGGCGCCTTGGTATCCGCGAAGATTTCATTCAGCGCGGCTCCCAGATCGTCGAGCAATCGGTAGAGATCCACGTCCGTCGCCGTCGAGCGCAATGCCTCCTGGCGGATCGGCGCGAGGGCCTGAAGGGTCTTATCCAGATTGACCGGATCGGTCAGTCGGCGGCAGGCATTCGACACGTAAATCGCGCGCGCCAGACCCGTCATCATGTCGTGATGCAGCGGGCTGCCCTCGAAAATATTCTTGATGGTCGTCGCCGCCGGGTTCACCGGGAACTGGTGAGAGCCCAGGTGTTCTTCCAGCTGCGACAGTAATTCCTTGAAGTTCATTTCAATGTGTTTCCCGAATGATTCGTATCATCGCCTGACCGGCGTTGGAGAGGGTGCGCCTTTCGTGGGTCACAATCCCCAATTCACGTCGTATCTCCCTTTTTTCAATCTGGACCACTTTCAGCCCTTCGTCAATCATAGTCCGTGGCAAGGCACTCCACCCGAGGCCGATGGCGGCAAGCATTTTGAGCACTTCCAGGTAATTGGTGGCCATGCCTACCTGGATCCGGTCGCGCAGCGGGCCAAAGCTATTGAGAATGATTTCGCGGGTGTAGGTTCCGAGACCGGGCAGAATCGCCGGATAATCCAGCAGCATCGCGGCTTGTACCCGTTTCACCTGTGCCAGCGGATGGCTCCGGCTGACGACGATATCCAGCGGATCGTCCCAGATTTTCTCGACCCGCAATGGCGGCTCCGCCGACGGCGGCAAGGTGACGACCGCCAGCTCCAGTTCGCCTCTGGCGACGGCATTACAGGCTTTTTCCGAATCCATGAAGTGCAGATTCAATCGTACTTGTGTGTAGGTTTCGTGAAACCGCTTGAGTGGCCCCGGGAGACGGTGCAGGCCGATATGATGACTGGTCGCAATCGAAAGCTCACCGGCAATAGTGCCGGAGAGGTTGGTAATGTCGCGTTTGATGTCTTCCAATTCGCCCAACACGGCGCGGGTGCGCAACAACAGCGCCTCGCCGGCTGGTGTGAGGTGAATCTTGCGCCCGACGCGGTCAAACAGGCGCGCGCCGATATCCTGTTCCAGCGCGGCGATGCGCTTGCTGACGGCCGGCTGGGTCAGAAAGATGCGCTCAGCCGCACGGGAAAATGACCCCGATTCGGCAACGGCGATGAAGGCTTGGAGGGCTGATATATCCATAACTGTAAAGAATAGAATATATGATAAACATGAATTTGTGTTATTTATATATCATGCCTAAGATCTACGCAATTCATTGAGCAGTTGGCCGTCATGACCGGGAAAACACTTTACGACAAGCTCTGGGATGCGCATGTGGTGCGCCGCAACGACGACGGCACCTGCCTCATTTATATCGACCGTCACCTGGTGCACGAGGTGACGAGCCCGCAGGCCTTCGAGGGGCTCAGGCTCGCGGGACGCAAGCTGTGGCGGGTGGACGCCAATCTAGCGACCGCCGATCACAATGTGCCGACGACCCACCGCAATCGCGGCATCGCCGACCCGGTATCGCGGCTGCAGGTCGAGACGCTCGATCAAAATTGCCATGACTTGGGTATTACGGAGTTCGGCATGAACGATTCCCGCCAGGGGATCGTGCACGTGATCGGACCGGAACAGGGCGCGACCTTGCCGGGCATGACCGTGGTGTGCGGCGATTCACATACCTCGACGCATGGTGCCTTCGGCGCGCTCGCTTTCGGCATCGGCACTTCCGAGGTGGAGCACGTGCTCGCGACGCAATGCCTGATCCTCAAGAAAGCGAAGAACATGCGCGTGCGCGTGGACGGTAATCTCCCGGCAGGCGTGACCGCCAAGGACATCGTGCTCGCGATTATTGGCAAAATCGGTACTGCCGGGGGCACGGGGCAGGCGATTGAATTCGCCGGCTCGGCGATCGAACAGCTCTCGGTCGAGGGACGCATGACGGTGTGCAACATGTCCATCGAGGCCGGCGCGCGCGCCGGCATGATCGCGGTGGACGACAAAACGATTGAATATTTCCGCGGACGTCCGTATGCGCCGAAAGCCGGACAATGGGACATGGCGGCGAAAGCCTGGCGTGAATTCAAAAGCGATTCGAACGCCAAGTTCGATAAAGAGGTGGCGCTCAAGGCGGTGGATATCAAACCGCAAGTAACCTGGGGCACGTCACCCGAGATGGTGGTGCCGGTGGACGGCGCGGTGCCCGATCCGGAAAAAGAAGCCGACGCCGTCCGGCGCGCCGGGATACAACAGGCGCTCAAGTACATGGGGCTGAAACCTGGCACGTTGATTCGCGATATTCACCTCGACAAGATTTTCATCGGCTCCTGCACCAATTCGCGCATCGAGGATTTGCGCGCCGCCGCCGGTATCGTGCAAGGCAAAAAAGTGGCCAAGAGCATCAAGCTCGCCATGGTGGTGCCGGGCTCCGGTCTGGTGAAGGCGCAGGCGGAGAAGGAAGGCCTGGATAAAATTTTCCGGGACGCCGGTTTCGAGTGGCGTGAGCCGGGTTGTTCGATGTGCCTGGCGATGAACGCCGACCGGCTCGAACCGGGCGAACGCTGCGCCTCGACGTCGAACCGCAATTTCGAAGGACGCCAGGGGGCCGGCGGCCGTTCGCACCTCGTGAGCCCGGCGATGGCGGCGGCCGCGGCGATCGCGGGACATTTTGTCGACGTGCGGGAGATACGCTGATGCAGAAATTCGAAAAGTTGAACGGACTTGTCATGCCGCTGGACCGTGCCAATGTCGACACCGATGCGATCATTCCCAAGCAATATTTGAAGTCGATCAAGCGCACCGGTTTCGGGCCGAGCTTGTTCGATGACTCGCGCTATCTCGATCCGGGCGAGCCGGGTATGGATCACGGCAAGCGCCGCATCAACCCGGATTTCGTGCTCAATCAGCCGCGTTACCAGGGCGCGCAGATACTGCTGGCGCGCGATAACTTCGGTTGCGGGTCCTCGCGCGAACATGCCCCGTGGGCGCTCATGGATTACGGGTTCCGGGTTATCATTGCGCCAAGCTACGCCGATATCTTCTACAACAACAGCATCAAGAACGGCCTGTTGCCGATCGTGCTGGAGCGCGACGCCGTGGATCGCCTATTTCGCGAGACCGAAGCGGCGCCGGGTTACCGGCTGGCCGTGGACCTCGTCGTGCAAACGGTGACGACGCCCTCGGGCGCCGTGTTCAAGTTCGAGATTGACGCGTTTCGCAAGCACTGCCTGTTGAATGGCCTCGACGATATCGGGCTGACGCTGCAGCACGCGGATGAGATTCGCGCCTACGAGGCGCGACACCGGCAGGAAGCGCCGTGGCTGTTTGAAGGATAATTGATTTTGAACCGCCCAGGACGCCAAGAAAGGCATGAATGAAATTTTTTAGAAATCTTGGAGTTCTTGACGGTTCAGACTTATAACTTTTTTGGGCTGAGAAATGATTAAAAAAATTGCAGTGCTTCCCGGCGACGGCATTGGACCGGAGGTAGTGGCCGAAGCGGTCAAGATTATCGAGCGTTTACGCCGTGATTTCGGCCTGAAAATCGAGACGGAAACCGCTCCGGTGGGCGGCACGGCTTACGATCTGCACAAGCACCCGCTGCCGGAAGCGACGCTGAAGTTGGCCAGGAACGCGGATGCCGTGCTGCTGGGCGCGGTCGGCGGCGTGAAATGGGATACCTTGCCGCGCGAGCTGCGCCCGGAGAAGGCCCTGCTAGGCCTGCGTTCCGAGCTCAAGCTGTTTGCCAACCTGCGTCCCGCGATTCTCTATCCGCAACTGGCCTCGGCTTCGACCCTGAAGCCCGAGGTGGTCGCGGGGCTTGATCTGTTGATCGTGCGCGAGCTGACCGGAGACATCTATTTCGGCGAACCGCGCGGCGTGCGCACGCTCGCGAACGGCGAGCGTCAGGGGTTCAACACCATGGTGTATGCCGAGCACGAGGTGGAGCGCGTGACGCGGGTGGCCTTCGAAGCCGCGCGCAAGCGCCGCAAGAAACTCTGCTCAGTGGATAAGGCCAACGTACTGGAAACATCGGGCCTGTGGCGCGAAGTGGTCATCCGGGTCGCCAGGGATTATCCTGACATCGAGCTGAGCCACATGTACGTGGACAATGCGGCGATGCAGCTGGTGCGCGCGCCCAAGCAGTTCGACGTGATCGTCACCGGCAACATTTTCGGCGATATCCTGTCGGACGAGGCATCGATGCTGACGGGTTCGATCGGCATGCTGCCGTCGGCCTCGCTCGATGCGGCGAACAAAGGCATGTACGAACCGATTCACGGCTCCGCTCCGGACATCGCCGGCAAAGGCATTGCGAACCCCCTGGCGACGATTCTTTCGGCGGCGATGATGTTGCGCTACACGCTCAATGAACCGGCCCTGGCGGACAGAATCGAACGCGCGGTATCAAAGGTGCTCGATCAAGGATTGCGCACGGGCGATATTCATACCGAGGGGACGAAGAAGGTTGGTACGTCCGAGATGGGTGATGCCGTGGTAAAGGTTTTATAAGACATATAACCGCCAAGGGTGAGGCGGAGTTTTCGCGAATGTTCGGTGAACATTCGCGCCGCCGAACGGGTGCAGCGGGTTTTGTTGCACCCCGGGCCGCAACATAATAGTCCTTGGCGTCCTTGGCGGTTCAAGTTTTTATATTATGAGGTGAAATGATGAAGCGGGTAGGTCTGGTAGGTTGGCGTGGCATGGTGGGCTCGGTGCTCATGGGCCGCATGCAGGAAGAACGCGACTTCGATCACATCGAGCCGGTGTTCTTCACCACGTCGAACGTGGGCGGCAAGGGCCCGACTATCGGCAAGGACGTGCCCGCGCTCAAGGACGCGAAGAATATCAATGAACTGAAGGCGATGGACATCATTATCACCTGTCAGGGCGGCGAATATACTTCCGAAATTTTCCCCCAGCTGCGCGCCGCGGGCTGGAAAGGTTACTGGATTGACGCCGCTTCGGCGCTGCGCATGAACGATGACGCCGTTATCATTCTCGATCCGGTGAATCTCGGAGTCATCAAAGATGCGCTGGCCAAAGGCGTGAAGAATTATATCGGTGGCAACTGCACCGTGAGTCTGATGCTCATGGCGCTGGGCGCTTTGTTTCAGAAAGGTTACGTCGAATGGTTGTCTGTCATGACGTACCAGGCCGCTTCCGGTGCCGGGGCGCAGAACATGCGCGAACTATTGCAGCAGATGGGGGCAGCCCATGCCGCCGCGAAAAATTTTCTGGCCAATCCCGCCTCCGCGATTCTGGCGATCGACAAGACCGTGGCCGACACGATCCGCAGTCCGGATTTTCCGACTCAGCACTTCGGCGTCCCGCTCGCGGGCAGTCTCATTCCGTGGATCGACAAGGAACTGCCCAGCGGCCAGAGCCGTGAGGAGTGGAAAGGGCAGGCCGAGACCAACAAGATTCTCGGGCGCAGCGACAAACCGGTTCCCGTGGACGGCATCTGCGTGCGCATCGGCGCGATGCGCTGTCACAGTCAGGCGTTCACCATCAAGCTGACCAAGGACATCCCGCTTGATGAAATCGAGGGGATGATCAAAGCTTCCAGCCAATGGGTGAAAGTGGTGCCGAACCAGCGCGAGGTCACCTTGAAGGAACTCACTCCGGCGGCGGTTACGGGCACGCTGACGGTTCCGGTGGGGCGCTTGCGCAAGCTTAATATGGGCAGCCAGTACCTGGGGGCCTTTACCGTGGGCGACCAGCTGTTGTGGGGTGCCGCGGAGCCGCTGCGTCGAATGCTGCGAATACTGCTGGAATTCAAGTAAAACCACGATTTCCTGCCACCCCGTGACCGCACCGGCATGGGTATATTGATGTCGACAATGACACCGACTATAAAAAAAGGAGGGGCAAATCACGCCAATTCGTGAGTGACGGTGCCTGAAATAGCATTGGTCGCCACACGAAAAAAGGCGCGTTTCTCTGCCTTATTCAGGGGTGAAAAGAGGATTTCCCGTTCATGGAATATCTGGTAAAAAACCATCTGTACGCTATAGTTAGTTGAGATTTGTAAAGAGTATTGCTATTTACTTACATAAGTCCCGGTCTTATAACGGTTTTAGGATAAGGAAGCCCGTTGAATACAAAAGGGGTGAAAAGGATGTTTCGGAACAGGAGGGGAATGACGCTGGCATGGCGATGGATGATTGTGGGAATGGTGGCACTCTTCCCGATAACCAGTCATGCGCTGGCGCTTGGCAAGCTCAAGGTTTTCTCGGCGCTTAATGAACCACTCAATGCCGAGATCGAATTCACTTCCGCCACCGAAAAGGAATTGAAAGGCCTCGCTGTCTCACTGGCCTCGCGCGCTGATTTCGATGCCGCGGGCGTTGATCGTCTGCCGCTTCTCTCTCAGATAAAATTCATCGTCGCGAAGCGGACGGACGGCCGGCATTTTCTCGAACTTCGCACCGATCAACAATTAGATGAGCCGTTCCTGCATTTGCTTTTGCAGATCGAGTGGCCGGGGGGACGGTTGGTGCGCGAATACACCGCGCTGATCGATCCACCCTACAAGATTTCAGGCAAGGCCGCTCCTGTTGAAGCGCCCACGATACCTGTGCCGGCACCTGTCCCTGAGCTCGCGATACAGCCGCCGGCGCCTCCCGTCCCGGCTGCTGAAGTTCCTCCGCCCGAAGCTCCGCAGACCGCCGAGGTACCGAAAGAAGAAACGCCGGTGATGGCGAAACCGGAAGAAGCCAAGCCCCCGGAGGAAGCAAAAGCGGAGCAGATTCCTCCCAAGGAAGAGGTCGCGAAGGAAGCACCACCGGCGGAAGCAGCGCCGGAAGAAATGAAACTTGCGCCACCGGAAGTGGCCCAAGGCGCTGCCCCGCAGGAACCAGCCGCTCCCACCGTAGAACCCCTGGAAGCTGCCTCAAAGGCGGAGCCCGCGCCCGCGCCTGAAGCGCAGCCGCCAGCCGCGCCGGAGACACAACCGGCACCCGCCACCGTGTGGGCGGCGATGCCGGAATACAGCGTCAAGAAAGGCGACACAATGTGGCGCGTTGCTGAAAAAGCGCGTGGCGACAATAAGGACACGAGTGTCGAGCAGGTCATGCTCGCTATTTATCGCACCAATAAAAACGCTTTCTTCGGTCACAACGTCAACAATCTCAAGGCGGGAAAGATACTGAAGATGCCCGAGCGTGAAGAGGTGAATGCCGTTACCTCTCCCCAGGCGCGGCGCGAGTTTCGCGCCCAATACGACGCCTGGCAGGAATACAAGCTCAAGCTGGCCAGCGCCAGCGGCGCCATCAAGGTGACGGAAACACCTGAAGCAGCTACCCCGAAGGCGGCGGAGCAGCCGGTCGTGAAACCCGCGATGCCGGAACCGGCCAAGAAGCCCGAAATCAAGGCAGCGACACCGGCGCCGACGGCAGCCGACAAAGGCAAACAGGATGAGCTGCTCAAGATCGTGCGCAGCACGCTGCAGCAGGAGAAGAGCACACCGGACAAGAAGGTGTCGGAAAAGGAATCCGCCAAGGAGGCCACGGCTCGGGAGCGCCAGGCGCTAGCCGATCGTGCCGCCACACTGGAAGAGTCTCTCGAATCCAAACGGCTCGAGAACAAGGATCTGACTGATAAGGTCGGGCTGGTACGTTCGCAGCTCAAGAAAGAATCGCGCCTGATCGAACTCGAAAGCCAGAGCCTTGCCCAGCAGCAGATGAAGGCTCCGGAGCAGAAAGTCGCGGAAGCCAAACCGGCCGAACCCGTGGCGAAGCCGGCGGAAAAACCCGTCGAGAAGCCGGTAGCCGCCAAGCCAGAGGAAAAGATCAAGGCTGAAGCTCTGCCACCCGTAGCCAAACCGGCGCCGGCTGCGCCGAAAAAGAAAGCACCGGCGGCACCGGCTCCCAAGGTAGAGAAGGATTTCCTGGCCACCCTGCTGGAGGCTATGCAGAGCGACCTGCTAATGCCGGTGGTTATCGGCATTGCCGTATTGTTGAGCGGTGGCATCGCGCTTGTGTATTTCCGCCGTCGCCAGAAATCCATCGCTGAGTTCGAGGAAAGCATTCTTTCTGCCGATGCCATCAGTACCGAGCAGCCGGCGACCACTGGCACCGTGCCCGGCCAGCCCGCCGCCGCGACCACCGGTGGTGACACGTCGTTCCTCAGTGACTTCAGTCAGGGTGGCATGGGCAACATCCATACCGACGAGGTTGACCCGGTGGCCGAGGCCGAGGTCTATCTCGCCTACGGGCGCGATGAAACGGCCGAGGAGATTCTCAAGGAAGCGATGGTCAAGAACCCGGACCGTCAGGAACTCAAACTCAAGCTGCTTGAGATTTATCATCAGCGCAATGATGTTGCGGCGTTCGAGACTCTGGCCGAGGAGCTTTACGCGGCACTGGGCGGCCGCGGCGGCAAGATATGGGAAAAGGTCGAAGAGATGGGTCGCAAGCTCAACCCGGAGAACCCGATGTTCCGCGGTGGCGCACCGGCCAAGGCATCTTCATCAGCGTCGGCGACTCAAGCCGCCGTTCCTGCCGCCAAAACATCGGCGTCATCCGCCGTCATGGGCGCGGGCATTCCCCGTGACCGGGAGCCACCCGCCACCAAACCGAAAACGGAAACGGCCGGAGATTTTGATTTTGACATGGGATCTCCCGTAGGCGATTTTGCCGCCACCATGCCGCCATCGGATGCCAAGGCGGGAGCGGAGACGAGTTTCGAATCGCTCGACCTGGGCACCGCAGCAGACAATGCGATCAATTTTGACAATGGTGGCAAAGATGAAGCCGCCGCGGGATTTGAAGTTGGCGCGCCAAGCGTTGCTGCGCCCGCTGGTAATGATATCAAATGGGAACCGGCTGCCGCCCCTGAAGTCGTTCTTGATGCGACACCGCCTGCTGGCGAAAGCCAGGCCTCGGCACAGTGGGACGAGACCGCGACGAAGCTCGATCTGGCCAAGGCCTACATCGACATGGGCGACGCCGAAGGGGCGCGCAGCATCCTGCAGGAAGTGATGACCGAAGGCAACGAGTCGCAGAAGAAGCAGGCCCAGGATTTGTCGGCTCAGATCGCCTGAATTGCCGTTCAGTAGCGTCGTTTGAAATAAATCTCTCCACCACGGGTCAGTCCCAATCTGACCTCGATGCCGACATAACCGTCCGGGTCCGTGTTCAGGTCCAGTCCAAGGAAACCGCCGCCACGTGCGGCGCGGCTGATGGTTGTCGTGCGGTTGACCGTTCCGCTGACGCGTTCCTCGCCGTCGATGCGACCATAACTTCCTCCGCCATAGAAACGGAAATTTTGCGTGAGTGAAATAATCGCTCCCAGCTGCGCCTGCGGTTGCGACCAGTCGATGACTACGGTTTGGGCGTCACTCTTGTTGTCGACTTTCTGGTAGGTGTAGTCGAAAGCGTAAAACAGCGATTCATGCCGGCTCTCGAGAATGACGCCGTACAGCGAAAATCCGGCGTGGAATCCATTGAGCTCCATGCCGGCGGTGACTGGGTTACCCGTCTGAGTGACGTAGGCGTAGCCGCCGTACATGCCTAGCGTCACACGTTGACCGGCTTTTTCGCGCAACGAGAGGCCGATCCAGCGGCTGGTGGTATCGTAGGATCGGTCGCCGTAATCCAGCGGCATCTTGGCGCTCGTGAAGCGCAGCGACAGATCCGGGCCCCTCCCGGGTTCGTCCGGTACCAAAGGCCCCGCCGCTTCTGCCAGAACGGGCATGATCATCAGTAACCCCAGGAGCGCGCGCCGCGTCATGCCGGTTTTTTCCTGTCGTACACCAGAAACGTGCAGGCGTGAGGATTCTTTTCGTCCGGTTCATGCCGCTCGCGGCTGATCTCCTGCCAATGACCTTGATCGAATGGCGGAAAATAGGTATCGCCGGGGATGTGGGCATGGACCAGCGTCAGGTACAGCCGGTCAGCGTGTTCGAGCGCTTGGCGGTAGATTTCCGCGCCACCGATGACAAAAACCTCCGGGTCGTTTTGTGCCGACGCCAGCGCGTCTTCGATGGAATGCCTCACGAGACAGCCCGGCGCGCGGTACGATGGGTTACGCGTGACGACGATATTGGTGCGATCCGGCAGCGGTTTGCCGATCGATTCGTAGTTCCGGCGTCCCATGATGACATGATGGCCGGTGGTGACCCGGCGGAAATGCTTGAGGTCCGCTGGCAGCCGCCATGGGAGCGTGTTGTTGACACCGATGACACGATTTTCGGATAGCGCGGCGATAATGGAAACGCGTGACATGCGAGTGAAAAGTTAAAAATGTAAAGTGTAAAGTTTGAAAAACGGATAATTTTTCACTTTTCACTCTACGCTTTTCACTGGTCTTAGACCGCCACCGACGCCTTGATGGAAGGGTGCGGATCGTAGTTCAGCAATTCGAAATCGTTGAAGTCGAAATCGAACAGCGAGGTTTTTTCCGGATTGAGGCGCATGCTCGGCAACGGCCTGGGCTCGCGTGCGAGCTGCGTGTGAGCCTGCTCCCGGTGATTGAGGTACAAATGTGCATCGCCGAGCGTATGCACGAACTCGCCCGGCTTGAGTCCGGTTGCCTGCGCCATCATCATGGTGAGCAGCGCGTAGGAGGCGATATTGAATGGCACGCCGAGAAAGATGTCGGCGCTGCGTTGATACAGCTGGCAGGACAAGCGCCCCTGGGCGACGTAAAACTGGAACAGGAGGTGGCAGGGCGGCAACGCCATGCGTTCGATCTCGGAGACGTTCCACGCGCTGACGATCAGCCGGCGCGAATCCGGGTTCTCGCGGATCGCACGGGTTACCTGGCTGATCTGGTCGATGTGCCGGCCATCCGGCGCGGGCCAGGAACGCCACTGGGCGCCGTATACCGGGCCGAGATCGCCGTTTTCATTCGCCCATTCGTCCCAGATTCTGACGCCGTGGTCCTTCAGATAGCGGATATTGGTGTCGCCGCGCAGGAACCACAGCAATTCGTAGATGATGGATTTGGTGTGGACCTTCTTGGTGGTGAGCAGGGGAAATCCTTGGGTCAGGTCGAAGCGCATCTGGTGGCCGAACACGCTCAGCGTGCCGGTACCGGTGCGATCGTCCTTGCGCACGCCGTGGTGCATCACGTGGCGCATCAGGTCAAGATATTGCTGCATGCTTGTTTTTTCCGATCTTCAGTAAAAAATATCACCAAGAAGTCTAACTGCCAAGGTGTCAGGGATGCCAGGAATTTGTTCGAGGCATATCCTGTTTTTCTTGGCATCTTGGCGCTTCAAATATTATTCGCCCTATTGTCTCAAATGTCGCGATGGCGCGAACAGGCGCACGTGCCGGTACTTGAAAATCGGCAGCAACGCCATGCCGGCGATGAAGCCGCCGATGTGCGCGCCGAAGGCCACGCCGCCTCCGCGTGGATCGGCGAATGCCGTACTGATCAGTTGCAGCACGAACCAGAACCCCAGCACCGCCATGGCCGGCAGATGCACGAGGCGGGTATAGAACCCTATCGGAATCAGCACCAGCACGCGGGCATGAGGATACAGCAGCAGATACGCTCCGAGCACGCCGGAGATGGCGCCGCTGGCGCCGATCATGGGAACGGTGGAATCGGTGTTGGGCAAGGCCTGGGCCAGCACTGCGGCAATCCCGCACAACAGATAAAATAGGACAAAACGCACATGACCCATGGCGTCCTCGACGTTATTGCCGAAGATCCACAGATACAGCATGTTACCGATCAGGTGCATCCAGCTGCCGTGAAGGAACATGGAGGTGAATACCGTCAGCGCAGGCGGTACCAGCGCCAGTTCCGGTGGCAGCGTTTTGCCCCCAAACAGCGCGGCCGGAATCGCACCCAGACTCAATACGGTTGCCTCGAAACTCCGGCCACCGAGTGAATTCTGCCAAAGGAAGACAAGTGAACAAACGACGATGAAGGCGATCGTCACCAGCGGTTGAATCGTGGTGGGATTGTCGTCGCGCAGGGGAATCATGCTGGCTCCCGGGACAGGTGCCGGCAGGGATCCTGGCGGTAGAAGCGCTGCAAATGTGTGTACACCGCCGGAAATTTCTCGTTGATCAGGTCGGGCGCGGTGAAAAAGGTCTCGCTCGCGACGGCAAAAAACTCCGCGGGGTCTTCGGAAGCGTAAGGGTCGATGGTATTGCCATTACCTGACTCCAATGCCGCGCAGAACCGATCGTAAGCAGCCTGAAAATCGCGCGCCCATTCGCGCCCATCCATGTCCGCGTGCAGCGGTGGGAAACCGTTGGCGTCACCGTTGAGCACATCCAGCTTGTGCGCGCATTCGTGGATCACGAGATCATGATCGTCCGGCGTCCTGTCTTCCGCACGGATGGCTTCCCAGGACAGCACCATCGGGCCGTGCGACAGCGACTGGCCGCAGAGATCCATGATCTCGCTATGCACCACGCCGTGTTCGTCCATGTATTCGTCGTGCACCCGGAAATCGCCGGGGTAGATCACGATCGATGCCCAGTCGGCGTAATAATCGAGGCCGAGGTTGAGTATGGGCAGGCAGGCGTGCAGTGCCATGCGCGTGCGCATGGCGTTCGTCACGACGAGGCCCGCCGCCCCCGAGAAAGATTTTGCGCGCAAGAGATGGTTGGAGAGATCGCGCAGCCGTTGCCGATCCGGTCCGCTCAGGGATCGTGCGTAGCGAGAAGTGCGCAGGGTTCTGGACCATGTTGCGTCGGAGATGCCGTCATGTCCGGATTGCCGGCGACGTAGCAATCCCTTCAGCCGCCCATTGACGCGAGCATTGCGTCGGGGCGCTGATTTACGCGGAGCGGCCACCGCTGAGCAACTGAATCGCTAGTTTCTTGCTCTTTTCCACGGCTGGCTGATCCAGCGGGTTGATGCCGTAGAGCAGGCCGGTGTAAACCGTGATGCGCTGATAGAGATCGATCAGCTGACCGATAACATGCTCATTGATCGCGGGCAAACGCAGGGTCATGTTGGGGTGTCCGGTCTCCGTGATGACCTGGCGTGTTGCCTGGAATTCGGCCTCGAGGACCTGGCTCATCTTTTTCCCCGCCAGATACGAAAAATATTTCCGGTTTTCCTCCGGCAGCGGGATGGAAAAATCCTGATCCCAGGAATCGAGCGCGAGGAAGGTAAATATCTTGTCGAGGCGCGATTCGAGATACATCTGCAACTGGCTGTGCTGGTCCACCGCGCCCATGGCACGCACCGGCAGCGTGCCGGCGGGCGGGCGGCCCGGCCGCGTTTCCATGCGTTTGCCCAGCGACTCGGCCCACAACTGCCGGTACCAGTCCACGATGAGTTCCAGCGGATCGGCGTAGGGCATCATGATCGACACGCGCTTGTTCTTGCTGATGTCGAAAAGATAGAACAGGGCGGCGATTTCCAGCGCCGGGTTGGCGCGGACGTCATCGGTGGCGCAGCGCCCGGCATTGTCCGCCGCGCCGGCGAGCAGTGCGCGGATATCCACGCCGGCGACGGCCAGCGGCAGCAGACCCACGGCGGTGAGCACGGAGAAACGGCCACCCACCTTGGGCGGTACCGGCAGCGACGGGAGACCCTCGCGCCCCGCCAGCTCGCGCAGCCAGCCGCTGGCAGGATCGGTGACGAGCCACTGATGCGCGCGCGACTTGTCTTTGCCGAGTTCCTTTTCGAGCCATTCGCGCAGGATCAGGTACTGGATGGCGGTCTCTACCGTCCCGCCCGACTTGCTGATGCAGATGACCCCGACTTTTTCGGCCTTCCGGCTTTGCAGGATGAATCGCAAACGGTAGGGATCGATGTTTTCCAGAAAATGCAGACTGGGCGCGGACGAATCCGGACGTACCGATGTTATGGCGTGATGCACGGCCTTGGCGCCGAGACTGGAACCGCCGATGCCGATGACGACGACATCTTCAAAACGTCTTATCTGCGCCGCCATGGCTTCGATGGAGGCCAGCGAATCGGCCATAATGGCATGCAGGTTGAGGCTGGCGAACTCCGCGTCCTCTCCGCCCCGTGATTGCGCCACCACGATCTGGTGGATGCGTCTGAGTTCCGGAGCGAGTTCTTCCATCTCCGCCGTCGTGATGCCTTCCGCGCCAACGCCATCGCGGTACAGACGCGCGCTGTCGATATGCAGTGGTTTCTGCGATGAAGTATTTTGCGGGGATGAATTATTCCGGTGGTTCACGACAGGTCATTCCTAACGGTGACAACAGGCGACATGACGGACGAATGTTATCATTGTTTCCTGTCCCGGGACTCCGCGGCTTCCAGGGTGTTCAGCAGCAGTGTCGCGACCGTCATGGGTCCCACGCCACCGGGAACCGGGGTAATCCAGCCGGCGCGCTGCCTCGCGGCGTCGAATTCCACGTCGCCAACCAGCTTGCCGTCCGGCAGCCGGTTGATGCCGACATCAATCACGATGGCCCCGGGCTTGATCCATTCGCCCTTCACCATCCCGGGTTTTCCCACCGCGACCACGAGCACGTCCGCGCGCGCGACATGCGCCGGCAGGTTGCGCGTGAACCGGTGGCAGACGGTGACGGTGCAGCCGCCGAGCAGAAGCTCGAGCGACATCGGGCGTCCCACGATATTGGACGCGCCCACGACCACGGCCTCTTTGCCTTCCAGGGATTCGCCGGTGGTCGCGAGCAGGCGCATGATGCCGTAGGGGGTGCAGGGACGCAGACGCGGGATGCGCTGCGCCAGGCGGCCGATGTTATAAGGATGAAATCCATCCACGTCCTTGGAAGGACTGATGCGCTCGATGACGGTGGTCTGGTCGATCTGTTTCGGCAGCGGCAGCTGTACCAGAATCCCGTCCACGTCGGGATGGTCATTCATCTGATCGATGAGGGACAGGAGTTTTTCCTGAGTCGCCTCGATCGGCAGGTCATAGTCGAAGGAGCAGAAACCAGCCTCGCTGCAGGCCTCGCGCTTGTTGCGCACGTAAACCTCGGAGGCGGCTTCGTGGCCGACCTTGAGGACCGCGAGCCCTGGAGGGCGTCGGCCTTCGCGCAGGCGACGGTCCACCCGTTCTTTAACATGGGCGCGTAATTCTTGTGCGATTTTCTTTCCGTCGAGGAGGCGTGCGCTCATCTTTTTTCAGGCCCGGCGCGCTCATTGCGCGGGTGCATCATCGCATGCGCCCCGGCGGTGCGCCAAGCACGACGCCTGTATTTATAGCTTATAATCATGGCAACGCCAGATTGACGGTCCCGGGGGTGGTGCGTATAGTTCCCGCCTCGCGTCGTCCGGGTGCGTCGCCGTAGGGTTTTCCGGAGACAGCTCGTGCCAGCGGCTACTGGCGTGATGCACCGATCGGGGTATAGCGCAGCCTGGTAGCGCACCTGCTTTGGGAGCAGGGTGTCGGGGGTTCAAATCCCTCTACCCCGACCAATTTTGATAATTGCGCGCAGGGGACGCTTGGGATGTAATGACGGGCGTTTTGCCGGCGCCCGTAGCTCAACGGATAGAGCACCAGCCTTCTAAGCTGGGGGTCGCAGGTTCGATTCCTGCCGGGCGCGC
>NZ_JBGQKW010000009.1:0-49933 GCF_041499725.1 Sulfuricaulis sp.
CATTGAGGCTCGCAGACTCCACCGTTTCCAGCCGCTTCACACCCGAGAAGAAGTCTATCTCGCGCATGGGCTGATGCATTCACCGCCATGTCAGCGGGGAGGGAATTGCACCCTCTAGGCACAGATGCACGGTTGTCGGCTCTGAATCCTCGTATCCCGTTCTCGTGGGACACAGGCGCACGACAGCATCCTACGGATTGCTCCGTCGATTTGCTGGCACACGCTTGATTGAGGATTCAACCTGGCGTGTGCCAGGATTTCCGATTCACAGGGTCGCCAAAAAAAAAGAAACAAGGCGATGCGTGAAACCACCACCGCACTGTGGCTGCGGTTGGCTCCGAGGCGTTCCCCCTCGGAATCACTATGCTGGTTGTTTTGCGTGGCCAACTACCACGTTTGCTGCTGCTCGTTATTTATTGCGCCGAGCCAGCGCTTCGTGCCCTACCATGAGGGCACCGGGCCGTGAAGCCCGAGCCGACCCCTTCGGGTCGCACAGGGCGCGTATTCTACCTGCGGGGGCACCCCGCCTCAACCGCAATCTATCAGTCCGAACGCGCCGAACGGACCGCATAAAACTGCGCTCTTTCAGGGGCTTTCAGTGAGGACCAGCAAGCGGCGCGGGGCCACCTGACCATCGTCCAGCACCTGCCCCATGCCCAGAAAGCGGCTGTCGCCTTCGTATAACCGCACCCAGCCGGGCGCCAGGCCGTGACGCGCCGATACCGACTGTCCCTGCTTCAGATAATGGGCCGCGAGCGATGTCAGGTGCACGTCCGGCACCGTATGCAACACGCTGTCCACCGGCTGAAGCAGTTGTGCCCGTTCCGCCGGGCTCGCCAGCGCCTCCAGCTGATCCAGCGAAACAGCCTTGTCGATCGACACATCACCGCTCGCGAGGCGGCGCAGTTGCACCACGTGCGCCCCGCAACCCAGGATTTCGCCCAGATCGTGCGCCAGGGTGCGGATGTAAGTGCCCTTGGAACAGGCGATTTCCAGTGTCAGCAAATCGTCCTGAAACCCGAGCGTCTTGATTTCATGCAGAGTCACGGGCCGTGGCTCGCGCTCGACTTCCACGCCGGCGCGCGCCAGTTTGTACAGCGCCTCGCCGTTGTGCTTGATCGCCGAATACATCGGCGGTATCTGCTCGATCTCGCCCTTGAATTTGTCCAAGGCTTTTTCGATATCGCGCAAACCGACGGTGACGGGCCGGGTGGCGGTCACTTCGCCCTCGCTGTCGAAGGTCGTGGTGCTCACGCCCAGCCTGAACACGGTCCAGTAACGCTTGTCCGCATTCAGCAGAAACTGCGTCAGCTTGGTGGCCTCGCCGAAAAAAAGCGGCAGCAGCCCCGTGGCGATGGGATCGAGGCTGCCCGTGTGTCCGGCCTTGCAGGCATTGAGCAGCCGCTTCACGGTCTGCAGCGCCTGATTCGAGGTCAGTCCGACGGGCTTGTCGAGCAGCAACACCCCGTTGACGGGGGAACAGTTACGGCGTGCACGCACGATTATTCCTTGTGAGTCTTGTCTTCGGCTATCGCCCGGTCGATCAGGCTGTCGATGCGCGCGCCGCGTTCCACGGATTCGTCGAAATAAAACCGCAGCACCGGCACGCTGCGCAACGTCACCCGCCCCATGAGCGCGTGGCGCAGGAAACCGGCGGCGCGGTTGAGCGACTTGGTCGCCTGCTTCGCCTCGACCGAACCGCTCAGCAACGAGAAGTAAATCCGCGCGGATGACATGTCGCGCGACACTTCCGCGCCCGTTATCGTGATCTCGTGTGCATGCGGATCGTCGAGCTCGCGCGGGATCACCATGGCCAGCTCGCGTTTGATGAGTTCCGCGACGCGTCGCGGGCGATTGGAAACTTTCTGCATGATTGCACCCCGCCGCGTTTCCGCGGCCTGGCTGGAAGGCTGGTTACAACGTCCGGGCGACCTCGACCTTTTCGAACACTTCGATGTGGTCGCCCACCTTCACGTCGTTGTAATTCTTGACCGCGATGCCGCACTCGAGACCCGCCTTTACTTCGCCGGCGTCGTCCTTGAAGCGGCGCAGGGACTCAAGTTCGCCTTCGAAGATCACCACGTTGTCGCGCAACACGCGGATCGGGCGGTTGCGCCGCACCACGCCTTCGACCACGTAGCAGCCGGCGACCGCGCCCATCTTCGGCGAACGGAACACATCGCGCACCTCGGCCAAGCCCAGCAGCTGTTCCTTGAACTGGGGCTTCAGCATGCCGCTCATCGCGGCCTTGACCTCGTCCACGGCGGTATAAATGACGTTGTAGTAGTGAACGTCCACCCCTTGATGCTCGATCAACTTGCGCGCCGTGCTGTCGGCGCGGACATTGAAACCGATAATGACCGCGTTGGACGCCACGGCGAGATTCACGTCGGATTCGGTGATGCCACCGACCATGCCGTGGATCACCTTGACCCGGACCTCGGGGGTGGAGAGCTTTTCGAGCGAGACAGAGAGCGCTTCGATCGAGCCCTGCACGTCCGCCTTGATGATGAGGTTCAGCGGTTTGGCGTCTTCGCTCTCTTTCAACTGCACGAACACATCGGATAGCTTCGCCGCCTGCTGGCGCGCGAGTTGTACATCCTTGAACTTGCCCTGGCGGTAAAGCGCGATCTCGCGCGCCTTGCGCTCGGATTCCACCACCATGACTTCCTCGCCCGCGTTCGGCACGCCGGAAAGTCCCTGGACTTCCACGGGGATGGACGGTCCGGCCTCTTTCACCGTACGGCCTTTTTCATCGCTCATGGCGCGCACGCGCCCGAACTCGCGCCCGGCGAGAATCACATCGCCCTTGCGCAGGGTACCGCGCTGCACCAGCACCGTGACCACCGGGCCGCGGCCCTTGTCGAGGCGCGCCTCCACCACCAGACCCGCGGCGGGGCCGGTCTTGGGAGCTTTCAGCTCCAGCACCTCGGCCGTCAGCAGCACGGATTCGAGCAGCTTGTCGATGCCTTCGCCGGTCTTGGCGGAGACATTCACGAATATTTCATTGCCGCCCCATTCCTCGGCCACGACTTCGTGCTTGGTGAGTTCCTGGCGCACACGATCGGGCTGCGCCTCGGGCTTGTCGATCTTGTTCACCGCGACCACCAGCGGCACCTTGGCGTTGCGTGCATGGTGGACCGCTTCGATCGTCTGCGGCATGACGCCGTCATCGGCCGCCACCACCAGAATCACGATATCGGTGGCCTTGGCGCCACGCGCGCGCATGGCGGTGAACGCCTCGTGACCGGGCGTGTCCAGAAAAGTCACCACGCCTTTGGGTGTTTCCACGTGGTAAGCGCCGATATGCTGGGTGATGCCGCCGGCTTCGCCGGAGGCCACCTTGGCCTTGCGGATATAGTCGAGCAGCGAGGTCTTGCCGTGGTCCACGTGACCCATGACGGTCACCACGGGCGGGCGCGGTTCGGCGTCGCCGGCCGCCTCGGCCGTGGGCCAGGCCAGCAGGGTTTCGGGGCTTTCGGGTCTCGCCTCTTTGACGACATGGCCCATTTCTTCGACGACGAGCGTCGCGGTATCGCGGTCGAGCACCTGGTTGATCGTAACCATCGTGCCCATCTGCATGAGCACCTTGATGACCTCGGCCGCCTTGATGGACATTTTCTGCGCCAGCTCCGCCACCGTGACGGTTTCCGGCAGCGCCACCTCATGCACGATCGGCGCTGTCGGCCTTTCGAAGCCGTGCTGACCGGTCACGCTGGTGACCACCGGCTTATTGGCGGCAATCCTGACCTTGCGTCGCACCTTCTTGCCGGCCGCCAGATGCAGTTCGCCGCGCTCGCGCTCTTCGAGTTTCTGCAGCCGTTCTTTCTTGCCTTTGTGCGGTTTCTTGACTTCCTTGGCGGGTGCCGGTGCCGGCTTGGCCGGAACCGACGGTTTCGCTACCGGTGCCGTGATCTCGACCTTCGGCGGAACCGGAGGCGCCACCACCGGCGCCGGCGCGACGGATTCGGCAACGACGGGGGCATGCGCGGCCACGGGGGTTTCCGACTGGACAGCCGCCGCGACAGCCTCGAGCTCCTCGACCGGTGTTTCTTCCGCCGCGGATGGCGTTTCCTCGATGGTACTGCGTTTGATGAAGGTACGCTTCTTGCGCACCTCGACCTGCACGGTGCGCGAGGCGCCGGTACGCGTGCTCTGGACAACCTGGCTGGTGGACTTGCGTTTGAGCGTGATTTTCTTCTTGGCCGCGCCTTCGTCGGTGGCGCCGTGGCTGGCACGCAGATAGTGGAAGAGTTTTTCCTTCTCTTCGTCGGTCAGCGCGTCGTCCGCTTTTTTAGCTGATAAGCCGGCCGCCTCCAACTGGCGCAGCAGTGTATCCGGCGGAATGCCGATCTGATCCGCGAAACCTTTTATCGTGATCTGCGTCATAAACTCCTGGAAGGCGGGACGATTATCCCGCCTGTTTGTCCTCGAACCACGGTGCGCGCGCCGTCATGATGAGTTCGCGCGCGCGCTCTTCGGTCATGCCCTCGATCTCGAGCAGATCGTCCACGGCCTGCTCCGCCAGCTCTTCCATGGTCTTGATGCCATGGGACGCCAGCAGGTGCGCCGTATTTTCGTCCATGCCCTGCATTTCCAGCAGGTCCTTGGCCGGTTCCGCCAGACTGATCTTCTCTTCCTGGGCAATGGCGCTGGTCAACAGCAAATCGCGCGCCCGGTTCCGGAGTTCGTCCACCAGTTCGTCATCGAACTCCTCGATGGCCAGCAATTCCTGCTTCGGCACGTAGGCGATCTCTTCCAGGTTGGTGAAACCTTCCTGCACCAGGACCGTGGCCACGTTTTCATCCACCGAAAGTTGTTCCATGAACAACTGGATTGAGTTAGCCGCCTCCTTGGTGCCTTTTTCCTGGGCCGACTGTTCGGTCATGATGTTCAGCTCCCAGCCGGTGAGCTCGGAGGCCAGCCGCACGTTCTGGCCGCTGCGTCCGATGGACTGGGAAAGCTGTTTTTCGTCCACGATCACATCCATGCTGTGCGATTCTTCATCCACCACGATGGACTGTACTTCGGCCGGCGCGAGAGAATTGATCACGTACTGGGCCGGGTTATCCGACCAGTGGATGATGTCCACGCGTTCGCCGGCGAGCTCGTTCGACACGCTCTGCACGCGCGAACCGCGCATGCCGACGCAAGCGCCGATGGGATCGATGCGCGGGTCGGAGGAACTGACCGCGATTTTGGCGCGCAGACCCGGATCGCGCGCGGCGCCGTGAATAGTGATCAGCCCTTCACCTGCCTCGGGAACCTCGAGCTTGAAAAGCTCGATCAGCAGTTTGGGCGCCACGCGCGAGAGAAACAGCTGCGGTCCGCGCGGCAAGGATTTCACGTCTTCCAGCAGCGCACGAATGCGGTCTCCGGGGCGCAGCCCCTCGCGCGGAATCATGGTGCTCTTGGCGAGCAGCGCTTCGGCGTTGCCGAGGTCCACCACGACATCGCCGCGCTCCAGACGCTTGACGACGCCGGTGACCATCTCGCCCTTGCGATCCTTGTAGAGGTTGACGATCTGCTCGCGCTCCGCCTCGCGCACCTTCTGCATGATGACCTGCTTGGCGGCCTGCGCGGCGATGCGGCCGAACTCGACCGGTTCGAGCGGCGCTTCGATGAATTCACTGAGCTGGATGTCCGGCTTCTGCGCGCGCGCCTCGGTCAGCTTGATCTGGCGGTCGGGGAACTCGACCGGTTCGGTTTCGTCGGCAATCACTTCCCAGCGACGGAATGTGTCGTAGGTTCCGGTGTCGCGGTGAATAACGACACGCGCGTCGGTGTCGCCCTTGTGGCGTTTGCGCGTGGCGGTAGCGAGCGCGGCCTCGAGCGCCTGAAAAATGATTTCCTTGTCCACGCCCTTTTCGCGCGACACGGCATCGACAATCATCAACACATCATTACCTATCATCTCGTTCTCCCGTCACGCCTGACGTTCGGAATCGGGGGACCAACCGGGCCCGCTCCATGCCATCGAACGCCAGATCAAAATGCTCTTTGTCCACTTCCACCACGACGTGATCCGCCGTCACATCCACCAGCCGGCCGGAAAAATTCTTCCGCCCCTGCAGCGGCGGCTGCATCTTCACCTTGATCGTCTCGCCGATGAACCGCCTGAAGTCCTGCGGCGTGACCAGCGGCCGATCGAGGCCGGGCGAAGACACCTCCAGGGTGTACTGCCCCGGCAGCGGGTCCTCGACGTCGAGCAGCGCGGAAAGCTGCCGGCTGACACGCGCGCAGTCGTCCACGTTCACACCCGCGGGGCCATCTATATACACCCGCAACGTGGGGCTATGGTGGCTCCCCGCCATCTCCACGTCCACGAGCTCAAAACCCAGCGCCACGACACCGGGCTCGAGCAGTTTTCGCAGATCCGCCCGCGTACCACGCATAACTTCTTGCCCCATAAAACAAAAGTGGGCGCGCGGCCCACTTCTTATTACTTACTCTTGCGACGGCTGAAACCAGGTTGAATTATAAGCACTTCCCCCGGAATCGGAAAGTGCCGCGGCCGGTGCCGTCGGTCTGCCGTGAAACAAAAAAGGCCCCGGCGGGGCCTTTGGGATTTGGTAGCGGGGGCAGGATTTGAACCTGCGACCTTCGGGTTATGAGCCCGACGAGCTGCCAGACTGCTCCACCCCGCAGCAAGGACCGCGAAGTCTACCGTCAGGATTGCCATTATTCAAGGAAAAATAGGAACTTATCGGGCGGATGCGCCGCTTCACTGCCGGGCCGGCGCCAGAGCTAGAGATCGGGAGAATTCGCGCTGCCGGCTTGTGGCGGTTGCTCCCGCAGCACCTCGATACAGTAGATGTAGGCGATCCACCCCATGACACCGCTAACCACGCTTACCAGCAAATCAAACAGCAGCGGGGTGTCAGACGGGAGAAAACCGGAAACCAGCACCGGCACCAGCACCAGGAATGCCAGAAAGGCGGAGTCGGACCGGCGATCCCAGGCATTCTGAAGCGCCGACTTGAGGCTGGGGAGCAGGTGAAATTCCCGGCGCACGAACACGATCGGCAGCCAGTAAACAAATACGAAGGTCAGAATCCCGACCACGAGACTGAAAAAGGGAGAAAGCGCGTTCATGATGGCCTTTATGTCCTGGCCCGTCAGCAGCAAGGCCGCAAAGATAAACACATTCATCACCGCCGCCAACAGCAGACCTGCCTTCACCGTCAGCCACACAAACGCAGCAAAGACGGCTCTCCCCGCACGCACGGTTTCCATCACCGCCAGGGTTTCCCGGCCCAATGTCAGGGCATGAAAGGCGCCGGCCTGCAGATAATAAAAGAGCGTCAGGGCCGTCGCAGTCAGAAATATGGCCAGCACCGAGGCCATGGTTGAGGCATCGGCGGGCATGTCGCGCATTGAAAATACCAGCGCTATCTGCACAGCCAGCACCAGCCAGATGCCCGGGCTTAACAGCGCGCGAATCGCGGCGCGCAGGCGGAGCCCGCTTTCACGGGCCGTGGTGTCGTGGTGGGATACCTCAGGCATCGGCAATTCGCTCGGCCAGGGGATTCGGCGGGATCAGCCTAATTTGTAGTGTTTTTTGACGGGGCTCAGGATTTCCCAGGTGCAGGACAGGCCGGCGGGGAACGTCACAAAATCGTTTTCCACGATCCGCAGCGGCGCGCCGCCGTCGGGCGTCACGACGATCTCGCCTTCGAGGATGTAACAGGTTTCTTTCTGGTCATAGGTCCAGGGGAATTTCGACGCCTCCCGGGTCCAGATCGGCCAGTCGTAAACCCCGATAATGTCCAGCTTCCTGGGCGAGGGATCGTGCTCCACGGAAATTTGATTCATGATGATTCATCTCGAATGGTTGCGGCGATTTTACGGCCCGGACCGAGGCCATGGCAATGGCGCCTGCTTCTCACAACAACGCCAGAAACAGCCAGTAAACCAGCACATTCACCAACGTCAGCGGAATGCCCACACGGGCGAATTCGACAAAGCTCAGAGTGTGACCGCCTTTGCGCTCGGCATTCTGAATGATGATGACATTGCTCGCGGCGCCCAGAATAAAAAGATTGCCGGCCAATGTCGACCCCGACGCCAGCGCGAGCAACTCCCTGGTTGAGGTCCCGGCATGCATCAGCATCGGTAGATACAACGCCACCAGCGGAACATTGGAGATGAGCTGGCTCAGCAGCACGCTGACGGCAAAGATCATTCCTATCGAGGTCGGGTTCAGGTTTCCGCGCGCCATCAGCGACTGGAAAAATCCCGACATCCAAACGCTTTCCATCAACACGAACATCGCGGCAAAGAAAACCAGCGTGCGCCAGTCGATATGACGGACAATGCGCCAGCGTTTCGGGCTGAAAAACAGAATCGGCGTCGCGGCGATCAGGGCGATCCAGGTCAACCGGAAATCGATTTGCGGCATCGTGAAAACCAGCGCCAGCTTCACGACCACCAGAAGAATGATCAGGATCAGCGACAGCCGTGCCAGGCGCGCGAGCGGTTTGTCGCGCAAATCATGCCGTACGTGCACCAGCGCATCGCCGTGGAAACTCTCGTGGTGGAAAAATTTCAGAAGAAAAAAGGCCGCGAGCAGGCTGATGACGGTTGGCAGCGCCAGGTGCCGGAAAAATTCCACGAAGGGGTTGGGCATCTGGCCATGGATCGCGACCAGCAGGTTCTGCGGGTTGCCGATCGGACTCACCACGCTCCCGATCGTCACGGCGAAGGCCAAGGCGAGCAACAGCACCTTCGGCGACATCCGGTGCTGTTTGGCTAACAGCAACACCAGCGGCGTGCCGATCACCGCCAGCGTGTCGTTCATCAGGAACGCCGAGGCAATCCCGAAGCCAAACAGGATCATCAGGATCAATCCATCCGCGGAGCCGGCGCGGCGGAACGCCAGATAAGAGAGGTGAAACAGATAGCCGCTTTCCTCCAGCGCCTGCCCCACGACAAACACGCCGAACAGGAACAGCATGATGTCCGGGTCAATCGCGCCCAGCGCCTCGCGCGGACCGATCTGTCCGGTAACGAGAACCGCCGCGCCCCCGAACAGCATGATCTGCCACAGCCCAAAATGGAGATTTCCGACGCGGCGCACCGCGATGAGCACAAACACGGCGCACAGGACAATGACAGGAATGTTCATGGAAACGGGTCTTTTCTTGTTTGGGCCGTCGCGCCGCCACCGTCCGAATACCCGGACACGGCGCCGCCTGCATCGGGTTCTTCTATAATATAGGCTCGATCATACGGATTTGACCTAGCTTCGCCAGCGACGATGTAACACGGATTCCATGCCCCGGTTCTATTATTCCAAGGATGCGCGCGTCGAACGGTCGCTGCGTCATTCCGTGCGCGACGGTGTCTCCTACTCGATGATGGCCGGGGCCGGGGAGACCTATCTTTCCGCCTACGCGCTTTTTCTCAAGGCCAGCACCGCGCAGATCTCGCTGCTGACCGCCCTGCCCTCGCTGCTCGGCTCGCTGGCGCAGGTGCTATCCGCCTGGCTGGCCGGATTCGCGCCCCGGCGCAAGACGCTCATTCTGTCCGGCGTCCTCATCCAGGCCTTGACGTGGTTACCGATGATCTGGCTGCCGTATTTTTTCCCGCAGCACGCCGTGCCAATCGTTATAACCTGCGTGGCGCTCTATTACGCCGCCGGAAACTTTGCCACCCCTGCCTGGAACAGCCTGATGGGGGATCTGGTCCCGGAGCGCAAGCGTGGACGCTACTTCGCCAAACGCACGCAACTGATGAGCATCATGACTTTTCTCTCCCTGGTCGGGGCCGGCCTGCTGCTGCATTTCCTCGAGCTGGCCAGGGAGACGCGTCTCGGATTCATGATCGCTTTCAGCCTCGCGGCGAGCGCGCGTCTGTACTCGGCTTATCATCTGGCGCGCATGCATGAGCCACTGCGGGCGCCCATCCCGATGGCGCTGCCGCAGTTCAGTGGCCTGTGGCAACGCCTGCGGGTTTCCGACTTTGCGCGTTTCACGCTGTTTTTGGCAATGATGAATTTGGCGGTGGCCATCGCCTCGCCGTTTTTCACCGTCTACATGCTGCGCGACTTGCATTTTACTTACCTGGAGTACACCGCCAGCACCGGCATCTCGGTGCTGGCGCAATTCCTGACGCTCAACATGTGGGGACGGTTCGGCGACATTTTCGGCCATCGCCGCGTGCTGGCGCTGACGGGCTCGCTCATTCCCATCCTGCCGGCGCTGTGGCTGGTGTCGCCGGAATTCTGGTACATCCTCGGCGTACAGACGCTGGGCGGTCTGTGTTGGGCCGGATTCAGCCTGAGCGCCGGGAATTTTCTCTACGATGTCATGCCGCCCGACAAGCGCGCCACCTACGCCGCCATTCACAACGTCCTCAGCAACTCCGCGATCTTCTGCGGCGCCCTGCTCGGCGGTTATCTCAGCACCGTCATCCCCACCGAGATCATTGTCTTTGGATACACGATGCATTGGACCAGCGGGCTGTGGGGCGTCATCCTGATCTCCACCCTGGCACGCGCCACCGTCGCACTGACATTCCTGCGGCGGATACGCGAAGTACGCGAGGTACGGCCGGTGTCGGCCGGCGGCCTGATGATACGGGTCATCCGGTTCAACGCACTGGCGGAACTGGTGATTGATCTCCTGGGTGCGCGCCGGCGACGGCGCCGCACCCGTCTCCTAGACTCGAATCAGGCCGCCGGGCCCGGATAACGCGGCGCCAAGCGCGGTCCGGTAGGGTTCCTCGCTTGGACAAAGTCCGCCATTAATGCTAAATATTAATCATAGCGGTATTCTTCGAGCCAAGGACCGGCTGAACTCCCCCGAGCCAGACGATCTGTAAGAAGCTTCCAAGGCAAGATTAAACCGCCGGTCAGCAATACCATGGCTTTCGTCATGTTACCCCTGTTCCGCGGGGCTTACAGGCATTATGGTATTTCTGGATGTTACGCGGAAATTTTTGATCGCAGGGATAGATAAGGAATCATGAACAAACATCGTATGACCGCCATGGTGGCGGCTGTGGCATTCGCGGGCTTCATGCAAGCGCTGGCGGCGCAGGAAAATATCGACATCACCCCCGTTGACAACACTTCGCAGCAGAACACCTCCGAGCAGAAACCGCCGACGGAAACCCCCGCGCCGTTGGCAACCACACCGGTGCAGGCGATTGCACGTCCTGACGACAACCTGCTGAGCGAGATGAAGGTATATCCCTCATTCTAATCAGTCGTAATGCAATTAAAACAAAAAAGCCCCTTATGGGGCTTTTTTGTTTTGTACACATAGATAGTTCAGGATAAGGTTTTGATCGCCTGCCGGCACAGCTCCATGATCACGCCCACCCACGGCAACACGCCAATCAGCAACAGTGCATTGAAACCCAACAGCGCCTGCATGTCCCAGCCGGCGCGGATCGGCGCATGCTCCGTCGCGTCGTCGAAATACATGAGCTTGACCACGCGCAGATAGTAATAGGCGCCGATCACGGCCAGCAGCACCGCGGCGATCGCGAGCCATATCATGTCCGCCTGAATGACCGACTGGATCACGAGCAGCTTGGCGTAAAACCCCGCCGTCGGCGGCACGCCGGCCATGGACAACATGAGCAGCATCATGAGGAAGGCGTGCCAGGGACTGCGCTGATTGAGACCTTTGAAGTCCTCGAGCCGCTCGGCCTCGAATCCCGCGCGCGACAGCAGGATGATCATGCCGAAGGAACCGGCGCTCATGATGGCGTAAACGAGAATATAAAACAGCGACGAACCGTAGCCGTTCGGGCCGGCGCTCAGGATACCGAGCAGGAAAAAGCCCATGTGCGAGATCGATGAATACGCCAGCATGCGTTTGATGTTGTCCTGGGCGATGGCGACGATGTTGCCGACCGCCATGGACAGCAGCGCAATGATGATCAGCATCGCTTGCCAGGAACCGGCGAGCGGCTCGAGTCCGCCGACCAGGAGACGCAGGAACAACGCAAACCCCGCGAGCTTCGGCGCCGTGCCGATATAAAGCGCCACCGCCGTCGGGGCGCCGTGATACACGTCCGGCACCCACATGTGGAACGGTACCGCGCCCATCTTGAAGGCCAGGCCGGAAATGACGAATACCAGGCCGAAAATCAGGATGATATTGTCCGGCGACATCTTGCCGATCGCGCGCGAAACCGTCGAAATCTCGAGGCTGCCGGTCACGCCGTAGAGCATGGACATGCCGTAGAGCAGCATGCCCGAGGCGATCGCGCCGAGGACAAAATATTTCATCGCCGCCTCGGTCGCCACCGCCGAGTCGCGCTGGAAGGCGATCATGGCGTAAAGCGAGAGCGACAGTAACTCCAGCCCCAGATACAGCGTCAGGAAATGACTGGCCGAGGCCATGATCATCATGCCCACCACGCCCAGCAGACCCAGCACGAAATATTCTCCCCGGAACATGCCGCGGTCGCGCAGGTAGTCGCGTGAATAGGTGAAGACAAAGAAGGTGATGCCGTAGGTGCCGAGCTTGAGAAAGTCCGCGAGCCGGTCGGCGACGAACATGCCGTTGAAAGTGAACACCGGCGCCGCCGTCATGACCTTGAGCGTCAGCAGCACCGCGCCGGCCAGCGTCGCCTGTGCCAGCCAGTAGGAAACCACGCGCAGACGGTCCGACAGGAACAGGTCGAGTACCAGGATCGCACAGGCCATCAAGAACACGAAGATCTCGGGCGCCGCGGGCATCATTTCGGGGATGACGAATTTCATGTTTGTTTTTGACTCATTTTTCCTGGCGTCCTGGCGGTTAATCTCATAACTTGCTCACCATCGCCTGCTGCAACAAATGCCCGACGGAGGCGTGCAACACGTCAAGGAACGGATACGGCCACAATCCCATCACCAGCACCGCGACAGCGAGCAGCGTGAGAAACACGATTTCGCGCGGCGTCGCATCCGTCAGCTCCGCGACCTTGGCATTGCCGACCTCGCCGAACAACACGCGTTTGTACATCCACAGCGTGTAAGCGGCGCCAAAGATGAGCGTGGTCGCGGCGCCGAAGGCATACCATATGTTCACCTGGAACGCGCCCAGGATTACCAGGAATTCGCCCACGAAACCGGAGGTGCCGGGCAGGCCGGCGTTGGCCATGGCAAACAGCATCATGAAAGAGGCGAACACCGGCATGCGGTTGGCCACGCCGCCGTAGTCCTTGATCATGCGCGAATGCAGGCGGTCATACATGACGCCGACGCACAGGAACAACGCGCCGGAAACGAAACCGTGCGAGATCATCTGCGCAATGCCGCCTTCGAGGCCCTGGGTGTTGAAAATGAAAAAACCCAGGGTGACGAAGCCCATGTGCGCGATCGAGGAGTACGCGATCAGCTTCTTCATGTCCTCCTGCACCAACGCCACGAGGCCGATATACACGACCGCGATGAGCGAGAGCATGATCATGAGCCACGCGAGCTGATGCGACGCGTCGGGGAGAATCGGCAGCGAAAAGCGCAGAAAACCGTACGCGCCCATCTTCAGCATGATCGCCGCCAGGATTACCGAGCCGCCCGTAGGCGCCTCGACATGCGCGTCCGGCAGCCAGGTGTGCACCGGCCACATCGGTACCTTGACCGCGAACGCGGCCAGGAACGCCAGGAATATTAGTATCTGCGCGTGAAGCCCAAGCTTCAGGTCATGCCACGCCAGGATATCGAAACTACCGGCCTTGAAATAAAGATAAATCATGGCCACCAGCATCAACACCGAGCCGAGGAAGGTATAAAGGAAGAACTTGATGGTGGCGTAAACGCGGTTCTGCCCGCCCCACAGGCCGATGATGAGGAACATCGGCACCAGCATGGCTTCCCAGAAAACGTAGAACAGGATGCCGTCGAGTGCGCTGAAAACGCCGATCATGAGCCCTTCCATGACGAGGAAGGCGGCGTGGTATTGCGCGACTTTTTTGTCAATCACTTTCCAGGAGGAAATCATGACGAGCACGGTGCTGAAGCTCGTGAGCAAAATGAGTAATAATGAAATGCCGTCGATGCCCAGGCGATAGCGGACCTGGAAGGCGTCGATCCAGGCGTGGTCCTCGACGAACTGCATCGCGGGAGTACCGGTATTGAAGCCGGTATAAAGCGGCAGCGTCGCGAGGAAGGTCAGGACCGCCACCGCGAGGCTCAGCTGGCGCGCGTAGTCGGCATTGCGGTCGCAGCCGGTGGCGAGTACCGCCACCCCGCCGAGAATCGGCAGGAAAATGGCAAAGCTTAGAAAGTATTCGGCTAGCATGGCTCAGCGGTGCAGGAAGAAGGTGATGAGCAAAAACAGCCCCAGGATCATGGCAAACGCATAGTGATACACATAACCCGTTTGGATGTGGCGCATGACCGAGGACACCCATCCGATCACGCGCGCGGTGCCGTTCACCGCCAACCCATCAATCAGTTTCACGTCACCGATTTTCCACAGTAGACGACCGATGGCGCGTGCGCCGCCGGCAAAAACGAAATCATTGAACTCGTCCACGAAATACTTGCGCAGCAACAGCGTGTAGATCGCGCCGGCCTTTTCGCTAATCTGGCCGGGCAGGAACGGATAGCGGATGTACATGAACCAGGCGAGGCCGATGCCCGCGACCGCGAGCAGGAACGGCGCAGATTGCAGCCCGTGGGCAATGAACGGGGCAACACCCTGGTAATGCTCGCCAATCTCCCGGATGACGTCGTGCGCGGGCAGGACCTTGATGGAATCGGCGAAGTAGCCGCCGAAAATCAGCGGATCGATGGTCATGAAACCGGCCACGAGCGAGGGCACCGCCAGCAACACCAGCGGCACGGTCACCACCCAGGGCGATTCCTTTACATGTTTGTAGGTATGCTCGTCCATGCGCGGCTTGCCGTAAAACGTCATGAACAGCAGCCGGAAGGAGTAAAACGCCGTCACGAACACACCGGCCAGTACCGCGGCGTAGGCGATGCCGCTGCCGGGCAGATGCGAATGGTGCACCGCCTCGATGATCAAATCCTTGGAGAAGAAGCCGGCGAAAGGCGGAATGCCGGCGAGCGCGAGCGAGCCTACCCACATGGTGAAGAAGGTGATTGGCATGCGCCGGCGCAGGCCGCCCATCTTGCGCATGTCCTGCTCGTGATGCAGGGCGATAATCACCGAACCCGCGGCAAGAAACAGCAGCGCCTTAAAGAAGGCGTGCGTCATCAGATGGAAAATTCCCACGCTGTAGGCCGAAGCACCGAGCGCGACCATCATGTAGCCGAGCTGGGAAAGCGTTGAATAGGCGATCACGCGTTTAATGTCGTTCTGCACGATGCCGACGAGCCCCATGAGAAACGCCGTCAGCGCGCCGATCACCAGCACCACCGACAATGCCGTCTCGGAAAGCTCGTACAGCGGCGACATGCGCGCCACCATGAAGATGCCAGCGGTCACCATAGTGGCCGCGTGGATCAACGCCGAAATCGGCGTCGGGCCTTCCATCGAGTCGGGCAACCACACGTGCAGCGGCACCTGCGCCGATTTGCCCATGGCGCCGATGAACAGCAGGATGCAGGTGAGCGTCAGGAGATTCCAGTCCACGCCCGGAAACACCTGGAGGGTCTTGGCCGCCATCTGCGGGGCGATGGAGAACACCGCGCCGTAGTCGAGCGTGCCGAAGGTCATGTAGATCGCCGCGATGCCGAGCAGGAAACCGAAATCGCCCACGCGGTTGACGAGGAAGGCCTTGAGCTGGGCGTAGGTGGCCGTGGGACGCGTGAACCAGAAGCCGATGAGCAGGTAGGACATCAGTCCCACCGCCTCCCAGCCGAAGAACAGCTGCAGGAAATTGTTCGACATCACCAGCATCAGCATCGAGAAGGTGAACAGCGCGATGTAGCTGAAAAACCGCTGGTAACCGGGATCGTCGTGCATGTAGCCGATGGTGTAGACGTGCACCATGAGCGAGACGAAGCTGACGACGACCATCATCAGCGCCGACAGCGGATCGATCAGGAATCCTACCTCGAGCGGAATGCCGCCGGAGACGGCCCAGGTGTAGACCGGGCCATTAAAAACGTTGCCGGCCAGCACGTCCGGCAAAACCACGAAAGCCGAGAGCGCGAACGCCACGGCAACACCGAGAATGGTTACCGTGTGCGCGCCGATGCGTCCGATTTTCCAGCCGAGCAGCCCGGCCAATACCGAGCCCGCGAGACAAGACAGCGGAATGGCGAGGTAAACCAGTTTGAAGTCGATGTCGAATCCGGACATGGCCTAGCCCTTGAGACTGCTCAGGTCTTCGACGTTGATGGTCTGGCGATTGCGGAACACCACCACCAGGATGGCGAGCCCGATGGCCGACTCGGCCGCGGCCACCGTGAGGATGAAGAACACGAATACCTGTCCCGCGGTGTCGCCGAGGTAATGCGAGAAGGCGATGAAGTTGAGATTGACGGCGAGCAGCATGAGCTCGATCGCCATCAGCAGGATCACGAGGTTCTTGCGGTTGAGAAAAATGCCGACGACGCTCAGGGAGAACAGGATCGCCCCGAGTATCAGATAATGCGCCAACGGTATCATTGCCCCCCCTTTTTTTCTTCTATTGTTCTGAACCGCCAAGGACGCTAAGAACGCCAAGATAATATAATCTTGAACGGAGTCCGGATTCACCACCCTGAACTTCTTGGCGTTCTTGGCGGTTTAAGATCATATTTTCTTCTCAGAGCGCATTTTCACGACGCGCATGCGTTCGCGCGGATTTATATTGATCTGCTGCGCCGGATTCTGGTACTTGGTGTCCTTGCGGTGGCGCAGCGTGAGCACGATCGCTGCCACGATGGCCGTCAGCAGGATGGCCGCCGCGATTTCGAACGGATAAGCGTAGGCTGTGTACAACAGGCGCCCGAGCTCGCGCGTGTTGCTGTGGCCCGTGGGCAGGCTGCCGGGGTCGGGCATCTGTACCGGACCGAAGCCATCCGAGCTCAGAATGATCGCCATCTCCGCCACCAGCAGCACCGCCACCAGGGCACCGATCGGCAGATACTCGCCGAAGCCCTCGCGCAGTCGCACGAGGTTGATGTCGAGCATCATGACCACGAACAGGAACAGCACCATCACCGCGCCGACGTACACCAGCACCAGCACGATGGCGAGGAACTCGGCCTGCAGCAGCAGCCACAGCCCGGCGGCGCTCACGAAGGCCAGCACCAGGAACAGCGCCGCCTTCACCGGATTACGCACAGTGATCACCATGGCCGCGGCGAATACCAGCACCATGCCAAAAAAGTAAAAAATGAGTTGTTTGAATTCCATAAAACTATTATTTTTTTAACCGCCAAGGCGCCAAAAAATTAGGTTCATATTCTTACCTGTATTTCGCGTCCGCCGCGCGGTCGGCGGCGAGCTGTTTTTCGTATTTGTCGCCGACGGCAAGCAATTGTTCCTTGGTGATCACGTGCTCGCCGCGGTTCTCGAAATGGAATTCGAAAATCCGCGTTTCGACGATGGAATCCACGGGGCATGACTCCTCGCAGAAACCGCAGTATATACACTTGAAGAGGTCGATCTCGTAGCGCGTGGTGCGCCGCGTGCCGTCGGCGCGCTCCTCGGACTCGATGGTAATCGCGCAAGCCGGACAGACCGCCTCGCACAATTTGCAGGCGATACAACGCTCCTCGCCGTTAGGATAGCGGCGCAAGGCGTGTAGGCCGCGGAAGCGCGGGCTCATCGGCGTGCGTTCCTCCGGGTACTGGATCGTGATCTTGCGCGCGAACAGGTGACGACCGGTGACCATCAGGCCCTTCACCAGCTCGAAGAGCAGGAACGTGTTCAGATACCGTTTGAGCGTCTTGACCATGATCGTCGCCTCCTCCACTCAGTGGAAGATGAATCCCCAGGGCGTGAGGAACATGACCGCCCCCATCACGCCGATCCACACCAGCGTCACCGGAATGAAAACCTTCCATCCGAGACGCATGATCTGATCGTAACGATACCGCGGAAACGTCGCGCGGAACCACAGGAAACAGAAAAGAATGAAACTCATCTTGAGCAACAGCCAATGCACGCCATTGCCGAGCACGGTGCCGATCACCGGCAGCGCCAGGATCTTGGCGGGGAGCATGCCGTCGAGCGGCGACAGCCAGCCGCCAAGGAACATGGTCGAGCACAACACGGAAATCAGGATCATGTTGGCGTATTCGGCGAGGTAAAAGATCGCGAAGGCCATGCCGGAGTATTCCACATGAAAACCGGCCACGATCTCGGATTCACCCTCGGCTACGTCGAACGGCGCGCGGTTGGTTTCGGCCACGCCCGAGATCAGATACACCAGAAACAGCGGGAATAACGGCCAGATATACCATTGGTGCACGCCACCGGACTGGGCCAGCACGATCTCGCGCAGGTTGAGGCTGCCGGCCGCCATCAGCACGCCCACCAGGGCGAAACCCATGGCGATTTCATAGGCGACGATTTGCGCCGCGGAGCGCATGCTCCCCAGAAAGGCGTACTTCGAGTTCGAGGCCCAACCGGCGACGATCACACCGTACACGCCCATGGAGGTGAGCGCGAGAACGAAAAGCAGGCCGGCGTCGATGTTCGCCAGCCACAGGGTGTCGGTAAATGGAATGACCGCCCACGCGGCAATCGCCGGCGCGAACGTGAGAATCGGTGCAAACACGAACAGGAAACGGCTGGCCTTGGTCGGGACGATGATTTCCTTGAGCAGAAGTTTCAATGCATCGGCCAAGGGCTGCAACCAGCCCTTGGGGCCGACGCGGTTCGGGCCGATACGCTCCTGCATGTAGCCGATGATCTTGCGCTCGGCATAGGTCAGGTAGGCGACGGACAACAACAGCGGCACCAGGATCATGAAGATCTTGCCCAGATTGAACAGCAATATCTGCGACCAGTCGGGGAACCAGCCCCAGACACCCAGAAGGAACTTGATCATGAGGCGGCCCTCACGGTGACCGGACCGTGCGCTCCGAGCATGGCCGTCTCCGGGTATCCGGCCGGCGCCAGCACGCAGCCATCCGGCACACGCGCATCGACGACCAGCTCAAGGCGCGCCGCGTCCTGCGGCGTGACCAGTTGTACGTTATCACCCGGCGCGAGACCGAGTTTTTCGGCCTGCGCGGCATTCATGCGTGCCGCGGGCGGCGGATTGTCAACGGTTTTCTGCAGCGCGGACGCGCGGCGCACGATCGCGTCCACCGCGTAGATCGGCACTTCGGCGAGACGCATCAGCTGGCCGGCCGCCAGCGTCGTCTCTTCCGCGCCGGTGACGGTGTACGGAAATGACGACGCGGCCGGCGTGGTGTCCGGCAGATTCATTTCGCCGCGTATGTCATCCACCCCGGCCTGTTCGAAACCGGACAAACCCAGATGATGACCCAGCATGCGCAGGATTTTCCATCCCGGCCGCGCCTCGGCAAGCGGGTTTACCGCCGCGACGAATTCCTGACGCCGCCCTTCGGCGTTGACAAACGTGCCGTCGGTTTCGGTGAAGGGCGCGAGCGGCAGCCACACGTCGGCATATTCCACCGCGCGCGTGCGGTACGGCGAAGGTTTGAATGTCGTCAGCATGACGACAAACTCCGCCGCGCGCATGGCAGCAGCGGCGGCGGCCCCGTCGAGACAATCCAGTTCCGGTTCGAGGCCGAGAAGCAGGCAGGCCTTGAGCGGCGCATGCAACATGTCGCGCGCCGTGCGTCCCGTCATCGCGGTCTTGCCCGCTGCGCCGCGATGCGGCACACAACCCGCGAGCCACGCGCCCGCGCCGTTGGCGTCGGGAAGCTGTCCCAACTTTGCCCCGCACAGATCAGCGACATATTGCGCAAGCGCGCGCAAAGCGGCTGCCTGCGGATGGCTGAGCGCGAAACTTCCGAGCAGCACCGAAGCGCGCGCGCTCTGCTGCAGCGCCTCGGCCATGGCCTGCTCCGTTACACCCGGTTTGACGTCGCGGAAATGCTTGGCAAAGGCGGCGGGCCATTCCGTCTTTTTGAGCGCGCTCAAGGCGCGCGCCACGCCTGCCAGTGCGCGCAGCATCTGTGACGGGCCGCCGATCGCCTTACCGGCCAGCCTGTAACTGAAGTCGTAATCGATCGGATTGATGGCGAAGACACGCGCGCCTTTCAGTGCGCTCTTGCGCAGCCGCAGATTGATCAGCGGCTGGTCCTTGCGCGGGTTCGCGCCGATCAGCAACGCGCCATCGAGGCTTTCGAGCTCGGCGATCGGCCGTCCCAGGGATGGAAACAGCGGTGCGACAGCGTCATCGCTGAAGTCCATCTGGCGCAGGCGGTGATCCACGCTACCGCTACCCAACGCGCGCACCAGTTTCTGCAGCAAATAGAATTCCTCGAGCGTGGAAATGGGCGCGGCCAATGCACCCAGACATTCGGGCCCGTGCGCGGCCAGCGCCCTCTTGAGCCCGGCCACTGTGAATTCGAACGCCGTGGTCCAGTCGGTTTCCTCCCATTTCGTTCCGCGACGGATCATGGGCACGCGCAGGCGATCCTCGCCCTTCAGAGCCTCGTAACTGAAACGGTCGCGGTCGGCGAGCCAGCATTCGTTGACAGCCTCGTTGTCGCGCGGGAGTACGCGCATTACGCTCCCACGGCGCGCCTGCACGTTGATATTGGCGCCGACACAATCGTGCGGGCTGATCGAGGCGTGGTCTTCGAGTTCCCACGGGCGCGCGGTGAAGCGGAACGGTTCGGAGGTGAGCGCGCCCACCGGGCACAGGTCGATGACGTTGCCGGAAACCTCCGAATCCACGCTGCGGTCGAGGAAGGTGCGGATCTCCATATGCTCGCCGCGCCCCAGGCCGCCGAATTCCATCACGCCGGAAACTTCCTGTCCGAAACGCACGCAGCGGGTGCAATGGATGCAGCGCGTCATGTCGGTGGAAATCAGCGGTCCGATGTCCCGGTCCTTCACGATGCGCTTGGCTTCGGCGTAGCGCGACACATCCTTGCCGTAACCCACCGCGAGATCCTGCAATTCGCACTCGCCGCCCTGATCGCAGACCGGACAGTCGAGCGGATGATTGATCAACAGGAACTCCATGGTGCTCTTTTGCGCGGTCCGCGCCCGGTCCGAACGGGTGCGCACGACCATGCCCTCGGCCACCGGGGTGGCACAGGCGGGCAGAGGCTTCGGCGCCTTCTCCACGTCCACCAGGCACATGCGGCAGTTGGCCGCGATCGAAAGTTTGTTGTGGTAGCAGAAGCGCGGTATGTAGATGCCGGAGGCGTCGGTCACTTCGATCAGCATCTGCCCCTTGCGCGCCTGCAACCGCCGACCATCCACTTCAATGGTCACGGAATCGGAGGCCGGCGGCGTTTTGATGTCTTTCGGATTGGCGCTCATGCATGGCTCCCGTGCGTGCCGGGCAGGCAGCGGCGATTTTCGATATGGTATTCGAACTCGCTGCGGAAATATTTGATGAAGCTTTTCACCGGCCATGCGGCGGCATCGCCCAGCGCGCAAATGGTGCGGCCTTCGATGTTGGAGGCAAGCTCCGTGAGCATATCCAGGTTTTCGGGTCTGCCTTCCCCATGCTCGATGCGATGGATCACGCGCGACATCCAGCCGGTGCCTTCGCGGCATGGCGTGCACTGGCCGCAGGATTCCTCGTAATAGAAATGCGCGATGCGCGCGAGCGCATGCACCATGCAGGTGGTCTCGTCCATGACGATGACCCCGCCCGAGCCCAGCATCGAGCCGGCCTTGGCGAGTGCATCGTAATCCATGGTTACATCCATCATGACATCGGCCGGCAGCACGTTCGCCGAGGAACCGCCGGGGATCACCGCCTTCAGTTTGCGGCCGTCGCGCATGCCGCCGGCCATTTCGAGCAGCTTCGCGAACGGCGTGCCCATCGGGACTTCATAGTTGCCGGGCTTGTTGACATGGCCCGAGACGGAGAAAAGCTTGGGACCGCCGTTGTTGGGCTTGCCGATGTTCAGGAACCAGTCGGCGCCGTTCTTGATGATGTCCGGCACCGACGCCAGCGTCTCGGTATTATTAATAGTGGTCGGCCGCCCGAACAGACCGTAATTCGCCGGGAACGGCGGCTTGAACCGTGGCTGGCCCTTCTTGCCCTCGATGGATTCGAGCAGTGCCGTCTCTTCCCCGCAGATGTAGGCGCCGGCGCCGAGATGCGTGTACAGGTCGAAGTCCACGCCGGACCCGAGGATGTTTTTTCCCAACAGCCCGGCGCCATAGGCCTCCTTCAGAGCGGCTTCGCAGCGTTCGTACGGCTCCCAGAATTCGCCGCGGATGTAGTTGTAGCCCACGGTCGCGCCGATGGCGTAGCCGGCGATGGCCATGCCCTCGATCAGCGCGTGCGGATTGAAGCGCAGGATGTCGCGATCCTTGAACGTGCCCGGCTCGCCTTCGTCGGAATTGCACACGATGTATTTCTGACCCGGCATGTTCTTCGGCATGAAGGACCATTTCAGTCCGGTGGAGAAACCCGCGCCACCGCGTCCGCGCAGCGCGGATTTCTTGAGCTCGTCGATGATTTTCTCCGGCGGCATTTTTTCCTTGAGAATCCTTTTCCACGTCTCGTAGCCGCCGGCACTCCGGTACGTCGCCAGCTGCCACGGCCGGTCGAGATGAAGATTTCTGAAACAGAGTTCGTTGGCCATGGCGCTATTCCAGCTTGTCCAGGATCTCGTCCACCTTTTCAGGCGTGAGATGCTCGTGATAGGTCTTGTCGACCATCATCATCGGCGCGCCGCCGCAGGCGCCCAGACACTCGACCTCTTTCAGGGTGAATTTGCCGCCGGCTGACGTTTCGCCCGGCTTGATACCGAGCCTCGTTTCCAGATGATTCATGATGCGATGGGAGCCGTTCAGCAGGCAGGAGATGTTGGTGCACACGCAAACCTTGTGGCGTCCCACCGGCTTCAGGTCATACATGGTGTAGAAGGTCGCGACTTCATGCACGGCAATCGCCGGCATTTCGAGATATTCCGCCACCGCCTCGATCAGGTCGGCCGGGAGCCAGCCGCCGTTCTGTTCCTGCGCGATGCGCAGCGCCGCCATCACCGCCGCCCGCTTGCGGTCCGGAGGATACTTGGCGATCTCGCGGTCGATCTCGGTGCGCGATGGCACCGACAACAGTCCGATCTTCGAGTCCGGTCTGGACTGGGCGTTCATCGGTCGATGTCTCCGAAAACGATGTCGAGCGTGCCGATCACCGCGACCACGTCGGCGATCATGTGGCCGCGGGTCAATTCATCCATCGCCGACAAATGCGCGAAGCCGGCGGTGCGGATCTTCACGCGGTACGGTTTGTTGGCGCCGTCCGAGATCATGTACACGCCGAATTCGCCCTTGGGGTGCTCGACCGCCGCGTAGGTCTCGCCCGCGGGCACGCAGTAACCCTCGGTGAAGAGCTTGAAGTGATGGATGAGCGACTCCATGTCGTCCTTCATCTTCTCGCGCGGTGGTGGCGCCACCTTGCGGTCATCGATCATCACCGGTCCCGGATTCCGGCGCAGCCACTCCACGCACTGGCGGATGATGCGGTTGGACTGGCGCATTTCCTCGATGCGCACCAGATAACGGTCGTAGCAGTCGCCGTTGACACCGACGGGGATGTCGAAATCCAGGCGATCGTAAACCTCGTACGGCTGCTTCTTGCGCAGGTCCCACTCGACGCCCGAGCCGCGCAACATGGGGCCGGTGAATCCGAGCTGCAAGGCACGTTCGGGCGAGATCACGCCGATCCCGACGGTGCGCTGTTTCCAGATACGGTTGTCGGTGAGCAGCATTTCATACTCATCGATATGTTTTGGGAAATGCTCGGTGAAATCCCAGATGAAATCGAGCAACGAGCCCTCGCGGTTGGCGTTCAGCCGCGCGATTTTATTCGCGTCGCGCAGTTTGGACGGCTGATACTGCGGCATGCTGTCGGGCAGGTCGCGGTAAACACCGCCCGGGCGATAATAGGTAGCGTGCATACGCGCGCCGGACACCGCTTCGTAGCAATCGAACAGGTCCTCGCGCTCGCGGAAGCAGTAAAGAAACACGGTCATCGCGCCGACGTCCAGGGCGTGCGCGCTGAGCCAGAACAGGTGATTGAGCAGGCGCGTAATCTCGTCGAACAGCACGCGGATATACTGGGCACGGAGCGGCGGCTCGATCGCGAGCAGCTTCTCGATCGCCAGCACATAACCATGTTCGCTGCACATCATCGAGATGTAATCGAGGCGATCCATGTAGCCGATGGACTGGTTGTAGGGCTTGGACTCGGCCAGTTTTTCGGTGCCGCGGTGCAGCAGGCCGATGTGCGGGTCGGCGCGCTGGATGACTTCGCCATCCAATTCAAGCACGAGACGCAGCACGCCGTGCGCGGCCGGGTGTTGAGGTCCGAAGTTCATTGTGTAATTTCTGATCTCGGCCACGATGCTCAATTCCTGTCGAGCCCGCTTCGCGGACATTCAAAAACTAATTGCGGGTGGCTCCGCCCCTGCACCCTGGGTTCCTTTCTCTTGCTTGTCCAAGAGAAAGGAACCAAAGAGAAGGACACCCGGTCGCTTCGCCGCGCAAAATACGCGCGGTCCCCTGCGCGCCTCGCTTCGGCCGTGCGCTCGCCTAACTCGCCGAGCGCAAACAACGCGCCTCGGGCTCGATCAAAAGTCTCGCGAAAACACCCGGCCTCGCTCGGTGCTCGGCTCGCTCCGACGGGGACAGGAGCAACCCACCTCAGGCCTTCGCTCGGAGGTGTTTTCAAAACCCGTATGGCGCGCCCGAGCCCCGTAAGGCTTTGGGCGAGCGCCCGCAGGGGCGCAGACAGGGATGTCTGCGCCTGCCCCGCCGCGACAGGATGTCGCGTCGGGGCAGCGCGGGACCCAAAGCCGCGGAGGCGAGGGAGTCTTTGCGCCATCCGGGGCGTGCTTTCTTTGGTTTCTTTGACCCGCGCCATCCGTGGCGCGGGCCCTGCGGGCGCGCTGTGCGCGCCCAATTTTGCTCCCGGCAAAATTGTCTTTGCACGAGCGAAGACAAATTCGACGGGATCGAATTTGAGCAGCCGCAGGCTGCCCGAAGGGCGCGGGCCAGGGACGGCCCGCGCTAAAGATACCCGCCCGCGGTGCGGGGAACCGCAAGTAGCGTTTGATCGCGGCCACAGGCCGCTCGACATGTAACGACGAATCTCAACCATTATGCTCAACCCTTGGCAAAGCCTTCCTCGCGTATGACGCGAGGAACCAGAACGCGCGGTTCGATGGAAACCGGCTCGTAAATGACGCGTTTCTTCTCGGCGTCGTAGCGCATCTCGACATGTCCGATGAGCGGGAAATCCTTGCGAAACGGATGCCCGATGAAACCGTAATCAGTGAGGATGCGACGCAGGTCCGGATGCCCTTCGAACACGATGCCGAAGAGATCGAACGCCTCGCGTTCATACCAGTTGGCTGAATTCCAGATACCGGTCACGGAGGCGATCATTGGACTCTCGTCGTCCAGATAAGCGCGCAGACACAAGCGCCGATTGTGTCTGAGCGACAGCAGGTGATAAACCGCGGCGAAACGCGGTCCTTTCCTCGGCCCGGTCGGCGATTCGCGGCCGTAATCGAGATAATCCACGCCGCATACGTCTATGAGTTGCTCGAAGGCGAACGCCGGGTCGTCACGCAGCGTGCGGCATATCTCGGCGATCCGGTCACGGCGAATGTCCAGCGTGAGCTGCCCAACAAACTCATGGACAGCCGTTATCGACTCGCCGAACATTTCTTGGGCGTGAGCGGCAAGGTCCTGATGCGTATCAGTCATGATGAGCATTCCCCAGGCGGCATCAGCGGGCGATGGTGTTGGTACGGCGAATCTTATTCTGGAGCTGGATGATACCGTAGAGCAGGGCTTCGGCCGTCGGCGGACAGCCGGGAACGTACACATCCACCGGCACGATGCGGTCACAACCGCGCACCACGGAATAGGAATAATGGTAATAACCGCCGCCGTTGGCGCAGGAGCCCATGGAGATCACCCAACGCGGTTCGGCCATTTGGTCATAGACCTTGCGCAGTGCCGGCGCCATCTTGTTGACGAGCGTGCCGGCCACGATCATGACATCCGACTGGCGCGGGCTGGGACGGAAGACGATACCGAAGCGATCCATGTCGTAACGCGAAGCCGCGGCATGCATCATTTCGATCGCGCAGCAGGCCAGCCCGAAGGTTATGGGCCAGAGCGAACCGGTGCGCGCGGCGTTGATCAATTTATCCGCATGCGTCGTTACCCAGCCTTTTTCCAATACGCCTTCAATGCCCACGGTATCTCTCCACAATACAGCCCACCCTCGCCGCCTCCGAAAAGCTGTGCAAGACGGAAGTGAATTGGCGTCGGCGGCCTGCAACATTCGCGACGGTTGCATCCCCGCGCTGCGCGCGGGGTCCCTGCGCCCTGCTCATGTCGCTACTCCCATTCGAGCGCACCTTTCTTCCATTCGTAGATGAAGCCGACGACGAGGATACCCAGAAAAATCATCATGGAGAGGAAACCGAACAAGCCGACTTCATTGAGCGCCACCGCCCACGGAAACAGGAACGCGATTTCGAGATCGAAGATAATGAACAGGATGGCGACAAGGTAATAACGCACGTCGAATTTCATGCGCGCGTCCTCGAACGCTTCAAAACCGCATTCGTAGGGAGAGAGTTTCGCTTTGTCCGGGCGATGCGGCCCCAGCAGCCGCCCGGCCAATACGATAACGCTGCCCATGATCAGGGCAACGCCGATAAAAATCAGGATGGGGAGATAACCTTGCAGCATCCGAGCCCCGGGAATTCGCGTTATTGCGGCGGCATGACTCCACCTGAAGTGCGGACCCCGCTAAACAGGGTCGTGCCTTCAACCTAAGACGCCTTGCCGCCGCAATAACAAGCAATCTTAAGAGAGTTATTAATTATTGATCCGGCCTACGATTACCAGAAATACTGCTGGAATTCGTTGCTTTCGTTTCAATTACATCCATGCCGGATCAATAATTAGAAGTCCGGCGAGTCTAGGCTTTCGCTGCAAAGAATGTCAAGCAAACGACTGCCTCACAAACTTATGCTCTTCAAAGGGTTAAGCTACTTTTAGGGGTATTAAAAACGCCTATGGATACGCCGCGGGCGAGCGCGGTTCGCGTGTCAATAAACGACGGGGTGGAAATTAAAATGGTGCCGAAGGTGGGACTCGAACCCACACGGCTTTCGCCACTACCACCTCAAGGTAGCGTGTATACCAATTTCACCACTTCGGCGCGTGAGAACAAATTCTATCCACAGAGTACACAGAGGAATACTGATCTAAATAGAAGGGTATTTTTTACTTCGTGCCCTCGTGATCTCTGTGGCATTAATAAAACTATTTTGGCACTTCCGGTGCCTTGGGTGCCGCGGGCACTTCGGCGGGCAGCGTCGGTGTTTCCACTTTCGCCGGCTGCTCCGTGATCACGCTTTTCGTCACGCTCGCCGGCGTCGTCGCGTGTTGCGCATACAACCAGGCCAACCCGAGGTTGGAGAGGAAAAACACCGTCGCGAGGATCGCCGTCGTCCGCGTCAGAAAATTGGCCGAACCGCGGCTGCCGAACAACGTCTGCGAGGCACCGCTGCCAAAGGCCGCGCCGATGTCCGCGCCCTTGCCCTGCTGCAGCAGGATCAGGCCGATCAGCCCCACGGCCGAGATAACGTCAATCACCAATACCAGGTCTTTCATAAATGTAGCCCTACTCCGCTTCGCTGCGTTCGTCTTGCCATAAGAGCAGTAGCCCTACTCCGCTTCGCTTCGTTCGTCCTGTCATAATATATCTGTCTCCTCAGTCAGCGGCACGGCAGATCGTCAGGAACTCCTCCACCTGCAACGACGCCCCACCGATCAAACCGCCATCGATATCCGGCTGGGCCAGAAGTTCCTTGGCGTTACTGCTCTTCATGCTGCCGCCGTAAAGAATACGTATGTTATCCGCCACCACCTCGTCATGGGACGCCAGCCGGCTGCGGATGAAGCGGTGCACGTCCTGCGCCTGCTGGGGTGTGGCGGTCTTGCCGGTGCCGATGGCCCATACGGGTTCATAGGCGATCACGGCGTTTCTGAAACTGCCGATGCCATGCTTGTCAATCACCGCGTCCAGCTGGCGCGCCACCACCGTTTCAGTCTGATTCGCCTCCCGCTCCTGAAGGGTCTCACCCACGCAAAGGATAGGGATCAGGTTCACGGTCTGGGCAGCGCCATACTTTTCCGCCACCAGCGCATCATTCTCGCCATACAGCGTGCGACGTTCGGAATGGCCGACAATAACATAAGTACAGCCGTAATCCTTGAGCATGGGACCGGAAACCTCGCCGGTGTAGGCGCCAGACTTGTGCGCGCTGAGATTCTGCCCGCCCCAGGCAATGGCGCTGCCAGCCAGTTTCTCGGCCGCGAGCGGAATCAGCACATACGGGGGGCACACGGCCACTTCCGCCTTGGACGCGGAACTCATCCCCTTTTTAACTCCCTGCAGCAGCGCCGCGGACTCTGTCCGCGAGCCGTTCATTTTCCAATTACCCGCCACCAGCGACCGGCGCATGCCCATGGGAACCCCGTGTTCGTATTAGATTTGCTGAAAAACGGGCGCGATGTTACCGATGCCGGCCCCAGAATGCAATTTTATAAGGGTTTTAAACCGCCAAGACGCCAAGGAAAAATTAAATCAAATCATGATTTACTTGAATTGCGCCGGCCAAAAACAGGAAATACCGGTTAAGGTTTGAAAACAGCCGATTAAAAATAATCTCCCTTGCTCGCGCTCAACATTTCTTGCTTTCTTGGCGTACTTGGCGTCTTGGCGGTTTATTTGCATTACGCCGCTTCTTCGGCGGCACGCCTGACGGTTTCGGCGAGACTGCGGGAGAGGCGCTCGACTTGCGCCACGTCGCGACCTTCAACCATCACGCGCACCACGGGCTCGGTGCCCGAGGCACGCAGCACCACGCGCCCGCTGTCCGCCAGCTCGCCCTCGACCGCCTTGATGGCCTGCTGCACGCGCGGCGATTCTTTTACGTCGAAGCGCTGGCTCATGCGCACGTTGATCATGACCTGCGGATAGATATCAAGCCCGCTTCTGAGCTCAGCAAGGGTCTTGCCCGACTCGCGCATCGCCGCCAGCACCTGCAGCCCGGCGATGATGCCATCGCCCGTGGTGCTGCGATCGAGGCAGATGATATGGCCGGAAGTCTCGCCGCCCAGTTCCCAACCCTGCTCGTTCAGCATGTTCAATACATAGCGGTCACCCACCGCCGCACGCTGGAAGGGAATGCCCAGGGAACCGCAGGCATGCTCCAGGCCAAGATTAGTCATGAGCGTGCCGACGACACCACCCCGCAGTCGACCCGCCCGCTTCCGGTCCGTGGCGATGATGTAGAGCAGGTGGTCGCCATCCACGATCTCACCCTGCCTGTCCACCATGATCAACCGGTCACCGTCGCCGTCCAGCGCAATCCCGAGATCGGCTTTGTGCGCCAGCACGGTCTTCTTGAGAAAAATCGGGAAGGTCGCGCCACACTGGCGGTTGATGTTAAAACCGTCCGGCTCATTGGCGACCGCAATCACTTCGGCGCCGAGCTCGCTGAAGACCAGCGGTGCAAGGTGATAGGCCGCGCCGTTGGCGCAATCCACGACGATCTTGAGCCCCTCGAGATTCATACGGTGCGGGAAGGTGCTCTTGCAAAATTCGATGTAGCGCCCGCCGGCGTCGTCATAACGCTTGGCCTTGCCGAGCGCATCGGGTCCCGCGGTCGTCAGTGGCTGCTGCATCATGTCTTCGATGGCCAGCTCGACGTCATCCGGCAGCTTGGTGCCCTCCGAAGAGAAAAACTTGATGCCATTGTCGTCGTACGGATTGTGCGAGGCGGAAATCACGATACCGGCGCGGGCGCGGGCGGTGCGCGTGAGATAGGCGATCGCCGGCGTGGGCATCGGTCCGAGCAGGCGGATGTCCACGCCGGCGGCGGACAGTCCCGCCTCGAGCAGGGATTCCAGCAGATAACCGGAGACGCGCGTGTCTTTGCCGATGAGAATCTTGGCGTGATCGGTGGCGCCTTTGCCGAGTACGCGGCCGGCGGCCCAGCCGAGCTTGAGTACCGTTTCCGGCGTGATGGGTTCTTCACCCACTTTCCCGCGGACACCGTCGGTGCCGAAGTAGCGACGCTTCATGTTCATGATTCTTGTTTCTTCCTCAACATTCCGGGTACACCGCCTGCCACATGCGCAGCGCCTCGACCGTCGGACCGACATCGTGCACCCGCACGATACGGGCACTATTCTGCACCGCCATCAGGGCCAGGGCCACGCTCGCGTACAACCGCCCTTCCACCGGCAGTCCCAGCGCCTTGCCAATCAGGGATTTACGCGACAGTCCCGCCAGAATCGGCGCGCCCAGGCTTTGCAGTGTCTTCAGGCCGCGCAGTAATTCTAGATTATGCTCCAAGGTCTTGCCGAACCCAAAACCCGGGTCAATCACCAGGCGCTGCGCCGGGATACCCGCCGCCTGCGCCGCCTGCAGGCGCGCGCGCAGAAAATCGCCGATCTCGGACACCACGTCGCGGTAGCGGGGATTTTCCTGCATGCGGCGCGGCTCGCCTTGCATGTGCATGAGACAGACCGGGACATGCAGCGATGCCGCCGCCTCCAGCGCGCCTTCGTCGCGCAGCGCTCGGACATCATTGATAAATCCCGCGCCCGCGGCGACCGCCGCGCGCATGACTTCGGGCTTCGAGGTGTCGATCGAAATGGGCAGGGAAATTTTCCCGCGCAACGCTTCGATCACCGGAATGACGCGATCCATTTCTTCCCGCGCCGAGACCGGTTGCGCGCCGGGTCGGGTGGATTCGCCGCCGATGTCGATGATATCGGCCCCTTCTTCCGCCATCCGGAGGGCGTGTGCGACCGCGTTTTCGCGGGACAAAAAAACACCCCCGTCCGAAAAGGAGTCGGGGGTGACGTTCAGAATTCCCATCACGGCGGGGCGGCTTAGGTCCAGTGGCCGGCCGCCACAGTCGAGTACGTTCATAACGACAGTAAAAAGTTAAAAGTGCAAAGTGAAGGAACAAAACTCTTCACTTTTCACCATACACTTTTCGCTGCTTTTCAGTGCTCGCCGGCGGGTGCGTCGAGACGCGGCTTGACGGCTTTGCCGCTCGGCTTCTTCGGGCTGCCAGCATCGTCCTTGGGCGAGCCGCCCAGGTCTGCCGGCGGTCGCGGTTCCTTGCCGGCCATGATGGCGTTTATCTGCTCGGAGTCCAGCGTCTCCCACTCGAGCAACGACTTCGTCATCTTCTCGACCTTGTCGCGGTTCTCCTCGATGATGGCGCGCGCCCTGGCGTACTGCTCGTCGATGATGCGGCGGATTTCCTTGTCAACGACCTCGGCCACGGCGTTGCTCATGTTCTTGTGCGTCATCACGTCGCGCCCGAGAAATATTTCACTCTGGTTATCGCCGTAGACGCGTGTGCCGAGCACGTCGGACATGCCCCAGCGCATGACCATGTTGCGCGCGAGGTCGGTGGCGCGCTCGAAGTCGTTGGACGCACCGGTGGTCATTTGATGCATGAATATCTCTTCCGCGATGCGGCCGCCCATCAGTACCGAGATGGTCGAAAGCAGGCTTTCACGGTCATGACTGTAACGGTCCTCGGTGGGCAACTGCATGGTGACGCCCAGCGCGCGACCGCGCGGAATGATGGTCACCTTGTGCACCGGATCGGTGTTCGGAATGGACTTCGCCACCACCGTGTGGCCGGATTCGTGATACGCCGTGTTCATGCGCTCCTTCTCCGGCATGACAATCGAGCGGCGCTCGGCGCCCATCACCACCTTGTCCTTGGCCTTCTCGAAATCCACCATGTCCACGAGCCGCTTGTTGGCGCGCGCGGCAAACAGCGCCGCTTCGTTGACGAGGTTCGCGAGGTCGGCGCCGGAGAAACCGGGCGTGCCACGGGCGATAATATTGGCGTCCACGTCATCCGCCACCGGTACCTTGCGCATGTGCACCTTGAGAATCTGCTCGCGTCCGCGAATATCGGGCAGCGGCACGTACACCTGGCGATCGAAACGGCCCGGACGCAACAGCGCCGGGTCGAGCACGTCCGGACGGTTGGTCGCGGCGATCACGATCACGCCCTCGGTGCCTTCAAAGCCGTCCATTTCCACCAGCAGCTGGTTAAGCGTCTGTTCGCGTTCGTCGTGACCGCCGCCCAGACCGGCGCCGCGCTGGCGACCGACCGCGTCGATTTCGTCGATGAAGATGATGCAGGGCGCGTGTTTCTTCGCCTGCTCGAACATGTCGCGCACGCGCGAGGCACCGACACCGACGAACATCTCGACAAAGTCGGAACCGGAAATGGAGAAAAACGGCACTTTGGCCTCGCCGGCGATGGCCTTGGCCAGCAGCGTCTTGCCGGTGCCCGGGCTGCCGGTCATGAGCACACCCTTGGGAATACGCCCGCCCAGCTTCTGAAACTTGGACGGGTCGCGCAGGAACTCCACGAGTTCGCCCACTTCTTCCTTGGCTTCCTCGACACCGGCGACGTCGTCGAACGTGATCTTGTTCTGCTCTTCGCTCAACATGCGCGCCTTGCTTTTTCCGAAGCTCATGGCGCCGCGGCCGCCCATGCCGCCCTGCATCTGGCGCATGAAGAAAACCCACACGCCGACAAGCAGCAGCAGCGGGAACCAGTTGATGAAGATGGTCAGCAGCAGTGACTGCTCTTCCTGTGGTTTGGCATCGAACACCACCCCGTGATCGATCAGGTCACCGACCATGCCCGGATCGCCGGGAGAATAAGTCGTAAACGATTCGTTGTTCTTGAGCTTGCCGATGACCTCACGGCCCTGAATGGTGACGCGCTCGACTTCGTTCTGCCTCACCTTCTGGATGAAGGCGGAATATTCCAGCGGATGGGTGGTCTGTTGGCGATTGCCGAAATTGTTGAACACCGACATCAGCACGATGGCGATGACGAGCCATAACAGCAGATTCTTGGTGAGATTGTTCAAGTCTTGCCTCTTTGTCTTGGCGCACGCCGTTATTGGCGGCGCCTGTGTCTCAATGAGCCCATTTTCCTACGCCGTCCGCTCACATACAACGACGGGGATCAGGCGCCCTTAAATCCCTTTCCCAGCAGATAAATTTCACGGCTCTCGGCGCGCGATGCCTGCGGTTTGCGCGACATGAGCTTCCCGAAACGCCGGCGCATCCGGGCATGCAATTCGTTAAACCCTGCACCCTGAAAGGTCTTAATCATCAGGTCACCGCCCGGCTTCAGAGCTTTGTCAGCAAAATCCAGCGCCAGTTCCGCCAATCCGATGCTGCGTGCCTGATCGACGGAGGGCACACCACTCATATTGGGGGCCATGTCCGAGATTACAAGATCCACGGGTTTGCCCTGGAGACGCTGCATCAACAAGTCTAGCACCGGCTGTTCCGTGAAATCGCCCTCGATGAATTCCACGCCGACAATCGGCTCCATCGGCAGGATGTCCAGCGCCAGCACCCGTCCAGACTCACCCACACGACCCTTGACATACTGGGACCAGCCTCCGGGCGCGGCGCCCAGATCTACCACCGTCATGCCCGGGTAAAGCAGATGATCCCGACGGTCAATTTCCTCGAGTTTGTAAATCGCGCGCGAACGGGCGCCTTCCTGGCGCGCGCGCTTGACGTATTTGTCCTTGGCATTACGCGCCAGCCAGCGCTGGCTGCTTTTAGTGCGGGGCATGGGGGGATGGACGACGCTGCGGTATGATGCGCGGTTTCATGTCACTCACGTAGCGATCATTATATGATGACAAGACGAACGAGCGTAGCGAGTAGGGCTTCATTTTCATGGCATTGAACGTAAAACAGCGGAAACATCTGAAAGCGCTGGCCCATCACCGCAAGCCCGTGGTGCAGGTGGGCAACGCCGGCATCACCGCCGCGGTGATCAAGGAAATCGAAGTGGCGCTCGGGCACCATGAATTGCTCAAAATCCGGCTGCCGGGCGCGGCGCGCGAAGCGCGCACGGAAATGCTGAAAAAAATCTGCGCGGCCACCGGGGCCGATGCCGTTCAGGAAATCGGGCGCATGGCGGTCATATACTGCCCGGCGGAAAAACCACGTCTGAAACTTCCAGAATAATTATAGATAAAAAAAATAGACAGGACTCAAACGTACCGGATGTCTAGGATCTCGTAAGTGTGCACGCCACCGGGCACCTGCACCTCGACCACGTCACCCAGTTCCTTGCCGATAAGCGCGCGGGCGATAGGTGAGCTGATGGAAATCATGCCTTGCGCGATGTTGGCCTCGAAATCGCCGACGATCTGATAGGTCACGTCCTGACCGGACTGTTCATCTTTAAGACTGAGCGTTGCCCCGAACACGACCCGGCCGCCGGCGTTGACCGTCTTCGGATCGATGACCTGCGCGGTGGCGAGCTTCATGTCGAGCTCGGCGATGCGTCCCTCGACGAAACCCTGCTGCTCCTTGGCCGCGTGATATTCGGCGTTCTCCGAAAGATCGCCGTGTGCGCGCGCCTCGGCGATAGCCTGGATGATGCGCGGACGTTCACTCGTCTTCAGACGGTGAAGTTCGACCTTCAGCTTTTCCGCGCCGGTAATGGTCATTGGCGTTTTTTTCATGCCAACTCCTTGTGCAGATCCTGCAGCCGGTTCACGCGAATATCCCCGGCCGCACGGTGCGCCTCGCAGGCGGCGCGCGCGGCGGCCAGCGTGGTGTAGTTCGTCACCTTGTGCTGCAGCGCCTCGCGGCGGATGGCGTAGGAATCGGCGAGGCTTTGCTTGTCTGAAACGGTATTGATAATTATATCAATCTCGTCGTTCATGATCATGTCAATAATGTTCGGCCGCCCCTCGGACAGCTTGCTGACCGCGCGCGCCGCCACGCCCCCCTGCTCCAGCACCGCGGCCGTGCCGCGGGTGGCTAAAATCTCGAAACCGTTCTGGCTGAAGTAACGCGCCACGGCGACCACGCCCTTCTGGTCAGGGTCGCGCACGCTGATGAACACGCGCCCGCTGTTCGGAATCGGACTGCCCGCGGCGATCTGGGATTTGGTAAACGCCTCGCCGAAGCTGCGACCCACGCCCATGACCTCACCGGTGGATTTCATCTCGGGCCCGAGTACCGTGTCCACGCCGGGGAACTTGATGAACGGAAACACGGCCTCCTTGACCGAATAATAGGAAGGCACTATCTCTTCCGTCACGCCCTGTTTCTTCAGCGACTGCCCCACCATGCAGCGTGCCGCGATCTTGGCCAGCGGCCGGCCAGTGGCCTTGGAAACGTAGGGTACGGTGCGCGAAGCGCGCGGATTCACTTCCAGCACGTATACCTTGCCGTTTTGAATGGCGAACTGGACGTTCATCAGCCCGATGACCTTGAGCGCCTTGGCCATTTTGACGGTCTGTTGGCGCAGCTCATCCTGAATTTTCTTCGACAGGGAAAATGGCGGCAGCGAGCAGGCCGAATCGCCGGAATGCACGCCGGCTTCCTCGATATGCTCCATGATGCCGCCGATCACGACCTGCTTGCCGTCGGAGATGGCATCAACATCGACTTCCGTCGCGTCATTGAGAAATCGATCCAGCAGCACCGGCGAATCCTCGGACACGCGCACCGCCACGCGCATGTAGGTTTCCAGGTCCTCGCGCGCGTGCACGATTTCCATGGCGCGCCCGCCGAGCACGTAGGAAGGACGCACCACCAGCGGGTAGCCGATCTTGTCCGCGAGTTTCACCGCCTCCTGCGTGGTCCGGGCGGTGGCGTTCGGCGGCTGCGCCAGTTTCAGCTTGTGTATCAGCTTCTGGAAGCGCTCGCGGTCCTCGGCGACGTCGATGGACTCGGGACTGGTGCCGATGATTGGGGCGCCCGCCGCTTCAAGCCCGCGCGCCAGCTTGAGCGGCGTCTGGCCGCCGTACTGCACGATCACGCCTTCGGGTTTCTCCAGATGAATGATCTCGAGCACGTCTTCCAGCGTCAGCGGCTCGAAGTACAACCGGTCAGAGGTGTCGTAATCCGTGGACACGGTCTCCGGGTTGCAGTTGATCATGATGGTCTGGTAACCATCATCGCGTAGCGCGAACGAGGCGTGTACGCAACAATAATCGAACTCGATCCCCTGCCCGATGCGATTCGGCCCGCCACCGAGCACGATGATCTTTTTCTTCTTCTCGGGCGCAGCCTCGCACTCTTCTTCGTAAGTGGAGTACATGTAGGCCGTGGCGGAGGCAAACTCGGCGGCGCAGGAATCCACGCGCTTGTACACCGGGCGCACCTTGGCCGAATGCCGCCACTTGCGCGCCTGCTTTTCCGTCACCCCCAGCAGTTGCGCCAGACGGCGGTCGGAAAACCCCTTGCGCTTCCAGGCACGCCAGGTATCGGCCGAAGGCTTTTTCTTGCCGTGTTTCGCGATCACCTTTTCTGTCCCGACAAGATCCGCGATTTGCGCCAGAAACCAGGGGTCGATATGACACAGGTCGTGAATTTCCTGCTGGCTCATGCCGGCACGGAAAGCGTCGGCCAGATGCCAGATACGTTCCGCGCCCGGCACGCGCAACGCCGTCGCCAAGCGCTTGCGCGTCTCGTCCTTGTCCTGCGCCGGATCAAGCCGGGATTCGAGTCCATAGCTTCCGGTCTCGAGCGAACGCAGCGCCTTCTGCAGCGATTCCTGGAACGTCCTTCCGATCGCCATCGCCTCGCCCACCGACTTCATCTGGGTGGTGAGCGTGGGATCGGCCTTGGGAAATTTCTCGAAGGTGAAACGCGGGACCTTGGTCACCACGTAATCGATCGTCGGTTCGAACGACGCCGGCGTCACGCCGCCGGTGATGTCGTTTCTCAACTCATCCAGCGTGTAACCGACCGCGAGCTTGGCCGCGATCTTCGCGATCGGAAAGCCCGTGGCCTTGGAGGCCAGCGCCGACGAGCGACTGACGCGCGGGTTCATCTCCACGATCACCATGCTTCCATCCTTCGGATTGATGGCGAACTGCACGTTCGAGCCGCCGGTATCCACGCCGATCTCGCGCAGGCAGGCGATGGAGGCATCGCGCATGAGCTGGTATTCCTTGTCGGTCAGCGTCTGTGCCGGCGCGACCGTAATCGAATCGCCGGTGTGCACGCCCATGGGATCGAAATTTTCGATCGAGCAGATGATGATGCAGTTGTCCTTGCGGTCGCGCACCACCTCCATCTCGAACTCCTTCCAGCCGATGATGGATTCCTCGATCAATAGCTCGCGCGTCGGCGAGGCGTCCAGTCCGCGCTCGCAGATGGCGACGAACTCGTCCTTGTTGTAGGCGATGCCGCCGCCGGCGCCGCCGAGCGTGAACGAGGGACGGATGATGACCGGGAAACCGATGGCGGCCTGTACCTGCATCGCCTCTTCCATGCTGTGGGCGACGGCGCCGCGCGCGCACTTGAGGCCGATGGACTCCATCGCTTTCTTGAACAGCTCGCGGTCTTCGGCCTTGTCGATCGCGGCGCGCGTGGCGCCGATCATCTGGACGCCGAACTTCTCCAGCACGCCCTCGCGCGCCAGATCGAGCGCGGTATTGAGCGCAGTCTGGCCGCCCATGGTCGGCAGCAGCGCGTCCGGACGCTCCTTCTCGATGATCTTGGCGATCGTCGGCCAGGTGATCGGCTCGATATAGGTGGCATCGGCCATCTCCGGATCGGTCATGATGGTGGCCGGATTGGAGTTGACCAGGATGACGCGGTAGCCCTCTTCCTTGAGCGCCTTGCAGGCCTGCGCCCCGGAATAGTCGAACTCGCAGCCCTGGCCGATGATGATCGGCCCCGCGCCGATAATCAGGATGCTTTTGATGTCAGTTCTTTTCGGCATTGGATACGATTAATTAATAGACAGGATTTTTCAGGATTAACAAGATTTTCTATTGTTTAACCAACACTGAATCTTTCCTGTCAATCCTGCGTAATCCTGTCAATCCTGTTGAATTTTTTTCCATCAGCGAAATAAACCGGTCGAACAATGGCGATACGTCATGCGGTCCGGGGCTCGCTTCCGGATGTCCCTGAAAACAAAACGCCGGTTTGTCGGTGCGTTCCAGTCCCTGCACCGAACCATCGAACAGCGAGCGGTGCGTCACGCGCAGGTTCGACGGGAGGCTGGCTTCATCCACCGCGAAGCCGTGGTTCTGACTGCTGATCAGCACACGACCCGTGTCGATCTCCAGCACCGGATGATTGGCGCCGTGATGTCCGAACTTCATCTTAACGGTGCGCGCGCCGGAGGCCAGACCCATGAGTTGATGACCGAGACAGATTCCGAACACCGGCAGGCCCGTGTCGACGATACGGCGGATCGCCTCGATGGCGTAAGCACATGGTTCGGGATCGCCGGGGCCGTTCGATAGGAACACACCATCCGGTTTCATCTTTAATATGTCTTCTGCCGAGGTCTGCGCCGGCACCACCGTCAGCCGGCAGCCGCGCGCGGCCAGCATGCGCAGGATGTTGCGCTTGATGCCGTAGTCGCAGGCGACCACGTGAAAGCGGGGATGTTCCTGCTTCGCATGGCCCTTGCCCAGTTCCCACAAACCTTCTTCCCATGCGTAAGGCTTCTTGGTGGTCACCACCTTGGCGAGGTCCATGCCCTTCAGTCCCGGGAATGCGCGCGCCACTTTCAGCGCTTCCTTCTTGTCGAGTTTGTTGCCCTTTTCCATCGCGAGGATGCATCCGTTCTGCGCGCCTTTCTCGCGCAGCAGGCGGGTAAGCCGACGCGTGTCGATGCCGGCGATGCCGACGAGCTTGTAACGACGCATGAATTCCGCCAGCGATTCCGTGGCGCGGAAGTTGCTGTGCAGGAGCGGCAGATCGCGGATCACGAGGCCCGTGGCGTACACGCCGGGGGATTCCATGTCTTCGGGATTGGCCCCGGTGTTGCCGATATGGGGATAGGTCAACGTGACGATCTGGCGCGCATAGGAAGGGTCGGTGAGGATTTCCTGGTAACCGGTCATGGCGGTGTTGAACACCACCTCGCCTATCGCCTGCCCCGGAACGCCGACAGACTCCCCGTAGAACAGAGAACCATCTTCCAGCGCAAGCAGTGCGGACGGCATAAATAAGTTACCTCTCAGCGCGCAGGCGCACAAAAACGGGAGAGGCCCCATGACGCTTCGGGTGCTTCTCTCCCGCTTCGAATGCCTAAAATAAGGGTGATTCCGGCTGAACGAGAATTTTACGTTACAGCACGGCTAGAATCAACGTGGCGTCCATCGGGCAAGATCGAGCGTTTCCGCGGCCGACGCAGCCTGCCAATACTGTCCGATGCGCGAAACCCCGCCACCGCCGCCGGTTGGCGATCCGCCGCGCGCAGCGTAATACACCACTTCAGACGAGCCGTCTCCCGTCCCGTAACATACTGGCGATATCCTCGGTTGCCACCGGCTTGCTGAACAGGTACCCCTGCGCCATGTCGCAGCCGTAGCGGCGCAGGTCCGCCAGTTGCTCCGCGGTTTCAACTCCTTCGGCGACCACTTTCAGCTTCAAGGCGCGTGCCAAAGCAATGACCGCCTGCACGATAGCGGCGTGATCCGGGTCAACCGCGGCATTGCGCACGAACGACCGGTCGATTTTCATCACCCGCAGAGAAAGCCGTTTAATGGAATCGATAAAGGAATCGCCGATGCCGTTATCCGCCAGCGCCACATGAACCCCGAGGGTATTCAACTTATCCAGCACCGTGCGATAGTTTTCCTGCCCGATACCCACCAGATTTTCAGCGGGGATATCGAGCTCCAGATCGCCCGGCGACAGACCGGTCTCCTTCAAAATATTCGTGACCAGCTCCACGAGACCCTTGCGACGAAAACGGTAGGGCGAGACATTCACCGTCATGCACAGGGACGGTAAACCGACTTTCTGCCACTGGCGGTTCTGCAGGCACGCGGTGCGAAGCACCCATTCATCCACGGAATAAACGAGCTTCGACCGTTCCAGCTGCGGCATGAAATCCTTCGCGGATATCATTCCCATTTCGGGGTGCCGCCAGCGGAGCAAGGCCTCCACGCCAATGATATTTCCGCTCAACAAGTCCAGGCGCGGCTGGTAATGCAATAACAGCTCGCCGCGCTCGAGCGCATGCTCGATCTGCGTTTCGATGAGCTTGACCGCCGCCATGCTCTCCGCCATATCGGCGCCGAAAATCTGAAAGTTGTTCCGTCCCGCCTGCTTGGCACGATACATGGCCTGATCGGAATCTTTGAGGAGGTTGGTCAGGTCCTTGTCATCCATGGGATAAATCGTGATACCGATGCTGATCGTCACATGAATTTCGTGACCATCCACATGAAACGGTTCCTGCATGACATCCAGGATCTTCTCCGCCACGATCGTGGCGTTATCGATATGCGGGATGCTTTCCAGGATGACGGTAAATTCATCGCCGCCCATGCGCGAGACCGTATCGACGTCCCGCAGGCATGAAGTAATTCTCTTGGCCACCGCTTTCAGCAATTCATCGCCGGCCTGATGGCCCAGGCCATCATTGACGTTCTTGAAGTGGTCCAGATCCAGGTACATGATCGCCACGAGTTTCTCTTCGCGATTGGCGCGCGCCAGCGCATGGGTAGCACGGTCGTGAAACAGGGCGCGCGTGGGAAGGCCGGTCAAGGCGTCGTATTGCGCGAGATAAACCAGGCGCTGTTCAGCCTGTTTCTGCGCGGTGATGTCGCGGGCTATAAGCACGAATTCCTGCAGGTCTTTATTGCCGGACTCGTGCACGGTCAGGCCAACCTGGAACGTCGCGCCGCTTTTGCGAACCCCCACCACCTCGCGCGTGCCGGTACTGATGCCGGCCGCTCCCCCGGCCCGAATATCCGTCAACAACATCTGCACGTTCTTTCCCAGCGCCTCGCCTTCCATGTAACCGAACATGCCGGCTGCCACCGGGTTGAGCATTCCGATCACACCCTGTGAATCGACGGTCATGACGGCATCGGCGATATTGTCCAGAACGGTTCGCAGGTGCTCCGTACCAGCCGGCGCCGCCGGTTTCTCGATGGAGGAAGTCGGGTTACGCAAACGCGGATACCACAGCGTCAACCACATCGTCGCGACGAAAGTAACGCCGATCGCGACGATCAAAGTTGTCAAGTCAACGTACATGATGGACGACCGTTCGGCCTGTTGAAGGCATCATGCGCATGTAGTGTCCTTGTCTCTTCTTGTTGTAAGTCAAGCATAGTCGTCTTTCTGTCGTCTACCTTCGCCCTGTCAGGCAGACACCGGTCATGCTGGTGGCGCCATCCGGGTTTCCGACTAAACTGCACTTGTGGAAAAGGAATATCTCACGATTTTGCTGCATCTTGGCCTGGCGGTACTGGCCGGCGGCCTCATCGGCCTCGAGCGCACCTACCATGGCCGCCCGGCGGGTTTTCGCACTCATACCCTGGTGTGCACGGCCTCAAGCCTGCTGATGCTGGTGACGGTTTATCAGTGGCAACTGCTGCCGAATGTGCCGCTGGAAACCATCCGCGTGGACCCGACGCGCATGGCGCAGGGCATCATGACCGGCATCGGTTTTCTCGGCGCCGGCGTGATCATGAAGGAAGGTCTCACGGTGCGCGGCCTCACCACCGCGGCGTCCATCTGGATCACTGCCGCGATCGGCATTCTGTTCGGAATTGGTTTTTATTTCCCGGCCATCGTGACAACACTGGTGACGCTGGGCACGCTGTCGCTGTTCCGCTGGATCGAGGCGATCATGCCCTCGCAGTATTACGCGCGCCTGCAAGTGCGCTTCAAGCGCCAGGAAACGCCGCCCGAGCCCGAGTTGCGCGATATGATCATGCAGCACGGCTTTTCGGTCGCCAACCTGAGTTACCAATTGAGCGACGAAGGCAAGGTCTTTGAATACCAGATGACGATCCGCGCCAAAGGAAAGGAAAGTTACCGGCGTCTGGCTGAAACGCTGACCGCCTTGGAAAAAGTACTGGAGTTCCACATCTACCCGACGGGCGACTGACGCACCGCGCGAGACGGCACTTAAAGCACGATGGGTTTGTCATCGAGTTCGTTCCGGCCTTTCCCCTGTGCCGGATAATGTCTGACGAGATGGGCGCTGACGGCGCGGATGCCGTGCAGCACGCCTTGCTCGAACTTCCCCTCACGGAACGACGCCTCCATCCCGCGGCATATTTTCTCCCAGCCCTCGCCGCCCACGCGCGCGTGCACACCGCGGTCGGCTACGATCTCCACGTCATGGTCCGCCAGCAGCAGGTAAATCAGCACGCCATTATTGTGTTCCGTGTCCCACACGCGCAGGTGCGAAAAAACCTCCAGGGCGCGTTCGCGCGCGGATTGCCCGCGCAGCAACGCATGCACGTGCAATCCGTGTTCCACCGCGAAACGGATTTCGCCCGCGTGTGTCGTTTCGCATTCACGGATCGCCGACTCAATGACGCGCAACGTGCGGGCGGGAAAGAGCATGCGCACCCGCCACGGCGGCGTGAGTAAATGCCGGAAAAAACGCGCGATATCCATCACCAACTCCCCGAGGCGCCGCCGCCCCCGAAGCCGCCACCTCCACCACCGAAGCCGCCCCCGCCGAAACCGCCGGCGCCCAGGCCCCCACCCAAGCCACCATAGCCAGCCGGCCCCATCCGGACGCCGGCCATGAGCACGAACAGAAATACGATGATCCCTCCGATCAGCGAGGCAAACAACGAACTCACGACGAGCCAGAATACAAAAGCCACGATGCCGCCGGCGATGGAAGCACCGACGAGGCGTCCGAACAACGCGCGCAGCAAACCGCCGCCAACGATTGCGGCGACGAAGGCAAACGGCAACAGGTTGTGGATCCCGGCCCACGAGTTATCACGCTCCTGCGGCGGCGGCAACGGCTCGCCGTCGATGAGACGGACCAGGCGGGTGACGCCGGCATGGATGCCGCCGTAGAAATCGCCCTGTTTGAAAAAGGGAATGATGATCTCGCTGATAACGCGCTTGGCCACGGCGTCCGGAATCACGCCCTCCAGTCCGTAGCCGACTTCGATGCGCATAGTGCGATCGTCCTTGGCGATGAGCAGTAGCACGCCATCATCCACCCCTTTACGCCCTAGCTTCCAGGTTTCTGCCACGCGCAGAGAATATTGCTCGACAGTCTCAGGCTGCGTCGTGGGAACGATCAGCACCGCGATCTGACTTCCCTTGCGACTTTCGAACGCCTGCAGTTCGCGTTCAAGCGTATCGCGCTGGGACGACGAGAGCGTGCCGGTCAGGTCGGTAACGCGCGCTTTGAGCGGCGGCACCGCCACTTCCGCGTGACCCGTAAAGCTCGCGAGCAAAAGTGCCAGCAGGCATAACCCGCGCGCAAGCACCTTCATGTCGGCGCCCTCATGTTGCCATCAATATCCGAAGCTACTTGGAGCTGGCGCCGGTGGGCGAAGGCGGCGGTGTGCCGCTGAAATCCACCTTCGGTGGCTTGGCGATTTCCTTTTCATTCTCCACGGTGAAGCTCGGCTTGGTCTTGTAACCGAAGAGCATCGCCGTCAGGTTGCTCGGGAACTGGCGCACGGTGACGTTGTACGCCTGCACCGCCTGGATGTAGCGATTGCGCGCCACGGTGATGCGGTTCTCCGTGCCCTCGAGCTGCGCCTGCAAGTCGCGGAACAGGCCGTCGGCCTTGAGCTGCGGATAATTCTCCGACACCGCCAGCAAGCGCGACAGCGCCGAGGACAGCTCGCCCTGCGCCGCCTGGAATTTGGCGAAGGCCTGTTCGTCGTTGAGCAGTTCCGGCGTCGCCTGAATCGTGCCGACCTTGGCGCGCGCTTCGGTCACGCGCGTGAGCACGTCCTTTTCATGCGCGGCATAACCCTTCACCACGTTCACCAGGTTCGGCACCAAGTCGGCGCGGCGCTGATACTGGTTCAGCACCTCGGCCCAGCCTGCCTTGATCTGCTCGTCGGTGGTTTGCAGCGTGTTGTAGCCGCAGCCGCCGAGCAGGGTAAACACGATCAGGAACAACGGTAAAATTATTTTGTTACGCATGGATATCTCCTTGATGCTCGACAAAAAGTTCAATTCGCCTTGGTGACAAACTGCCTGCGGTAATTGACCACCTTGTTCAGATACTGACGGGTTTCCTCATAGGGAAGATTCGAGCGCAGTTTCTGGTACACGCCGGAAGGCGGCAGGCTGTTGATGGTGTTCACGGCAACGACCTTGTCCTTGGAAAAAGTGCGCAGCACGTTGCTCGGGCCGGTATTGTAAGCCGATATCACGCAATACTCCCGCGATACCTGGTTAGCAACGGGTTCGAGCTGGCTGTAAGTGAGCACGCTGAGATAGGCCGCGCCGAGTTCGATATTGTTCTGCGCGTCGAACAGATATTGCTTCGACGGAATCTCGTCCGAACCCTTGGCGCGCCGGTAGGCCTCGCGGCCGCCGCTGCCGGGAACGAGCTGCATCAGGCCGTAGGCCGGAGCTGAACTCACCGCGAACGGGTTGAAATTGCTCTCGGTGCGGATGATGGCATAAACCAGGCTCGGGCTGATCTGGTACTGCGTCGCGAATTTCTCCACGTGATGGCTGTATTTCTCGGCCTGCTTGTTCTCGAAATTCGCCACCATCGGGATCTTCACGTACAACGCGTTCTTCTTGCCGCCCTCGATCTCGATCGCGCGCGTCGCAGCCTGGGTCTGAAGCAGATGATTGGCAAAGCCCTCGGCGCCGGCGGGGGTCGCCACGGGCTGCTTGTTCTGGTCCACCACCAGCCCGAGCAGATACGGCTCCTTTTCGCTCGTGAGCGTGATGCCGCTGTCGGAGAACAGGTCCACCGCGCGTGGATCGTTGGGCGTCAGCAGCGTGGTAACGATGGCGTTCTTCAGGCTGGTGCGCGGGTCCTTGTCGTCCAGCGTCTCGACCGTCACCAGGCCGGCGTCGAAGTCCACCACCGCGCGGCTCATGTAGTTCTGCGTGTACTTTATATATTGCACGCGCGAGGGTAGCTTCACTTCCTTCTTGCCCCAGGTCTTTTTGATCTTGCCGGTGAGCAGCGTCACCAGGTTATCGTAATCGCGCTTGATGGTGCGCACGTCCTGCACCAGCGCGTAGGGGTTCGTCTCGTAAACCGACTTGCGACTCTCGAGGCTCTTTTTGAGGGCCTCCTTGGGATCACTGCTGCGGGCGACGCTGTTGAGCGTGCGCGCGGTCGGGCTGGTGATGACGGCGAGCGTCTGATTGAGACTCGGGGTTTTATTGCCGGTCGTCGAGCATCCCGCCAGCGCCAGGACCGAAAGAATCAACAACGACGCTTTGCCCATCCCTGTCTCCGTCAACTTCAGCGCAGTCCCAGCACGTCCTGCATATCATATTGTCCGGTCTTGCGGTCCACCAGCCAGCGCGCCGCGCGCAGCGCACCGTTGGCGAAAGTCATGCGCGATTCGGCGCGGTGCGTGATCTCGACGCGCTCGCCGCCGCCGGCGAACAGCACGGTGTGATCGCCGACGATGTCGCCGGCGCGGATGCTGGAAAAGCCGATGGTCTTGCGCGCGCGTTCGCCACTGATCCCGTGGCGCTCGTACACGGCGCATTCCTTGAGATCGCGTTCGAGCACCTTGGCCACCACCTCGCCCATGCGCAACGCCGTGCCCGACGGCGCGTCGGCCTTGTAGCGGTGATGTGCCTCGGTGATCTCCACGTCCACATCGTCACCAAGCACGCGCGCGGCGGTTTCGAGCAGCTTGAAGCACAGGTTCACGCCCACGCTCATGTTGGGCGCGAACACGATGGCGATGTCCTTGGCCGCCGCGGCGATGTTCTGCTTGCCGGTATCGTTCAGCCCGGTGGTGCCGATCACGATTTTCTTCTTGTGCTTGCGGCAGAATTCGAGATTGGCGAGCGTAGCCACCGGACTGGTGAAGTCGATGAGCACGTCGAAATCCAGTCCGTCGAGGGCGGAAACGAGGGTGACCCCGAGCTTGCCGGTGCCGGCGAGTTCGCCGGCGTCGCGGCCGAGGGTTGCGCTTCCGGGGCGTTCGACGGCGGCGCTCAGGCGCAGGCCTTCGGCGCGGGCGCAGGCTTCGATGAGCGTGCGGCCCATGCGGCCGGCGGCGCCGGTGATGGCGATTTTGATCATTAGGGTGAGTCCGTTAATTGTTATACGTGCATCGTAACGCGTGATTCGACCGGCGTAAATTGTAGTTATTCCTTCCATCCGTTCGCCCTGAGCTTGTCGAAGGGCGAATACTTTAGTTGGTTGTCATCCCCGCGAAGGCGGGGATTCAATTATGCTGTCATGCCCGCGGAGGCGGGCATCCAGGCTTTGAAGGGTATCGCGCGCTTTGCGCGCGATCTCAACAGCTATTTGTGGGTGGCTGACCCACGGCAGGTTACTTTTCTTTGCTTACCCAATGAAAAGTAACCAAAAGAAAGGGTACCCCGGAGCGCCCGCCGCTTCAAAATACGAAGCGGTTCCCTCCGTTCCTCGCCCCACCGGGCGCTCGCCAACTCGCCGGGCGCACACAACGCGCCTCGGGCTCAAACACGGGCTCGCTTAAAAACTCCCTGTGGGGCTGCGGTACTCGGCGCGCGCTACGGGGACCCGAAAAAACCAAACAGGCAACGATGCGCAACGCTTCGCTTTTGCGCACCCTACGAAACTGTGAATTACAGACAGAATGATTTGACGAGATATGAGTTCTTAGACACCATGGCATCCCAAAATACAGTACCTTTTCGGGTGCCTACTTTTAGGTATGTGAGGCGTTATGCATAAAAATATGAATCGCCCATTTCCTCTACTTGTATCAATACTTGCACTCCAGATACTACTGTCAGCCTGTGCTACTCAAGCGCCCGGTCGACATTTCAAAGCGGTCCCTGCCGGACATCTGTACGAAGGGAGTTACATCAATGTACGTGTTCCCAATTCGGAGGGATGGCGTTTGCTCGAATCTTCACCCGATGGAATGGGATTCGCCCGAATGGGGGAAGCGCCAAAAGAAAGTTTTGGCGCGCAAGTACTCATGTACGGGTTAGAAACAAAATTAAATAAGGACGAATTAGTATCGTTCATAAGACAGAAATTCATGAACGATACAGACTCTGAGCGCTTTACAATCATCAAGTCTGCCTTTGAGTATCAAGAACAGCGCGGATACCCGTGTGTTAAAGTCACGTACGTGTCTGAGGACAAACAAGCACAGACATCGCCCACCCATCGAGAGACTCTTATACTCCAAGCGGAATCACTCTATTGTAGGCACCCAGAACGTCGAGACACTGGATTTGCCATCATCTACTCACACCGAGGCTCATCCCTGTATTCGAATTTGCATTCCGAGGCGCAAGGTTTTATCGATGGAGTGCAAGTGCCCGGGCATTGAAGTTTGAAACGGAGTAAGCGATGGGCATGCGACCGTCGCGAGTTGCTTGCGCACCCGCCAATTGACTCAACCGAACAGTCCCTTCAGCTTATCCACCCAAGATGATTCACGTGGGCTGTGACGCGCCCCGCCCTCTTTCACCGATTTCTCGAATTCCTGCAACAGTTCCTTCTGCTTCGCGGTCAGGTTGACCGGGGTTTCGAGGCTGATGCGGCAGTAGAGGTCGCCGGTCTGGCCGCTGCGCACGTTGCGCACACCCTTGCCGCGCAGGCGGAAAAGTTTTTCGCTCTGGGTGCCGGCTGGAATCTTGATCGAGGCGCGGCCGTCGAGCGTCGGCACGTCGAGTTCGCCGCCGATCACCGCGGTGGCGAAGCTCACCGGCATCTCGCAATAGAGATCGTCCTGCTGGCGCTTGAAAAGAGCGTGGGGTTTGAGCCGGACCTGCACGTAGAGATCGCCCGACGGCCCGCCGTTCTCGCCGGCCTCGCCCTCGCCTGCGAGCCGGATCTGGTCGCCTTCGTCCACGCCGGCGGGAACTTTCACGGATAGCGTCTTGGTGTGTTGCACGCGGCCGGCGCCGTGGCAGGTCGGGCAGGGATCGGTGATGGTCTTGCCGCTGCCGTGACAGTTGGGGCAGGTCTGCTGGATCGAGAAGAAACCTTGCTGCATGCGTACCTGGCCGTGACCGGCGCAGGTGCGGCAGATCGTGGACGAGGCGCCGGCCTTGGCGCCGCTGCCCTTGCATGTCTCGCAGGTTTCCATCGCCGGCACGCGGATGCGCACTTCCGTGCCCTTGACCGCGTCTTCGAGTGAGAGTTCGAGGCTGTAGCGCAGATCGGCGCCGCGGAACACCTGCGCGCCGCCGCCGCGACCGCGCCCGCCGCCGAAGATGTCGCCGAACACGTCGCCGAAAATATCGGCGAAGTTACCGCCGCCGCGCGCGGAATAGAACCCGCCCGCCCCGCCGGCGGCCGCGGGGTCGACGCCCGCGTGCCCGAATTGGTCGTACGCGGCGCGTTTCTGCGCGTCGGAAAGAATCTCGTAGGCCTCCTTGGCCTCTTTGAACTTGCCCTCGGCGGATTTGTCCGGATTGCGGTCCGGGTGATGTTTCATCGCCAAACGCCGGTAGGCCTTCTTGATGTCGGCCTCCGAGGCGTTGCGTTCCACGCCGAGCGTCTTGTAGTAATCTTCTTTTCCCATTCGTGCTACCTGTCCCGCATGAATGTCCGGCCTTCAAACAGCAAAGGCACAGTGGTCACCCCGACGCCCACTGTGCCCTCGTCTCCCGAGCAAGCGATGGTTACTTCTTGCCCTTGTTCTCTTTCACTTCCTCGAATTCAGCGTCGACCACGTTTTCCTTTTCCTTGCCCTCGGCCTTTTCGGCACCGGCGGTTTCCGCCGCGCCCGGGGCGGCCGCGGCGTTGGCCTGCGCGTACATCTGCTCGGCCATCTTGTGCGAGGCTTCCAGCAGCGCGTCGGTCTTTTTCTTGATGTCGTCCTTGTCGTCGGTGCGCGTGGCTTCCTCGAGTTCCTTGATCGCGGCCTCGATCTTTTCCTTCTCCGCGGCATCCAGCTTCTCGCCCATTTCCTTCACCGACTTGCGCACGCTGTGAACCAGGCTGTCGGCGTGGTTGCGCGTCTCGGCGAGCTCGCGCGCCTTGTGGTCTTCCTCGGCGTGCGCCTCGGCGTCCTTGACCATCTGCTGGATTTCCGCCTCGCTCAGGCCCGATCCGGCCTTGATGGTGATCTTGTTTTCCTTGTTGGTGGCCTTGTCTTTGGCCGACACGTGCAGGATGCCGTTGGCGTCGATGTCGAACACGACCTCGATCTGTGGCACGCCGCGCGGCGCCGGCGGGATATCGCCGAGGTCGAAACGGCCGAGCGACTTGTTGCCCGTGGCCATCTCGCGCTCGCCCTGGAGCACATGCACCGTCACCGCCGTCTGGCTGTCGTCGGCGGTGGAGAACACCTGCGAGGCCTTGGTCGGGATCGTGGTGTTCTTCTGGATCAGCTTGGTCATCACGCCGCCTAGCGTCTCGATGCCGAGCGACAGCGGCGTGACGTCGAGCAGCAATACATCCTTGACCTGGCCACCGAGCACGCCACCCTGAATGGCCGCACCGACGGCGACCGCCTCGTCCGGGTTCACGTCCTTGCGCGGTTCCTTGCCGAAGAAATCCTTCACGAGTTGCTGCACCTTGGGCATGCGCGTCTGGCCGCCGACCAGGATGATGTCGTCGATCTCGGAGGCCTTGAGTCCGGCGTCATTGAGCGCGACCCTGCACGGCTCGATGGTTTTCTGAATGAGGTCCTCGACCAGCGCTTCGAGCTTGGCGCGCGTGATCTTGATATTAAGATGTTTCGGACCGCTGGCGTCGGCCGTGATGTATGGCAGGTTCACTTCGGTCTGCTGGCTCGAGGACAGTTCGATCTTGGCCTTCTCGGCCGCGTCCTTCAGGCGTTGCAGCGCCAGCGGGTCCCTGTGCAGGTCCACGCCCGCGTCCTTTTTGAATTCGTCCGCGAGGTAATCGATGATGCGCTTGTCGAAGTCCTCGCCACCGAGGAAGGTGTCGCCGTTGGTGGACAACACC